>JAEUTC010000162.1 GCA_016787985.1 Flavobacteriales bacterium | reverse complement strand
GCCCTCAAGGCCGACGGGAATACCAACTACAGCCGCGTGGCCGAGGTGATCCGCACCTTCCAGTCACCGGGTATCCAGATCAGCAAGTTCAAGATGATCACAGACCTCGAGGCATCGAGGATGTAGAACCGATCGAACCTTTCAGCACGGCGGTTGTACAGCCGTGCAGAAGGTCGAAGAAAGCAAGACACCATGGCACAAGTACCCGAAGGGGGAGGTGATAGCGGCGGGAAAGGGAAGAAACGCGCGAAGAAGGGCAATACCCACATCGACATGACGCCGATGGTGGACTTGGCCTTCCTACTGCTGACCTTCTTCATCCTCACCACCACCATGTACAAGCCGAGTTCGCTGCAGATGACCTATCCGGTGCCACCACCGCCGGATGCGCCACCGCCGCCGCCCACTCAGCTGAGCAACGCGATAACCCTGATCCTCACCAAGAACGACCAGATCTTCTACTACCTCGGCGAGTTCCGCGAACAAGCCACGGAAAAAGGTCCACCCACCACCCTGCAACAGACCGACTTCAGCAAGGTGCAGAAGCTGCTGGTGGAACAGAACAAGGCCACGGTGGCCCAGCTCAATGACCTGGCCCGCCAGTTCAACGAGAAGAAGATCACCGAGGAAGAGTACAACGCGAAACGCCGCGAGATCAAGGGCACCAAGGAGAACCTCAAGGCCATCATCAAGACCGACAAGGACGCCAAGTACCGCAACATGATCGACATGGTCGATGAGATGGACATCAGCGGTATCGGTTCCTATGGCGTGCTCGATACGCTGAAGGTCGCTGAACAGGTGTTGCTCGACATCGAAAAAGCCAAGCTCTGAGCCATGGAATACCTCATTTTCATCGGGATCCTGCTCGCGCTTTCCATTGCCATGGCGATGGACCTGAGCTGGAACAACGTGCTGACCACCACACGCAACCAGATGGTCTTCGCCGACCGCAACCAGGACTATGGTGCCTTCGTGCTGCGCCGCGACTACACCAAGCGCCTCTTGATGGCCGTGGTGGGTTCCGTGCTCGTATTCGGGCTCGCCGTTGGCTTGCCGAAGATCATCGCTGCCCTGGGTGGCGAAGAAGAAGTGGTGGAGGCCAAGAAGATCGTGGACGTGAACCTCGACCTCTTCGAAGAGGAGAAGAAGGAGGAACCACCGCCCCCGCCCGTGGAACCCCCGCCACCGGTCAAGATCGAAAGTGTGCAGTTCACGCAACTCGAGGCCGTGGATGAACCTGTGGATGAACCACCGCCCACGCAAGAAGTGCTCACCGAAACCAATGCCGGTACGGTGACCCAAGAGGGCGAGAAGATCGACGAACCACCGCCCCCCGTTGAGGCCGCTGAACCCCAGATCTTCACCATCGTGGAAGAGATGCCTTCTTTCCCTGGCGGTGAAGCCGAACTCTTCAAATACCTCGGCAAGACCGTGAAATATCCGCCCATGGCGCAGGATGCCGGCATCACTGGCGTGGTGTACATGACCTTCGTAGTGGATGAGCAAGGCAAAGTGCGCGACCCCAAGGTGCTGCGCGGTATCGGCGGTGGTTGCGACGAGGAAGCTATACGAGTGGTGAAAGCCATGCCCGCTTGGGAGCCTGGCAAACAACGCGGAAAGCCGGTCCGGGTGCAGTATAACCTGCCCATCCGGTTCACACTGAAGTGATCAACAGGAAGAGCGGCAGAACAGCCGCTCTTCTTCATTCGTACCCGTCGCCATGTCATTCGGAAGCATCTCGCGTCTGTTCATGTCCGCGTTCTACGCGGTCGCAGGGCTCCTCTTCCTTTTCACCGACGTGTTGCAGGAGACGATCCCCGACCACCGCCTGCTGATCGGCGGTATCCTCTTGGGCTACGGCGTGCTGCGCTTCTTCCTTTGGCAGCGATGGAATAAAGCTCAGCAGCAGCCATGAGGTACCTGGGCTACATGCTGGTTTTCGCCTTGGTCGCCTGCAAGGGCAAGGCGCCCGACCCCCAGCGCGACGATGTACCCACCAAAGGAGACATCCTGATCGTGGCCGATGAAGACGCCCAGCGCATCATCGAGGCGCAACTGCTCGTCTTCCAGAGCATCTACGCCGATGCCACCGTACGCGTGCGCTACCTGCCCGAATCCGATCTGCGCGTGGCTATGCGGAACGATTCAGTGCGTGTCGTCTTCACGTCCACATTACCGGGCGCGGATGAGGTGGCCTTCTTCCGCTCGCGCAACCTCTTTCCTGACGACGTTCCGGTCCTGACCGACGCCATCGCCGTGGTGAAGGGGCCCGGGGCCAGTGCCGATAGCATAAGCCTGGAGCAGGTCAAGCAAGCACTTACCGGTAAAAGCGGCACTCGTGTGCTCGTTGAGGATGCCCGCAGTGGGGTGTTGCGCAGCGTGGTGGACACGCTGCTTGCAGGGGATGCTGGCGCTCTCAAGAATGTGGCCGCGGTCGAAAGCGTGGACAGCCTCTTGGCCCGACTTGCCCGCACCCCCGACGCCATCGGGTTGATCGCCTTCGCCCACATCAGCGACCTGGATGATCCGGCTTGCCGGGCCTTGCGCCAGCGGATGACCCTTTGCCGCGTGAGTTCGAAAGGCGCCGCGATCCCGCCCAGCCAATCCACGCTCGCGGATGGGCAGTACCCCCTCCGCCGCAAGCTTTACGCGGTGTTGAAAGAGGGGAAAACAGGTCTTGGCACCGGTTTTGTTTCCTTTGTGGCCGGCCATAAAGGCCAGCGCATCATCCTCAAGAGCGGCCTCGCGCCGCAGACCGTGCCCGGTAGGGATGTAGAGCTGGTCACGAATTAAGCACATGAACCAGAAGAACTTCCGTAACGCCCTGCTGCTCACAGCTTTTGCTATGGGGGCCGGGGTACAAGCCCAGACCGTTGCCGAGGCCATAGCCCTCACCGAGAGCGAACGCTTCGAAAAGGCGGCTACCACCTTGCGTAGCGTGCTCTCCGCCAGCCCCACCGATGGTGAGGCTTGGTTCTACCTGGGCGAGAACTACTTCGAGAACGACCGCGAAGATTCCGCCTCCTACTGCTACACCAAGGGTGTGGAAGTGAATCCCCGCCAGCCCCTGAACCATGCGGGCATGGGCAAGGTCCTGTGGGTGAAAGGTCAGCGTGATCAAGCGATCGCCAAATTCACCGAGGCCATCACCATCGCTACGGACAAAGCCAACAAGTTCCCGAAGAAGCTCCAGGCGCAGACCCACCGCGAAGTGGCCGAAGGGTATTTCAGTGGTAACAACAAAGACCTGGCGAAGGCCATGGCCGCTGTTGATGCTGCCATCGCACTGGATGCGACCGACTCCGAGGCATACATCCTCAAGGGCGACATCATGTGGGAGCAGAACCCCACCGATGCCTCCCAGCCGATAGCGCTCTACAAGAAGGCGTCGGACCTGCGCACCACCAGCGCAAAACCCGTGGCGCGTCGCGGCTTCGTGTACCACCGTGCCAAGAACTACGATGCGGCCATCGCCGAGTACGACAAGGCCATCGGTATCGAACCCGGTTTCGCTCCAGCCTACCGCGGTCGTGCGGAATCGTACTTCGGTAAGCGCGATTTCCAAAAAGCGAAAGCCGACTACGACGAGTACTTGAAACTCAACTCTGGAAGCCAGAGCGCCATGGTGCGCTATGCGCAATTCCTCTACCTCGTACAGGACTACAAGCCTTCGTTGGAGCTGATCGAAAAGCTGCAGACCGCTGGCGTGGAGAACAACACGTTGATGCGCATCAAGGGCTATGATCAGGTGGAGCTGAAGGATAGTGCGAACGCCATGGCCACGCTGGATGCGTATTTCGCCAAACAGCCGCAGGACAAGGTGGTGCCCAGCGATCTGCAGTACTACGGGCGTGCCGTGGCCTTGATGGGTAACGACTCCCTTGCCGGTGAGAAGATCATGGCGGCAGCGGCCATGCCCAACGCCGACCCCGACCTGTACATGGAGGCGGGCACCTACTTCCAGAAGGCCAAGCGTTTCGATCGTGCCGTAGCGGCTTATCAGGCCAAGACGAATTCGAGCAAGGTGGCCGTGAACGACTGGTACTACCTCGGTGGCGCGGCGCAGAAGGCAGGACAATACGAGGTGGCCGACATGGCGTGGACCAAGTACATCGAGAAGCAGCCGACCATCTACCAAGGTTACCTGGGTCGCGCCCGCGCGAACGTGGGACTCGATCCGGAGAAGCAGACTTGGCAGGCCAAGCCCTACTTCGAAGAAGCCCTCCGTAAGATGAAGCCCGAGGAGATCGCCGGCAAGGCCTCGAAGGATGCCGAGGAGGCGATGTTCTACCTGGCCTTCCACCACTTCTACGGATCAAAGGACGTGGCTACAGCCAAGTGCTGGTTCCAAAAGGTGAAAGACCTGAACACCGGCACGGAGCGTACCAAGCAGTCCAGCGATATGCTGATGAGCAAGGAGCTGAAGGACGTGGCTGCTGGCACCTGCGAATTGCAGTAGGTCTACATACACGGAAAAGGAGAGGGGGCTTCGGCCCCCTTTCTGTTCTCCGGTAAGCCGCACCCGCTTACATTGTGCGTCGATCAGCATGGGTCTTTTCCGTAAGAAGCCGCTCGACTCCGTTTCCGCCAGCGAAGGGGAGATACACGGTGGGCATACCCTTGGTCGGCACCTTAGCGTTCGGGACCTCACCTTCTTCGGTATCGCCGCCATCATCGGCGCGGGCAGCTTCAGCAGCATGGGGCAGGCCTGCTTCAGCGGCGGGCCGGGTGTGGTGTTGCTCTTCGTGCTCTGTGGGATCGCCTGCGGGTTCACCGCGCTGTGCTACGCGGAGTTCGCCGCGCGTGTGCCCGCCAGTGGCAGCGCATACACCTATGCCTACGTGAGCTTCGGTGAGCTCTTCGCCTGGATCATCGGTTGGGCCTTGCTCATGGAGTACAGCATCGGCAACATCTACGTGGCCTTCAGTTGGAGCGGCTACTTCACCAACCTGTTGGAAGGGCTCGGACTGCACCTGCCCGAATGGTTGACCACCAACTATCGATCCGCGAGTAAGGCCTTTGCGGAAGGAACGGCAGGAGAGGGACTCACCGCGTGGAATTCCGCTCCGATGGTGGGTGGCCTCCGCATCATCTTCGACCTGCCTGCAGTGATGATCAATGCGTTGATCACATGGCTCGTCTACACGGGCGTGAAGGAGAGCCGTAACGCCAGCAACGCCATGGTGATCGTAAAGCTGGCGATCATCGCGCTGGTGGTGGTGGTCGGCGCCTTCTACGTGGACATCGCGAATTGGACGCCCTTCATGCCGAACGGCTTCGGTGGTGTGATGGCGGGTGTGAGCGCGGTCTTCTTCGCTTACATCGGCTTCGATGCCGTGAGCACCTTGGCCGAAGAAAGCAAGGACCCGCAGCGCGATCTGCCGCGCGGTATGATATGGTCGCTCGTGATCTGCACCATCGTCTACATCCTGCTCGCGTTGGTGCTCACCGGCATGGTGAGTTGGTCGCAGCTCGGGGTGAGCGATCCGCTGGCCGAGGTGTTCGCTTTACGTGGCGTGAAGTGGATGCTCTTCATCGTGAGCATCGCCGCGGTGGTGGCCATGACCAGCGTGATGTTGGTGTTCCAACTCGGCCAACCGCGCATCTGGATGAGCATGAGCCGCGATGGCCTCCTTCCGAAGAAGTTCGCGAGCATCCACCCGAAGTACAAGACACCCGGATTCAGCACCATCGTTACGGGGCTTGTGGTGGGCCTGCCGATCTTCTTCACCGACGAGAGTTTCATCCTCGACTTCACCAGCATCGGAACGCTCTTCGCCTTCGTGCTCGTTTGTGGTGGTGTACTGGTGTTGCCGCAGCGGGCGAAGACCGCAGGACGTTTCCACCTACCCCATATCAACAGCCGGTGGACCGCGCCCGCCATGCTCCTCGTGGTGATCGCGATCGTTGCTTACGGTGTGCCTTCATATTTCCCCGGGTTGTTGGCGATCGATGTGGAGCATGCGGCACAGCAGATCCCTCAGCTCGTGTTCTGGCCCATCACCGTGCTCGTGGTGGTGTTGGCACACCTCAAGAACTGGTCGTTGATACCGGTGCTCGGGTTGCTCTCGTGCTGTTATCTCCTCACCGGGATGGCCGTGAGCAACTGGTTCTGGTTCGCGGTATGGCTGGTCATCGGGCTGGCGTGCTATTTCGCCTACGGATACCGCCACAGTAAACTCGCCTCCTCCCGCCCATGATGTCCAAGACCAATCGCCTCACGTTGTGGATCCTCATCGCCATGGTGATCGGCATCGTGGTGGGTTACGGCATGCACACCGGTATGGAGGAGGGCGCGCGGAAGGAGGTCGCCGATAACCTGAAGATCCTCACCGAGATCTTCCTGCGTTTGGTGAAGATGATCATCGCGCCGCTGGTCTTCAGCACGCTGGTGGTGGGTATCGCGAAGCTGGGTGACATGAAGACCGTTGGCCGCGTGGGCGGTCGTGCCTTGCTCTGGTTCATGTCCGCCTCCTTGATCAGCTTGTTGCTCGGTATGGTGCTGGTGAACCTGCTCGAACCCGGGGTGGGCCTTCAGTTGCAGGCCAGTGGCGATGCCGCGGACGTGATCGGGAAGACGGGTTCCTTCACCCTGAAGGACTTCATCGCGCACCTCTTCCCCAAGAGCATCATCGAAGCGATGGCCACCAACGAGGTGTTGCAGATCGTGGTGTTCAGCATCTTCTTCGGGGTAGCCTGCGCCAGCATCGGTGACTATGCCATGCCTGTGGTGAAGCTGCTGGAGAGCGTGGCCCATGTGATCCTGAAGATGGTGGGCTATGTGATGAACTTCGCGCCCCTCGGTGTGTTCGGGGCCATCGCCGCCGTCATCGCCATCCACGGCTTGGGCGTGTTGAGCACCTACGCCGTCTATATCGGGCAGTTCTACCTAGGTCTGGCCGTGCTCTGGACGATCCTCCTTGCGGCGGGCTTCCTCTTCCTGGGCCGCCGCATGAAGGAGTTGATGCGCCGGATCGTGCAGCCCATCACCATCGCCTTCAGCACCACCAGCAGCGAGGCGGTGATGCCTAAGTTGATGGAGGAACTGGAGCGTTTCGGCTGCAAGGACCGCGTGGTGAGCTTCGTGCTGCCCTTGGGCTACAGCTTCAACCTGGATGGCAGTATGATGTACATGACCTTCGCCAGCCTCTTCATCGCGCAGGTCTACGATGTCCCGCTTGCCCACGACCTGCCCATGCAGCTGACCATGCTGCTCACGTTGATGCTGACCAGCAAGGGTATCGCCGGCGTTCCGCGTGCTTCGCTGGTGGTGGTGGCCGCCACCTTGGGCATGTTCGGGGTGCCTGTGGAGGGCATCGCGTTGATCCTACCGATCGACCACTTCTGCGACATGGGCCGCAGCGCCACCAATGTCGTGGGCAACGCCATCGCCACCAGTGTGGTGAGCAAGTGGGAGGGGGACCTGGGGAAGTGAGCGCTGTCTTGTTCGCACATCGGTCATGGTGATGACGGGGCTGTCCGAACGTGGTCTATTTTTCCGGCATGCAGGCCACGATCACCACTGGTAAGCGCTTCTGGCTTTCCATCCTCTTCTTCTTGTCCGGTGCGGCTGCTCTGATCTACCAGCTCGCGTGGCAGCGCTTGTTGGTCTTCTACACAGGATCGGACACCATGAGCATCAGCCTGATCGTGACCGCCTTCATGTCAGGATTGGGGATCGGGTACCTCTACGGTGGAAAGCTCGCGGACAGGAGCGCTCCGGATCGCAACCTGCGGTTTTTCGTGTTGGCCGAATTCGGCATCCTCCTCTTCGCGCTGTTCAGCAAGGTCATCCTCTATGATGGACTGTATGTGATCGTTCCAGCGACGAGTTCCCCGATCGTCCTTTACGTACTGCTCTTCCTGGTCCTATTGGTGCCCACCTTCTTGATGGGTGTTTCGCTTCCGGTGCTTTCCAAGGCCTTCCACTTCGGTGCGCTCGCCGATCAAGCCCGTTTCATCGGTCACCTCTATTTCGTGAACACGTTGGGAGCGGCGGTCGGGGCGTTCATCACCGGCGTGTTCTTGGTGCGCATCCTGGGCTATGAGCATACGATCCTTGTCGGCGCAGTCCTCAATGGTTGCTGCGCACTAGGTGCGCTTTTGTTGGGCCGTAGCGTTGCACCTGCGTTGGAGGGTCATGCGAGGCTGAGCGCACCCAGACCTGCTCCGCTCGTTCTTTCCAAGCGGTTCGTGCTCTGGTGTGGGCACTATGCCCTTTCGGGGTTCGCCGCGCTTACCATGGAGCTCATCTGGTTCAGGGTGCTCGGTTCGCTGATCAAGTCCGTGGCCATCACCTTCTCCATCCTCCTGACCATCTACCTGGGCTGCATGGCCGTTGGAACCTATGTGGGCACCCGCATCGCCAAGCGCAGGTCGGTGGAGGCGGTGGAGCGCCTGTTCCTACAAGCGCAGATCCTGCTGTACATCTACACGGGCCTTGCGTTCATCGTGTTCGTGGCATTGCTGGGGCATTGGGCCCCCATCGATTTCCTCTGGGATTATTTCAGGAGCTACGAACCGGATCTCACGCCCCGCATCCTGCTTTCCACGCATGTGCTCGTTCCGTTGGTGCTCATGAGCCCACCTACCTTCTTGATGGGGCTCAGCTTCTCCCTTTCGCAAGCCTTGTTGCAGGATAAGTTCGAGGAGGTGGGTCGGAAGGTCGGCTGGCTCCAGTTCGTCAATATCGTTGGAAGTGCGCTCGGCGCCTGTTGGGTCACGTGGTTCGGATTCGAGGTCTTCGGAACAGCGGTGCTCTTGAAGGTGATCGTGGCCCTCGGATGCTGCTACGTGGTCGCACTTTACCTGCGAGGACAGGCCTCAAAGGTCATGGTCGGCACCTTTGCCGCTGCGCTGGTGGCAGTGGTGATCCTGCTCCCTGGAACGGACAAGTTCTGGTTGCGCCTGAACGGTCTGGAGGACCCTGACCGCTTTCTCATCGATGAGAATGGATCGGGCCTTTCCATCGTGAAGCTCATGGAACGCGAAGGAGAGCAGGTGGGCGTGGTCTTCGCGAACGGTCTTGGCCAAAGTCGCATGCCATACCGCACGGATCCCACACATATCGACCTGGGCGCGATACCCGTTCTACTGCATCCTGATCCAGAAGCCGTTGCCGTAGTCGGGATGGGTTCGGCTGGCACGTTGTACGGCGCAGCCGCACGCCCACAGACCAAGACGCTTGTTTGCTTCGAGATCATGAGCAATCAGCCGAAAGTCCTGCGGGACTACGCCGATCGCGTCAATGATGCCGCGATACACCGCGTACTCGACGATCCAAGGCTCAACACCGTGGTGAATGACGGGCGTTACGAACTACGTGTCGGAGAGGCGCGCTATGACATCATCGAAGCCGATGCCCTCAGGCCGAATTCCGCCTTTTCTGGCAACATCTATTCCGCCGAGTATTTCGCGTTGGTGCGCGATCGGTTGAAGCCGAAAGGCTGGGTGGTCTCGTGGTGTCCAACGCCCCGTGTGCTCAGTACGTTCTGCTCCGTTTTCCCCCACGTCGCATATTCTGATGGCCTCTTGCTCATAGGAAGCATGGAGCCGATCGTCTTGGACTGGACTCTGCTGGATGCGCGCCTGGCCGACCCGTTCACGAAGGAACACTTCCAACGGGCCGATATCGACATCGCTTCGCAGATCGAGCCGTTCAAGGCCTCGCTACGGGTCATCGACCCATCCACCCATGTAGGCGGTGGGGTGAATACGGATCTGTTCCCCAAGGATGAATTCGAGCTTCCCTACTCGGATGAACTGATCAAACGGAAGCTGGGCCTCGACTAGGCGAAGGACTTCCTTCGCACCAGAGCACGCTTACAAGCGCAACAAGGCGGGCCAAACGCCCAACGCCACCACGCCCGCTCCGCAAAGCGAGATCACCAACCAGTTGATCGGCGCTACCACCAATTCCTTGGACTCCTGGTCCTTCGGGGTGAAGGCTTCGCGGATGACCAGGATGTAGTAGTAGATCCCCACCAAGGCCATCACCACCGCGAAGAGTGTGGTCCACAGGAAACCATTGCCGATGCCGAGTACGAACACGCGGTACTTCGCAACGAAGCCGGCCGTTAGTGGGATGCCGGCCAAGGAA
Organism: Flavobacteriales bacterium; assembly: GCA_016787985.1. Taxonomy (GTDB): domain Bacteria; phylum Bacteroidota; class Bacteroidia; order Flavobacteriales_F; family PHOS-HE28; genus PHOS-HE28. Next base: position 3,478 of record JAEUTC010000162.1, on the reverse strand, counting down.
AGCAGCATCAGCATGGCCGCGATGGCGATCCAGGGGTCGTTCCGGAAGAGCCCACGGAAGATGCGGATGTTCTCGTCGCCCAACGCGGCGCGCTTCGCGAGGGAAAGCACCACGAAAAGTCCCACGGTGGCCAAGGCGTAGGTGCCCAGGTAATAGAACAGCACATCAGGGGTGCGCTGATCCGTACCCAAGAACGCCAGAAGCAGGAATCCGGTGTGCGCGATGCTGGAATAGGCCATCAATCGCTTGAATTGCGTCTGACGCAGCGCCACGATGTTGCCGAGGAACAGGGTGAACAAGGTCATGACCACGAGCATGTTCTCCACGGCACCCGGCAGTTGGATGTTCGCGATGAAGCGGTAGAACGCCGCAAAAGCCGCCGTCTTCACCACCGTGCTCATGAACGCCGTGATCAAGGTGGGTGCACCTTCATAAACATCTGGGCTCCAGAAATGGAACGGCACGGCCGCCACCTTGAACGCCAATCCGGCCAAGGTCAGGAAGAGCCCCAGTAAGAAGAGCATATTCCCTCCGTTCGTGGCCACCGCCGACCACGCTGCGATGGCCGGGAGGTCGAATGAAGCCGTAGCACCGTAGATCAAGGCCAGGCCCATGAGGAGGAAACCCGAGGCGAACGCACCCTGTAGGAAATACTTGAACGCCGCTTCGCCACTGCGGAAACTATCGCGCTTACCACCGGCAAGGATGTACAGCGGAATGCTAAGGATCTCGATGCCCAGGAACAACACCACCAAGTTGGTGAAGCTGCAGATCAATACGCCACCCACCAGGGAGAACACCATCAGCGCATAATGCTCAGCCACGTTCTCGCGCACCTTGGCATAGTAATCCATACCGAAGAGGAAAAGCAGCACGGTCACTACGATCATCACCAAGGAGAAGGACCGGGCATACGTGTCGAAGATGACCAGTCCACCGAACAAGGGACTTTCAAGGTGCCAGTCGCCAGCGAAGAGGATGAATGCGGCCACCAGCCCGAGTATGCCCACGGGCGCCAGTATACCGCGGCCGTTGAACAAGCCCAGGTAGAGCAGCACCACACCAAGTACGGATAACAGGACCAGTGCGCTCATATCAGTTCACCGATAGGCTGGACAAGAGTTGCAGAACAGGGGCATCGACCAGTTCGAGGATCGGACCGGGATGTACACCCAGGATCAAGGTCACCGCGATCAAGGGCACCAGGTAGAGGTGGTCACGGGTCGTGGCATCGGCTAGTTGCTGGTTCGCGCGGTCCGGACCGAGCATCACCCGCTGGTAGGCGTAGAGCATGTAAATGGCTCCAAGCACGATCGTGGACACCGCCAGCAGTGTGAGCCAACCATCCACCTGCCACAGCCCAGCGAACATGAGCCATTCGCCCACGAAGCTCTGGGTAAGCGGAAGTGCCACGGCATTGACCAATACGAGCAAGAACAACGCGGCAAGGCGCGGCATGGCGCCCTTCAGCCCACCCATCGCGTTCATATCCGTGGAGCCCAAGCGCTCATGCATGGCGCCCACGAGGTAAAGCATGCCCACCACCAGGATGGCATGCGCGAAGGCCTGGTACAGCGAACCGCTGATCCCGTAGGTGTTCCAGGCGAAGAGTCCGGCACACAGTACGCCTACGTGGCTCAACGAGGAGAAGGCGACCAGTCGTTTGAGGTCGGATTGGCGGAAGGCGATGATCCCCGCATACACGGCCCCGATCAACGCCAGCAGGATCACGGTGCTCTGCCAATGTTCCACGCCCAAGGGCACGATCGGGAAGACGATCTTGTAGACCCCGTACAGACCCATCTTCAACATCACCGCACCGAGCACCATCGTGCCTTGCAAGGGGGCCATGTAGTAGGTCTCCGGTTGCCAACTGTGGAAGGGGAAGATCGGCAGCTTGATGGCGAAGGCCAGGAAGAGGATCCAGAACAACCACACCTGTGTGCCGCCTGGAACGTTGAGCGAGTGTAAAGCGGTGAAGTCCCCGTTGCCGCCGCTCTGGATGAGCAGATACACCAGGCCGAAGAGCAAGGAGAGGCCACCGAGCAGCGTGTAAATGAAGAAGCGTACCGTGATGTTGCGCCGGTTCTCGCCGCCCCAATACAGCAGCAGGAAGAAGACCGGGATCAGCGTGAGCTCGTAGAAGATGTAGAACAGCAGCGCGTTCTGGGCGAGGAAGACCCCGAACAGGAAGGTCTGCGTGAAGAGCAGCAGCGCATTGAAGATGGCCGGTCTGTCGTGTTGCTGGCCATAACCCGCGCCGATGATGAAGGGGAATACCACCGCGGTTAGGATCAGCATCAGCAGCCCCACGCCATCATACCCCACCACGAAGCGTAGGCCCCAGGCGTTCATCCAATCCAGGTCGTAGTGGAGCACCATGCCTCCGGCGTACGAGATCCACGCGAACACCACCACCGCCAAGGAGGCCAAGGTGGAGACAAGCGCGATAGGACGGGCTTGCGCTGGACGCAGCACCACGAGCGCCAAGGCACTGATGAAGGGGATGAGCAAGAGTAGCGCTGCGATCATCTCAGTTGCTCATTAAGGTGATGACCAGGAAAAGGATGAGTCCGCACAACATCGCCAACAGGTGGAAGCTCGCGTTGCCGGTCTGTACTCGGCGAACGACATCGCCTACACGGATGGCCGCATCGCCGACACCGTTCATCAGCGGTACCATCACCTTCTTCTCCGCCACGGCGAAGAGGTTCGTGCTTAACCAGCCATAGGGCTTTTCGAACAAGGCACGGTAGAGTTCGTCGATCCGCCAGCGTTGTGCGATCAGGCGCTTGAACACAGGCATGGCCGCTTCTTCGCCCTCCAACGTGGTGTTCTTCACGAAGCGACCGTAGGCGATGTAGATGACGATACCGACGAGGGTCGTGGTGATCCCCATCAGGATGATCTCCGTGAGCGCGCTCAATTCGAGGTGCTCGTAACCGATGCCTGCAGCGGCCGTTTCGAGGAAGTGCTTCATCGGCTCATGTCCACCGAAAAGGTGCGGCAGGTTGAGAAGACCACCCACCACGCTCAACACGGCCAGCACCATCAGCGGGATGGTCATCGTGAGGGGACTCTCATGCGGATGCGCTTTACCGCGGTAGGTTCCGTAGAACACCAGGAAGAGCAGGCGGAACATGTAGAAGGTGGTGAGCAATGCCCCGAAGAGCAACAAGCCGAAGATCACGGGCGAGCGTTGGAACGCGAACGCGAGGATCAGGTCCTTGCTGAAGAAACCGCTTAGCAGCGGCAATCCCGCGATGGCCGCTGTGCCCACCAAGAACGTGAAGTACGTGATCTTGATGTGCCCCTTTAGCCCGCCCATCTTACGGATGTCCTGTTCGCCACCCAGTGCATGGATCACGCTTCCGGCACCGAGGAAGAGCAGCGCCTTGAAGAAAGCGTGCGTCGTCACGTGGAACATCGCCGCACTGTAAGAACCAAGACCCAGCGCCACGAACATGTAGCCCAGCTG
>JAEUTC010000049.1 GCA_016787985.1 Flavobacteriales bacterium | reverse complement strand
ATTGCGCTATCACAAGATCGTGATCATGTGCGATGCGGACGTGGATGGAAGTCACATCCAAACGCTGATCATGACCTTCTTCTTCCGCTACATGCAGCCGCTGATCGAGCAGGGTTACCTCTACATCGCCACACCGCCGCTATACATGGTGAAAAAAGGCAAGGAGCAAGTGTACTGCTGGAACGAAGCCGAGCGCGATGCTGTTATCGAACGCATGAAAGGCGCCAACAAGGACGCCAGCGTGAACGTTCAGCGCTACAAGGGTCTTGGTGAAATGAACGCCGAGCAGCTGTGGGAGACCACCATGGATCCCAGCCGCCGCACCCTTCGCCAGGTGACCATCGAGAACGGTGCCGAGGCCGATCGCGTGTTCAGCATGCTGATGGGCGACGAGGTGCCGCCGCGCCGCGAATTCATCGAGAAGAACGCGATCTACGCGAAGCTGGACGTTTAGGTCGGTCTAGCTCAATACCATGAACAAGCCTGGAGCGATCCGGGCTTGTCCGTTTTTCATCCTTTTGGATGATTTGTGTTCGTCGACGAATTGCTGTAATTTGTCTTCGAAATACCGCCATCCATGAGTAAAATTCTGCTTGTTGTGCTTGCTTCCTTAGCGTCTCCCTTGTTGGCACAACCCGTGGTTACGGCAGATGAAGCTGCGCCGTTCCTAGGCTTTAGCTACACGGAGATCACGGCTTCTTCTTTCGTGAATGATCCCCAGACGGGGCCCGATGTGGTCTGGGACTACGCTGGCCTTGAGGAGAGCTCTCAGCGATCCATTGCATGGAATGTGATCCCGAACCAGCAACAACAAGACATTTGGCCCAACGCGGAATTCTATAGAAGTGGCGATGGCGCGAAGTATTTTTCTCTGGAACCTGAAGCGGTCTACCTCCAAGGGCAGCAGCAGCAGTTGAGCCAGTTGATCTACCAGGATCCGGAATTGGTCGTGAAGTTCCCGATGAACTTCGGTGACTCCTGGTCCGATGAATGGGCCGGAACCCAAACCGGCAACGGTACACGAGTCGGCAAACGTCAAGCCTTAGTAAGTGGTTACGGTACGTTGATCATGCCATGGGGTGAGGCGAACGATGTGCTGCGTGTCGATCTGATCGACTCGCTGGTCATTCGGATCTCTCCAACTGCAGAACCTCTAACCCTGTTGGATACCGTTTCGCAGTATTTCAAGAACGGATACCAGTGGTGGTTGCTGGAAGCGAGGAACAGTACACGGTTCGGTGGAGGGTTTGGTGCACCGCTCCAGACGTTGACCGTGAAGTACATGGACGCACTTTCGACGAACCTTGCTGGAGATGCGCCTTCAGAGCAGGAAGGTTTGCTGCTCTTTCCGAACCCAGTGGATGATCGCTTGAATGTTCGGGTCATTCGTTCTTCCGAGAATTCCACGTTGGAGGTGTTGGATGCAACGGGAAGATCGGTCCTTCAGCAGCGGATCGGTGGAACACCTGGGGTAGAGGCAGTCCTTGAATTCAACGTTCAGGGTCTCGCACCAGGCCATTACACCGTTCGCTCGCGAGACCTTGCTGGATCGATGATCAACCGCCCTTTTGTCGTACAACGCTGATAACGCCGGCACCTGATGAGAACAACGCTCACCACCTCCATCGCGATACTGCTCGGGCTTCAGTCGATGGCCCAGCCTTTCATCCCCGCTGGGTCCGCGCTGCCCTATTCCGGTTACACCCATTCTTGGATCTATGCCACCTCCTTCATCGATCTTCCATCGAGTGGCGCGAATTCCATTTGGGACCTGTCTGGTGCAGTGGCCTCATTTACGCGTACAGTCGGATGGGGGCCGGTCACGTACAACCAGAGCTTCTTTCCTGAGGCATCGCTTTATCGAGATGGCGAAGGGCAACAATGGTGGAGCGCGGCCGCTGATAGTGTCAGTTATTACGGGCGGCAGCAATTGTTGAGCATTGAAGCCTACGACGACCCCAAGCTCGTGTTTCGGTTGCCACTGGTGGTGGGTGATTCTTGGACCGATCTCTTTGCTGGAGGGGCCACTGGTTACTCCTCGGTATCTGGGGAATTCGCAGCAGAGGTGACCGGCTATGGAACGCTTGTTCTACCGGATGAGACGTACGAAGATGTGCTGCGCGTGGACATCGTGGATTCAACCCTTCGCGTCCCCTTCGGGTCCGGACCATCCGTCCTGACCGTGGATAGCCTTGCGCGTTTCTACAAAGCGGGAATCCCCTGGTATTTGGCAGAGCTGATGAAGCGTACCACGATCACTGGCACAACATCCCCAGTGAGTAATAACTACCTGACCTACATGGCACCCAACTTGAACGTGGGTCAGCGAGAAGGACTTAAGGAGGATGGTCCGATCAGGCTCTTTCCGAATCCGGCGACCGATCACTTGCTCCTGGATGGTTTATCGCCCAATGAGAATTACTCCTACGAAGTAGTGGATGTCTCTGGGCGAACGGTCAGGACCGCTGCTTTCGTAAGAGTCCAAGAAGGTGGTTCTCAAGCCAGAATGGACCTAGGTAGCATCTCACCTGGACACTACATTTTACTCTTCAGCAATGGGGCGGGTGCGGTGGTTGCCCACTCGTTCATCGTTGAGTAGGCCCTAGGTCGTGTTCTTCACTCGCACGACCTCCGCCGCGATGCTCACCGCGATCTCTTCCGGTGTGCGGCTGTGGATGGGTAGCCCGATAGGGGCGTGTACACGCTGTAAAACCTGCTCCGGGAAACCATCCTTCCGCATCGCCTCGAACATCACGCGCACTTTCTCCGCGCTGCCCAGCAGACCGAGGTATTTGTAGCGGTTGTGGATCAGTTGCCGGAGGATCAGGTCGTCCGTGCGGTAGCCCACGGAGGCGATGACCACGTAGAGCTCAGGGTCTTCCGGTAGATGCTCGATCATGCGCGCGTAGTCCACCACGTGCTTCTCTTGCGCGTAGGTATTGGCGTACCATGTGTGAAGCCCTTTGCGATCGTCGAATACGGTCACGTGGAAGCCGAGCAGGTCCATCTGCCGCGAAAGTGCGAGGGAAACATGGCCAGCCCCGATGATGGCGATGCGCGGCTGATCGCGCAGGACCTCGTAGTAACACCATTCATCGGGAGCAAGTGCGCGTCGTTCACCGGCAGGAACGATACGGATGCCCGTGGCGCTGAACTCCAGTTCGCGTGGATCACTGCGCTCATCGTATGCAGCAATGATGCTGGCGACCAGTTCGATGGCCTCTTGGCCGTAGAGGAAGTAGCCCGCCACGGTCTGTTCCCCCGAGCAGATCATGCCCGAACGGTCCTTGCCGATGTCGGCTTGATGCACTTGTCGTTTCAGGAAGGGAAAACTCCCTTCGCGGTCCATCAGATCGGCGGTAAGGTCGATCAGCTTCTTTTCCATGATGCCCCCGCCGATGGTGCCAACGAGTTCGCTGCCAATGGGCAAGCAAATCTTGAACCCCGCACGGCCCGGGCTGCTGCCGATGCTCTCCACCACGCAGAGCAAGGCCATAGGATCAAAACCCTGCACCCGCTTTTGCACCTCCAGCCAGAAGTCGCGTTGGTTGTTCACGGGGGTACTGTTCAAAGTGCAAGGGCCATGGCCCGCACCACGAAGGAACGGAAAGACCCATCTTCGTACGAATGTCCGCCGAAGTACCGTTCCTGGCCAAGTTGCTGCACAGCCCCATGCTGTGGCCGGCCGTTGTGCTTTTGGCGCTGCTGCTGGGTCTGTTCAGCTGGTTCCGTCGCTTGGCCCTTTCGCTGGGCGGTGAACTCAGGCGCGAAGACCTTTCCGCCGGTGTCCGGTTCGACCTGGAGCAGGCGCGTTCCACGGCCATCGCCACGCGCCAAGTCTGCAAGTTCTTCGCGCTGGTGGTGTTCTTCACTTTCCTCACCTATGTGGCGGTGAATGGCACCCCGATGTACGGCTACGTGATGGAATGGCTCAACCTAGCCGTCCGCTGGACACACGTGATCGCCGGCATCATGTGGATCGGCGCTTCGTTCTATTTCATCTTCTTGGAGAACAACCTCAACCGCACACACGGCCTGCGTGATGAACTCGCCGGCAACCTCTGGGCCATCCACGGGGGCGGCTTCTACTATGTGGAGAAGTACAAGGTGGCGCCGAAGGTGATCCCCACGCACCTGCACTGGTTCAAGTACGAAGCCTACTTCACGTGGCTCAGCGGGTTCGCGCTGCTCTTCATCGTGTACTACGCTGATGCGCGGTCGTTCATGATCGATCCTACGGTGGCGGACCTTGCACCCGCCGCTTCCGTGGGCATCGGCATCGGGTCCATGATGCTCGGCTACGCGATCTACGATCGGATGTGCACCTCGAAGCTCATCCTTCGGCAGGATCTTTTCGCACTCGTCGGCATGGTGGTCCTCGGTGCGATGACCTATGCGCTTACGCACTTGCTCAGCGGCCGCGCAGCGTTCATCCACGTCGGTGCCGTCATCGGGACGATCATGGTGGGCAACGTGTTCTTCACCATCATCCCCAGCCAGAAGGCCTTGGTGCGCGCCGCGAAGACCGGTCAACCATTGGATGCGACGCTGGGCAAGAAGGCCGGACAGCGCAGCTTGCACAACAACTACCTCACTTTGCCGGTGGTCTTCATCATGATCAGCAACCACTTCCCCAGTACCTTCGGGCATAGCTGGAACTGGTCGATCCTGATGGTGATGATCGTGGCAAGCGCGGGCATCAAACACTACTGGAACCTGCTGGACCGTGGCGAGAACAAACCCGTGTGGCTCGCCGGAAGCGTGATCTCGCTCGTGGTGATGAGCTTTGTGATCTCACCCGCGTTCGAGGACACGATGGACAGCACGATCCCCACCAGCTTCGCCGAAGCCAACGCCGTGATCCAAGCTCGGTGTGTGCAATGCCACAGTGCGAACCCCACTGACGATCAGTGGTCCACCGCGCCCAACGGTGTGATGTACGATACCCCCGAACAGATCGCCGCCATGGCCGACAAGATCATGACGCGCGCTGTGCGGACCAAGACGATGCCGCAAGGCAACAAGACGGGCATGACGGACGAGGAGCGGACGGTGTTGAAACGTTGGATCCTGCAAGGCGCAAAGACCGATTAGCTGATCCCTAATTCGTCAATTAGCTAATTAGCAATGCCGAAGGCCATCCATAGCACCCGCGTCATCACTCGCTCCGGTGTGATCGAAGCCACGCTCATCCTCGCCGATGGCAAGATCCAAGACGTCCTGCCCGGTCGCGTGGAACGTGAGGGTGTGCCGTTCGAGAGCTTCGGCGACAAGGTGATCATGCCCGGAGTGATCGATGCGCACGTGCACATCAACGAGCCGGGCCGCACCGAATGGGAGGGTTTCGAGACCGCCACGAAAGCCGCAGCCGCCGGAGGCATCACCACCATGATCGAAATGCCGCTCAACGCGAGCCCGGTCACGACCACGGTGGAAGCGCTGAAGCTGAAGCTCGAAGCGGCCAAGGGGAAGCTGCACGTCAACGTAGGTTTCTACGGCGGTGTGATCCCCGACAACATCGACGACCTCGATGGTTTGCTGAACGCCGGTGTCTTCGGCATCAAGGCCTTCCTCACGCATTCGGGTATCGACGAGTTCCCGAACGTGACCGAAGCGGATCTGCGCAAGGCGCTTCCAATCCTGAAACAACACGGCGCAAAGCTGCTGGTGCATTGTGAGTTGGAGGGCCCAGTTTTCAGTTCGGAGTTGTCAGGCCAGCATGCGACCACCAAGGAGCCTAACAACTCCGAACTACCAACTACCAACTCCGCCAACATCCCAAGATCCTACCAACGCTACCAGGCTTCCCGCCCCGCCCAATGGGAGACCGACGCCATCGCCCTCATGATCCGCCTCAGCGAGGAGTTCGATGTCCATGTCCACATCGTACACGTTTCCGCCGCTGAAGCCCTGCCACTGATCCGCGATGCGAAGAAGCGCGGTCTGGGCATCACCGCCGAGACCTGTCCGCACTACCTGGTGTTCTGCGCGGAGGAGATCCCCGATGGTGCCACGGAGTTCAAGTGTGCGCCGCCGATCCGCGAGCGGGCGAACAACGAGCTGCTCTGGGAAGCGCTGAAGGACGGCACGCTCGACTTCGTGGCCACCGACCATTCACCGGCACCGCCGGACATCAAGGAGCAGCAGAGCGGCGACTTCATGAAGGCATGGGGTGGGATCGCGGGCCTGCAGTTCATGCTGCCCGCGTTCTGGACCGGTGCGAAGGAGCGCGGCTTCTCGTTGGACGATGTCGCGCGACTTTTGAGCGAGCACCCGGCCGATTTCCTTGGGCTGAAGCAGAAAGGCCGCATCGCCCCCGGCTGCGATGCGGATCTGGTGATCTGGGATCCGGAGGCGAGCTTTATTGTGAAGGGAGAGATGATCCAGCACCGGCATAAGCTCACGCCGTATGTGGGCCGAATCTTATTTGGGGTAGTAGAACGAACGATCGTGGAAGGCGAAACGGTCATGAAAGGGGACTTAGGCAAATCGCCCATGCGTTCCGCAATGTTGAGAGACGCATGACCGGACTTCACGACATACTCCTGCGATTTGATGAAATAGGAGCTTGGGAACGCCCTGAGGCGATGAAGTATGATGAACTGCGTCAAAGTGTTCAGCGCGTTCAAAGAGGATTGAACAAACGGTTTGGTCTGCAGTTCCTACTTGATGATCAGGTCCAAGACGCTAGCTTCGGATTCGACCTCAAACTCCCCAAGGAGATATATCAGCAGCCATCTCCGAGGCAAATGAAGAGGAAGTTTGGACTGATTGCTGACATCAACTGTGCAGTACGCTTCAGCAACTTTGGAAGACTGGCTACCATCTGCTTTGAGGAACAATGCACAAAAGGTGTTCCAGACGCTATTAAGGAGGAATTGTCTGCGGAAGGGTTTATTTATCTTCCTGCCGACGATCTGGAGATTGACTACGATGGTCGATTCGAAGAGTTCAAAAAGGTCTTGGGAAACGAGAGTCCGACCTGGTGGATCCGCTACTTCGACTACATCTGACGTTCAGTTTCTGACATGACAAGCGAATCAAACGCCCCCGCCTTCACCCATCTCATCGACCTCGCCGCCGAGCGTTTCGGTGGCAAGGTGCTGTGGTGTACCGATGACTTCTTCGCCGAGAAGGAGAACTTGATCAAGCCTAGCAAACCCATCTTCATCGCCGACAAGTACACAGACCGCGGCAAGTGGATGGACGGCTGGGAAAGCCGCCGCAAACGCACGGAAGGGCACGACATCGCCATCATTCAACTCGGGGCTGCGGGTGCGATCAAGGGTTTCGATGTCGACACCGCGCACTTCCTCGGCAATCAGCCGCAGGCGTGTTCCATCGAAGCGTGTTATGCGTCGGATGGTGACTGGGAGAACGCCGCTTGGGTCGAGGTACTGCCGAGGACAGTGCTCAACCCTGGGTCACAGCATTTCGTAGAGGCAGTTGATAGTTCGCAGTTGTCAGTTGCCAGACAGGCTGGTCGGCAGCCTGACAACTCCGAACTGACAACGCACAACCTTTTCACCCATGTCAAGCTCCACATCTACCCCGATGGCGGTGTCGCCCGTCTGCGCGTATACGGCGAAGTACAACGCGACTGGTCCGCTGCAAGGTCGATGCATGCGTCGACCGAACTCGTGGACCTGGCCGCAGCGCAGAACGGCGCACTTGCCATCCAGTGCAACGACATGTTCTTCAGCCACATGAACAACCTGATCATGCCCGGCCGCGGCGTGAACATGGGCGATGGCTGGGAGACCAAGCGCAACCGCACGCCCAACAACCGCGACTGGGTGATCGTGCGGCTGGCGCACAAGGGCATCATCAAGAAGGCGCTGATCGACACCTGTCATTTCAAGGGCAACTACCCGGATACCTTCACACTGGAAGGCTGCAACAGCGCGACCGATGACCTTTCGAACGCGATGTGGAGCACCATCATCGAGCGCACCAAGCTCCAAGCCGACCACGAGCACCACTACGAGCAGGAGGTGCATTGCACGGATCCGGTGACACACGTACGTTTGAGCATCTTCCCCGATGGCGGTGTGAGCCGTATGCGGTTATGGGGGACGATCGTATGAATGCAATTGAACCGCCACGACGCCATGAACGCAACGGCTGCGCAACGTTCGTTTGAATCGCGTGGCGAACACCTTGGCGTCCTTTACGTCTTGGCGGTGAAAGAATGACACTTGATCAACTCAATCGACTGAGCGAGGCCGACGCGACGGCGGTCTTCACTCAATGCTGTGCCGCTCAACGCTGGGTGGAGCGCATGGTGATCGACCGCCCGTTCGAGAGCCTGGCCGAGATGCTGGAGATCAGCGATCGGATCTGGGAGGAGTGCGACGTGGACGACTACATGGAAGCCTTCGAAGGCCACCCACGGATCGGCGATGTGGAGAGCCTCGCCAAGAAGTACGCGAACACCAAAGGCTGGGCAGGCGGGGAGCAGAAGGGCATGGAGAGCGCCGACGCCGACGTCATCCAACGCCTCGCCGATGGCAACAAGCGCTACGAAGAGAAGTTCGGCCACATCTTCATCGTCTGCGCCACCGGCAAGAGCGCGGCCGAGATGCTCGCCCTCCTCGAAGCGCGCATGAACAACGATGCCGAACACGAAATAATCGTCGCGGCGGAGGAACAGAACAAGATCACGCGCATCCGGTTGAAGAAGCTGTTGGTATGATGTCCACCGCCAAGACGCCAAGAGCGCCAAGCCTGCGCAACGTTCCTTTGTATTTCGTGGCGAATACCGTTGCGCCCTTTGCGCCTTTGCGGTGAAAAACTGAGCTCATGTCCACCATCTCCACCCACATCCTCGACACCGCCCGTGGCCTACCCGCCCGCGGTGTGCGCATCACCCTGCAACGCTCGGCCGGTAACGGTTGGGAGGATCTCGCCACAGCCGCCACCAACGCCGATGGCCGCGCACCGGAACTATTGCCCCAAGGCACCAAGCTGGCCGATGGCATCTACCGCATGCGTTTCGATGTCTCCGCGTACTTCAGCGAGCACAAGACCAAGAGCTTCTATCCGTACGTGGAAGTGGTGTTCGAACTGAGCGGCGATGGGCACTACCATGTGCCGTTGTTGTTGAGCCCTTGGGGGTATTCGACTTATCGGGGCAGTTGATCGGTCTGGCGGCTTGGAGTGTAGAACGCAGATGACACTGGTCGAACAGATCTACGCAGATATGCGTTAGGCGTTCTCCATTGCAATTCAGCGTCGACCAGCTTCATCCGCGTCATCTGTGTTCCAAGTTTTCTTCGCAACACTTCCCGCATCTTCGCATCCATGAAGTCCAGCATCCCCGCCAAAGACAAGTCCCGCATCCTCGACACGCTCGGCAAAGCCAATAAGGCTTTCCAAGCAGTCTATCCCGGTGATCGTCCCGATCGCCAGCCGGTGCATACCGTGTACGGTGGCGCCGATCTCTTCCGTGCCGACAGTGCGCAGAAGATGGCCAACGCCGCGCTGAAGACGCTGACGGAAAATGCTGCGGATTTCACCGAGTTCGCCCGCGCACTGGAACTTCCCGGTCATGAGAAGTTGCCGAAGAAGCCCGCCGACATCACGAAGCTGGTGAAGCGTTTCGACAAGCTATCGCCCGCCAAGCGCAAGGACGAAACCGGCTGGCTGGCCTACGCCACCTACAACAAAGTGATCCACAAATTGTGCACCGAAGCGCTGGAGGATTTCCGCATCGACTTCGAGGACGGCTTCGGCAACCGCAGCTGGGACGAGGAGGATGCCACCGCCGTACAAGCCGCACAGGAAGTCGCGAAAGGCATGAAAGCGAACTCGCTGCCGCCCTTCATCGGCATCCGCATCAAGCCCTTCACCGAGGACCTGAAGGAGCGCGGCGCGCGCACGCTCGACCTCTTCCTCACCGCGCTCAGCGCGCGCACCGGCGGCAAGCTGCCCGCCAACTTCGTGGTGATGCTGCCCAAGGTGACGATCCCCGAGCAGGTCGCCGCGCTGGTACAACTCTTCGAAGCGATCGAGAGCAACACCAAGATCCCCAAGGGCGCGCTCAAAATGGAGATGATGGTGGAGACCACGCAGGCCATCATGGACAAGGACGGCGCCAACCCGCTGCGCCGCTTCGTGCTCGCCAGCAAGGGCCGCATGATCGCCACGGCCTTCGGCACCTACGACTACACCGCCGCCAACAACATCACCGCGAAGTACCAGGACATGGGCCACGCCGTGTGCGACTTCGCGCACATGACCATGAAGGTGGCGCTCGGCGGCACCGGCCTCTGGCTCAGCGATGGCGCCACCAACGTCATGCCCATCGGTCCGCACCGCGGCGCCAAGCTCACGCCGAAGCAGCGCGCGGAGAACAAGGCCGTGGTACACCGCAACTGGAAAAAGGCCTTCGACCACACGCGCCACTCGCTCTGGAAGGGCCTCTACCAGGGCTGGGACCTCAACCCCGCGCAATTCCCCATGCGCTACGCCGCCGTTTACAGCTTCTTCCTCGAGAGCTACGACGATGCCGCCGCGCGCCTCAAAGCCTTCGTGGAACGCGCCGCGCGCGCCACGCTCACCAGCGACGTCTTCGACGATGCCGCGACCGGTCAGGGCCTGCTCAACTACTTCCTGCGCGGCCTCAACTGCGGCGCCATCAGCGAGCAGGAAGCGCTCGCCACCGGCCTCACGCTGGACGAGATCCGCAGCCGCTCGTTCTTGAAGATCCTGGAGGGGCGAAGAGAACGCAGATGACGCTGATGGTTTTGATGGGCGCGGATCTGAGGCGCTGCTTACTTGGCTTTATCTGCGTTGATCCGCTCGATCAGCGTTATCAGCGTTCTATGCTTTTGGGCGTGCCCCTCGCAAAGCCTCGGGTCGGGCTATCCGCTGCAAGTCCTCGCGCGGATTACCGCGCTCCGGGCTTTCCACTTCTATCCCTCACGCGCTCACCTTCCGTCGTCCGTTGAGATTGGCCTAGGGAAGGTTCGCAAGCGTTTGTATGCCGCGCGCTCTAAGCACGTCGAGGTCTTCTGCAGCAACGAAAGTTAGCGCGTCAATCTTGCGGTTGAACACACAGTAAATCAGCTTTCCCTCCTCGTTTGTGAAATCCTCGGACGGGACAAGGGACAGGTCTTCAATTGGATAAGAGCTGAAATCCATCGGCGTTGCCATTAAGAGCTTTGGCAGTCTCAATAATACCTGCAAAGGATGTAACAACGCTCATTGTTGCACTACACATTGAACCGCGGGAACCAAACTCCATGGAAATTCGGTGGGCCCATATTGGGAACAACATGGTTTGGGTCAAGGTCTCCGACATCGACGTCTTCGGAGACGTCTGACGGATCGAACGATCGGCCAAGCCGCATGCTGGCTTCGCGAGCGAGGTCTTCTGCCTCTGAGCGCGAATAGGCAGTGACACCAATACCAAGTGAACCGGGGACTCTGAACCAGAACCTCCGTAGATGGGGATCATTGGGCGTACTCATCGCAGTGTGACTACGCATACAAGCTCATCAATACCTTCTCCGGCGTGAACGGAGCATCGAACACCATGCGCGCATCCGGTCGGAAGGCCTTGATCGCGTTCTGGATCGCGAAGTACACCCCGATGCCGTACATCAGCGGTGGTTCGCCCACGGCCTTGCTGCGGCGGATCGCCAGCGGATGGCCGTCGGTGGGGAGCGCTTCGATCGTGATCTCCTTTGGTACGCTGTGGATGTCGGGCACCTTGTAGGTGCTCAGCGCGTTGCTCAGGAGCTTGCCTTTATCGTTGTAGACGATCTCCTCCATCGTCATCCAGCCGAGGCCCTGCACCAGCCCGCCTTCGATCTGGCCGATGTCCACTGCATCGTTCATGCGCTTGCCGAAGTCGTGTACCAGCTTCACCGCGTCGATCTCGTAGGTGCCGCGTACGCAATCCACGGTCACGAGCACCGCCGCCGTGCCGTAGACGTGGTATGCGAAGGGATGGCCCTTCTCCTTCGACTTGTCGAAGTGGATCTCCGGCGTGGCGTAGTGCCCGCTTTCGCTCAGGTTCACGCGATCCCAGTGCGCGGCGTGCACCAGCTTCTTCCAGTCGAGCTCGGTAGGCTGGCCGTTGTTCAGCACTTGCTCGTTCACAATGGTGATCGCGTCGGGTGAGCTCCTGAGCATCCGCGATGCCTTCTCCTTGATCCGGGCGAGGATCGCATTGCAGCCGTTCTCGAGCGCCTTGCCGTTCAGGTCGGCCGTTGCGCTGGCCGCGCTGGGACTTGTGTTCGCCACGCGCGTGGTGTTCGTGGTCTCGATCTTCACCCGCGACGGATCGATCGAGAACACCTGCGCCGCCACCTGCACCATCTTGGTGTTGAGGCCCTGGCCCATCTCCACGCCGCCGGTGCTCACGCCCACGCTCCCGTCCTGGTACACATGCACGAGCGCACGCGCGTGGTTCATCGGCGTGTTGGTGAACGAGATTCCGAAGCAGATCGGCATCATCGCCATGCCCTTCTTGTGCGTGGTGCTCTTTGCGTTGAAGCCGTCAACGTCGGCCTGCAATTTCTTCAGGTCGAACTTGGCGTAGGCGAGGTCCCAACAAGCTTGGGCGTTCACGTGATCGGCGATCTGGCCATAGCTGAACTCGCTGCCTTCGGCCATCAGGTTGCGGCGTTGTAATTCGCTCGTGCTGATACCCAGCTTTTCCGCCGCGTGTGCAAGAGCGCTCTCGATAACGAACATGCCCTGCGGTCCACCGAAACCACGGAAAGCCGTGTTCGGCGGTAGGTTCGTGCGGCAGCAGTAGGCCGTCACATGCACGTTGGGGATGGCGTAGCTGTTCGTCGCGTGAAAGAGCGTGCGCTCCATCACCGCCGGTGATAGGTCTGCCGAAGCGCCCGCGTTCTGGTGGAAGGTGGCCTCGTACGCCACGATCTTCAGGTCTTTGTCGAAACCGATCTTGTAGTCGCTGCTGTATGGATGCCGCTTGCCGGTCATGCGCATGTCGTCCATGCGGTGCATCGCCAGCTTCACCGGCTTCTTCAGAAGGAAAGCAGCGAGTGCGACCAACGCAGCCCACGCAGAGGCTTGGTCCTCCTTCCCGCCGAAGCCACCACCGAGACGGGTCACGTCCACTTCCACGCGGTGCATGGGGATGCCCAGCACACGCGCAATGGTGCGTTGAACAGCTGTCGGTCCTTGGGTGCTGGAAGCGATGCGGATGCTGTCGTGCTCAGTGGGGTAGGCGTAAGCGCCCTGCGTTTCGATGTACAGGTGCTCTTGTCCGTTGTTGTCCGCGCGGCCCTCGAAGACATGCGCACAGTTAGACCAGGCTTTCGCCGTATCGCCCAACTTGAAACTGCGCGGTGGGATGATCAATTCACCTTTCGCGCGCGCTTCCCGTGGATCGGTGATCACAGGGAGCTCTTCAAGCTCGATGGTGATGAGCTTGCGTGCCTGTACCGCCGCATCCTCGCTCGTGGCGATGATCAGCGCCACCGGCATGCCCCAGAAATGGATCTCGTGCTCGGCGAAGAGCGGCTCATCGGGAATGATGCCGCCGATCTGGTTCTCGCCGGTGACATCCTTGTAGGTCAACACGCGCACGACACCAGGAGCCGCTGCGGCCTTGCTCACATCCAGCTTCGTGATGTGCGCATGCGCGGTCGGAGCGTCGTAAGGCAGTGCGTAGAGCGTGCCTTGCTGCACGGGGATGTCGTCCAAGTAGATGGAGCGACCGGTCACATGGCCTGCACTGTCGATGTTCTTCATGCGACGAGCTCGTTCAAGGTGAATCGCTCCGGGAACAGCTCCATGAAATGCGCGAAGAACAACTGGCGAAGCAACAAACGCTTGTAGTCTGCCGTGCCACGGGCATCGCTGATCGGCGCGACCTCTTCATTCATCACCTCGATCGCCGCGCGGACCGTGTCGTTCGAGATCGGCTTGCCAGCGAGAAAGGTGGAAGTGTTCGCCAAGTACTTCGGCACCGGCGCCACACCACCGGCGCTCACATGCGCCTCGCGGATACTGTCGCCATCGATATCCAATCGGATCGCACTGTTCACGCTGGCGATGTCCAAGTACGTGCGTTTGCTCACTTTCTCGAAGTGGAAGCGCGTGTTCTTGCTCGGAACGGTGAAGCGTACCGCTGTCAACAACTCGGTTGCTGACTTGTCGAGCTGTTTGTAGCCTTGATAGAGTTCTTTCAGCTTGATAGAACGGCTCTCATTCGCGAGACTCCGGGTCATGCCCGGAGTGTCCGATGTGGTGAGTGTTATCGTGCTGTCCAACGCGATGAACATCGCGGTAAGGTCACCGATTGGAGAGGCGTTCACGAAGTTACCCGCGAGGGTGCCCATGTTTCGGATGGAGGTGGAGGACACGAGCAACAGGTGCTTCTCCAATTGCGGTAACAGCTCCTTCAGTTCCGCTGAGTTCATCAGGTCCGCAGCGGTTGCCGCGCCACCGATGATGCACTGGTCACCCTCGATGCGGATGCCTTTCAGTGCTTCATCATTGAAGATCGAACGCACCGGCGCGTGGTGCATGGTGTCGTGTTTCTGCACGTAGAGATCAGTGCCACCGCTCAACGGGATACCGTTGCTGGTTGATGGTTGTTCGTTGTTGGACCGCGTAACATCGGTCTTCATTGCCTGAAGACGGTCCGTGATGCCGGCGAAGTAGGAAGGCAGGAAGCCGTTCTGTACTGACCAGCCAATCGGGTCCTGTACATCTTTGGCAGCAAGCTGCGCGGCGAGGCTGGTGGCGGCCCGTTCAATGGACTTGTAGCCCGTACACCGGCAGATGTTCCCGTCGATCGCACGCACCGCGAGGTCCTCGGTGACTTTTTCGCGAGTCATGCAGCATCCGCTCAAACTCACCACGAAACCAGGCGTGCAGAAGCCGCATTGTGTGCCGCTCTCATCCACCATGGCCTGCTGCACAGGAGAGAGCTTCTCCATGTTCAAGCCTTCCACGGTGACGATGTGTTTGCCTTCCACATTCGCCAAGGCGAGCAGGCAAGAGGTCATCGACTTGTACTCGACGCCTTCGGCGGTCAACTCGCCCACCAGCACGGTGCACGCACCACAGTCGCCTTCACGGCAGCCGATCTTGGTGCCCTTTAGCTGCTGATGGTATCGCACGATGTCCAGTACCACCGTGCCGGGTGTTGCGGTGCTCTCTACTAGCGTGTCGTTGAGAATGAAGCGCGTCATGTCGTTCTCCGTCAGGAACGAAGATCCGAAGAACTTGCTGACCTGACAAGCTTCTTTCCGAAGCTATTCCACGATGGTGACGTGACCTACTCGCTCGATCAGATCACCCGTGATGGCGTCCTTGCAGATCAGCTTCCACACGTAGACATCCACCTGCGAGACCACGCCGCCGTAGCGTCCATCCCACGGTTTGCCCGGTAGGTCCGTACCGAAGATCTGTTCTCCCCACCGGTTGAAGACCAAGAATTCATAGTCCTTCACCTGGGGTATGTTGAAGATGGGCAGGAATTCATCGTTGATGCCGTCGCCATTCGGGGTGAAGGCGTTGGGTACGTGGACGGCGAGCACATCGTAGATCGGTATCGGCAAACAGGCCGTGTTACTGCAACCGTTGTCATCGTAAGCGGTCAGGCATACGTTGTAGATGGCGCCCAGAACGCCTGGGAAGGTGTACGTGGGGTTCTCCGCGGTGCTTTCGTCTTCTTCACCGAACGTCCACGCGAACGATACCGCGTTGGCGGAGGAGAGGTTCAAGAAGTTCACTTCGGCGTTGGTCACCACGATGGTATCCGGTGAATAGGTGAACGACGGTATCACCGGAGGTGGACTGCCGACGACACCAGCTGACTGGGCTACGCAACCGTTGGCATCCGTCATCACCACGAGATAGGCTCCAGGACAGAGGTCGTCGAAGAGCGGCGACCCTTGCGTGACTCCGTTCACCGTGAAGGACACCCCTTCAGCATCGTTCACCACCAAAGTGCCGTCGCAGGTGCCTGGGCATGTTTCTGGTGCCGTTACCACCCCGTTGATCACCAACGGCTCCGGCTCGCCGATCACAAAGGGCACCACCACGTTGCAACCGTTGGTATCCGCTACGATCACGTTGTACGAACCGGCGCACAGACCGATCGCATTCGGCTCATCACCTGCTACACCTCCGGACCAGATGTATAGGTATCCACCGTTGCCGCCGGTGGCGTTCACGCTAGCCGTGCCATCGCAGCTGCCGTTGCAGATGGCATCGCTCGTCGTCGTCCCACCTTCCATCACGTCGGTGAAGAGCACGTTCACTGTGTCGCTGGCCGCACAGCCTTCCGCAGTTGTCACATTCCAGACGAAGGTGTAGGAGCCTCCCGATGGTGCAGAGACCAAAGCCGTGGGCGAGGTCGCATCATCGATGAGGAAGTCGGGTGGAACGGTCCATGCGCCAGCCGCCCAAATGCCGGTCGCTGCGAGGTCGTATTTCAGGTTGCACGAGATGGCATCCGGCCCGGCGTTCGGTGTCGGCACCACGTAGATGTTCACACTCGCGCTGGCAGCATCCTCCGGACACAATTCGCCGAACACGGTGTAGGTGTATGTTCCGGGTGTGTCGGTGGCGGGGTCGAAGCTGCCATCGCTGGCCACACCACCAGGTCCGGTCCAACTGCCTCCGGCATCCGGCGATCCGCCGAGGAGACTGAAGAGCATGATCGAGGGGGCCTCTGGGCACAAGGTGGTACTTCCGTCCACACCCGCGTTCGGCGGTGTTTCAATGCTCACCGTCACCGAAGCCGATACGTTCGGACAGGGTGCCAACGCTGTGATGGCGTAGGTGTAGATCCCGGGTGCGTCCGTGCCGGGTTGGAAGGAGCCATTCGCAGTACCACCTGGCCCGCTCCAGGTTCCGCCAATGTCTGGTGATCCATTCAACGCGGCGAAGAGGTCGATCACCGCGCCGTTGGCACAACTGGCCACGACAGCGTCTTCACCAGCATCGGAAGCGGGCACCACCTCCATCACCACGGAAGCGGTATCGCTGATGCATGGCGGCGGTACGTTCAAGATGTAGCGGAAGATGCCTCCTGGTTGAAGTGCTGGATCGAATGATGGATCAACGGGAATATTCGCACTGTTCAACCAGACGCCGCCCGCATCCGGAGTGCCCTGCAGCAAACTGAACAATTCGACCGGTGCGTTGCTGGAGCACAACGTTGCAGCTCCATCTTCGCCCGCGTCGGGATCACTGAGTTGTACAACGGTGATCGTAGCGGATGCGTTCGGACAAGGTGCCGTGCCAACGATCTCATACGTGTACGCACCGGCTGTGCTACTTCCCGGCGTGAACGTGCCGTCCGATGCTCCGTCAGGGCCAGACCAACTTCCGCCGGGATCCGCGCCACCAAGGCTTGGGAAGAGGCTGATCGCATCACCAGTGATGCAGAGGTTGAGGATCGCATCTTCCCCTGCATTCGGTTCATCGGTGACGGCCACGGTCACACTGGCCGCATCCGATGGGCAGGGTGCTGTACCGGGAAGAGTGTAGGTATAGACGCCAGCAGGTGATGAGCTCGGGTCGAAGAATGGATCCACGGAATTGCCGGCCATCGACCATGTACCGCCCGTTTGTGGTGCACCATCAAGCACCGTGAAGAGATCGACCGCTTCGCCGGTGGCGCACAAGGTGATCACGCCATCGTCGCCCGCATTCGGCGGTGCGATGATCGCGACCGTGACCGTGGAACTCACGTTGCTGCACGGGGCTGGTGCCGCGATGGTGTACGTGTAGACACCACTGGTGTGTACCGCGGGATCGAGCGTTCCGCTGAACAAGTTCCCACTGGGATCGGTCCAGGTGCCGCCACCATCCGGCGTTCCGCCCAGCGCGGCGAAGAGTGGACTTGCAACATCGCTGGCACAGAGGGTCAGCGTGCCATCCGTTCCGGGGTCGGGGTCGCTAACGATGTTCACCGATACCGTGGCGATGTCAGCAGGGCAGGGGAAGGTGCCCGCAACGGTGTAGGTGTAGTCGCCCGGATCATCGGTGGCAGGTGCGATGATGCCATCGAAGGCCGTGCCGTTCGGACGGGTCCAGGTCCCACCACCATCCGGTGTTCCTTGCAACACGGGGAATAGTGGTGTTGCGCCGCTCGAGATGCACAAGGTGGTCGTGCCATCGATGCCCGCATCCGGTGGAAGCACCACATCAACGGTGACGGTGGTGCTCGCGCTGGTGCACGGCGGTGGAACGGTCAGCGTGTAGGTGTAGATACCGGGTGTATTGAACGTCGGGTCGAAAAGACCACCGCTCACTGCGCTAGGTCCGCTCCAGGTCCCGCCAGCATCCGGCGAACCTTCGATCCACGTGAACATGTCCACCGCAGCATCCGTGGAACACAGGGTGATGAAGCCAGGTGCTCCAGGATCCGGGTTGTCCACCACGTTCACCTCCACGACCGCTGACGCGGAAGGGCATGGCGCAATGCCTGCCACGGTGTAGGTATACGCGCCAACCGTCATCGTAGCCGGGTTGAAATTCCCACCGCTCACCACGCTTGGGCCGCTCCACGTGCCACCCGCGTCCGGTGAGCCACCGAGCCCGGTGATCAACGCTGTAGGGCCGCTGGTGGCACACAAGGTCACGCCACCATCAAGACCAGCATTCGGCGGTTGTGCGACCGATACGGTGACCGTGCTGCTCGCGTTCGTGCATGGCGGTGGTACCGAGATCGTATAGGTGTATACCCCCGGGATCATCGTTGCCGGGTCGAAGGAACTTCCCGCCAACGTGCTGGGTCCGCTCCACGTTCCACCCGCATCCGGGCTTCCTCCCAATTGCGTGAATAGATCAACAGCATCATCAGTCGCACACAACGCGATCACACCGGGCGTCCCCGCATTCGGCGCATCCACCACATCCACCTGCACCGTTGCACTTTCGGCAGGACATGGAGAGATCCCGTTCACGGTGTAGAGATAATCGCCCGCTACCATCGTCGCCGGGTTGAAGGCGCCACCAACGAGGGTGCTCGGTCCACTCCAAGTTCCGCCAGCATCAGGTGATCCTCCGATGGAAGGGAACAAGGGTGTCGAAGGGCTGCTGATGCAAAGGGTGAGTGCACCGTCAGTGCCCGCATCGGGAGGTTGAACTACGCTGACCGTGACGGTACTGCTCACATTCACGCAAGGTGCGGGAACGGAGATGGTATACGTGTACACCCCGGGCACCATCGATGCCGGATCGAACTGACCACCGGTAACCGCACTAGGTCCAGACCACGCGCCGCCTGCGTCCGGAGTTCCGTTGAGGATGTCGAAGAGGTTGAAGGCCGCATCCGAAGCACACACGGTGATGTTGCCGGGTAGGCCGGCATCCGGTGTTGTGACCACATTGACCAGCACATCGGCAGTTGCA
>JAEUTC010000118.1 GCA_016787985.1 Flavobacteriales bacterium | reverse complement strand
CTCGGTGATCTCGGCGTGTAGCACGATATCGAAGTTGCCATACGGGACCTTGTTGTAGAAGAGGGTGTTGCTCTTCTTCACATCGTTCACGACCTCGCCTTTTCGACGGCTGTTCAAACTCGTTTGGGTGCGGCTCTGGTAGGCGGTGTAGCGATCGAGCGGGAAGTAGGCGCCGTTCTTCTCGGCTGCGGTCCGGTGGCTGTCCTTCACCTGCAAGCCGAGCTTGTCGAAATTGTCGAGCTTCTGTTGCAGGAGTTTCGTGGCGAACATTCGCAAGGTGTCGTAGCACGCGCTCTGTTGGTGCACGAAGAAGTCGACCTTCACCAGGTCGTAGATCTCCTCCTTCGCTGCTGCGGTCACGAGTTTGTCCAGGATGCGGGCATCGCTGAACCGCACGTGGATGTTCTTCTGGATCTCGAAGCCGGCCGGCACTTCCTGGTACGTCTTGCTGAAGAGCTTCTTGGTGGTCTCGATCTCGTACACGGGCACGAAGGAGAGCATGTCCGCGAACACATCAGCCTCCTTCACACCATCCTTCTTCACACGTGTCGTGAAGCTGTTGATGCGCTCGTTCATCAAGCTGTCGGCTTCCTCTGCGGACTGTCCCAATTGCGTGATGTGGAAGATGGCGAGGTAGCTGTCCGCCCGCATGTTCATCATGGCGTTCACCTCCAGCACCAGCAAGTTGCCTTGCACCGTGGCTTTCACCGGCTGTTCGGCCTGTTGGAAGAAGATGCGGCTGTTCTGCTCGTACATGAGGTTGCCCATGGCTTGTGGGCGAACGAGCAGTGCGAATAACAGGGCAGGAGCGAGCAACAATGGGCGATGGAAGGAGTGCATATGCGGTGTTTTGGTGTGCGGTACACGCCACACCGCCGTGCGTTCAACGCGCCACTATCCGTGATACACCCGCGAGGCCACGATGACCCCATCGCGGATCTCGAGCACTTCACCTACGCGTAGATCCACTTCGTCCTTCACCTGCCGGATGTACTCCATGAAGACCTGCTCCTCATCCGCGGTCAATTTCACCACTTCATAGTGCAGGCTGGGCAAGCGGTCGAAGGCATCGCGCCACCAAGCGCGGAGTGCGGCCTTCCCAATGATCAGTCCGTTCGTATCCGGCTGGCGCACCTTCAGCTTCGGGCTGTAGTGCTCGGCATCGTCGGCATAGAGGGCGAGCAGCGCTTCCAGATCGTGCGCGTTGAACGCGGCGAACCAGCGCAGGGCGATGGCTCTGTTGGAGGCGCTTCGCATGATCATGCTGCACTGCGACCTTGTGGTACGATCGCCTCCACCTCGGCTTCCTTCAGGCGGAGCGCTTCCTCGATGTCGTGGTCATCCTGCAACCCCAACCAGAACTTGGCCGATACGCCGAAATACCTGGCCAATCGCAACGCCGTATCGGCTGTTACACGACGGTCACCTTTAACGATCTCCGAGATCCGAGTCTGCGGGATGCCGATGTCCTTGGATAGACGGTAGGCCGTGATCCCCATCGGTTTCAAGAATTCCTCTTGCAGCACATGTCCGGGGTGGATGTTCGCGAGTTTTTTCATGTTGATCAGTGATAGTCGACGATCTCCACTTCCGAAGCGTTCCCCTGCAACCAGCGAAAAATGATGCGCCATTGGTCATTCACCCGGATGCTGTGGAAGCCCTTCAGATCCCCCGCCAACTTCTCCAGCCGGTTCGCGGGTGGGATACGCAGGTCGGTGAGGCTCTGTGCGTTGTTCAACATCCTTAGTTTTCGCCGTGCAACGTCTTGGATGGATGGAGGAAGTCCTTTGACCTGTTCCCCCTTCCAGATACGCTCCGTGTTCGTGGATCCGAACGAGATGAGCATGCTGCCGTTTCGCGTTACTAACGGCAAAGGTAACTATTCTTCCCGGGTAGGTCGGGGCGTCAACCTCCTTGATCCTTCGTAGAGGTCGTACTTCATGAAGCGGCAATCCAGCGCACCGTTGAAGAGTTGGATCCTCGGCTTCGGGGTGAGCTTGATATGCTTGACGGCTTCGAGGTTCGAGCTGATCACCCACGCCTGCCAGCCCGCCCAGCGTTTCTTCAAGGTGTCGCCGATCATCTTGTAGAACGCGTTGATCTCCTCGGTCTCCGCTTCGGCTTCGGCACCACGGTGGTCCATCCGCTCGCCGTAGGGCGGGTTGATGATGAGGATGCCCTTGCCCGGCGGAGGCTCCAAGTCCTCGAACGGCGTATGGCGCACTTCTACGACATCGTCCAGCTGCGCGTTGGTCACGTTGGTGCGGGCCAGATCAGCGATGGTCCGGGAACGCTCACCGGCGATGATCACCGGTTGTTCCTCGCTGATGCGCCCGAGCACGGCATCGTGGATGGTGCCGTAGAGGTCTTCATCGTAGTCATTCCATTTCTGGAAACCGAATCCCTTGCGGAAGATGCCCGGCGGTATGTTGCCCGCGAGCAGTCCGGCTTCGATGGCGATGGTGCCCGAGCCGCACATCGGGTCCACGAAGGCAAGGTGCTTATCCCACCCGGTGAGTTGCACCATACCGGCGGCCAGCACCTCGTTGATCGGCGCCGAACCGGTGTCCGTGCGGTAGCCGCGCTCGTGCAAGGAAGTGCCCGAACTATCCAGCGACACATGGCACTGATCGCCGATGATGTGCAACTGGATGCGCAAGGTGGGATCCTCCAGGTCCACGGAAGGACGCTCCTTGAACCGCTCGCGGAAACGATCCACGATGGCGTCCTTCGCTTTCTGTGCGGCGAACTGCGAGTGCTCAAGGTGAGGTGTGTTCAAGGTGCACCGGATGGCGAGCGTGTCGGCGGGAGTTAGGAATTCCTCCCATGCGATGCGCCCGATGCCCCGATACAACTCCTCGGCGGAGCGCATGGCGAACGTGTCGATCGGCACCAACACACGTATCGCTGTGCGCAAACACAAGTTGGCCTTGTACAGGAAACCAAGATCCCCGCGGAAGCTGACAGCCCGATTGTGGCGCTCGATATCGCGCGCGCCCAGCTTCAATAATTCGTTCCGAAGTACGTCCTCCAACCCGAACAGGGTCTGCGCGATCATGCGGAAGGAGGACATGTTCCCTGGTTGACCCTTTCTTCGTTCACACTTCACACTTCACACTTCACACCTCACCCTTCACACCTCACCCTTCACACCTCACCCTTCACACTTCTTTCTCCCGCTAATCCTTCTTCTTGAACGCCCCGTTCTGCCACGCCTGCAGGAATTGCGCCCAGGCGATGGGGTTGAAGAGGTTCACCACCGGTGTGCCACCCGA
Organism: Flavobacteriales bacterium; assembly: GCA_016787985.1. Taxonomy (GTDB): domain Bacteria; phylum Bacteroidota; class Bacteroidia; order Flavobacteriales_F; family PHOS-HE28; genus PHOS-HE28. Next base: position 23,539 of record JAEUTC010000118.1, on the reverse strand, counting down.
GTAGTACAAACGGGTGTGGTCCATGGCCATCTGGTATTGGAAGCTCTGGTACGCATCGGGTGGCAGGTTCTCCATGCGCTGCACCATTTCGGCGGGGGAGAGGTTGCGCAAGGCGAGCTGGTGGTCGTCGGCGGGCAGGCGCAAGGCCAGGAAGGCATCGCGGAACTGCTCCCGCGAAGGCCAGGGATACACGGTGAATTCCTTCAAGGTGACGGTATCGCGGCTGAGCACGTGGATCATGGAGTACTTGCCATCGCTCAGGCTGTCGGGGATCACGTACTGCGACCGCTGGAAGCCCACGGCGCTGAAGAGGATGGTATCGCCTTCCTGCGCCACGAAACTGAAGTAGCCGTACACATCGCTCATGGTGCCCCGGTAGGTGTTCTTCACCAGGATGTTCGTGAACGGCACCGGTAGAAGGCTGTCGGTCACCACCACCCCGCTGAACTGCACCAGGTTCGGCTGGGTTCCGGGCTGGGCGAGGAGGCTGCCCGAAACGAACAGCAGGGTGAGGAGGATCGCGTTGCGCATCGCCTCAAAGGTAGCGGACACCGCGCCGGTCGGCGGGTTCCTCCAATAGAACCCCTGCCAGCTTCACATTTCTTAGATCCGCTCTTTCGGTTGACCGGTTCGCTAAAGGCGGGTAGCTTTGCTTCAACCTTTGCCCATGCGCCACAAGCTACTCGCCGTTTCGATCGCCTTCGCCACCAGCCTGCCTGCCCAGATCACCATCGGGGAGGATGATATGCCCGCCGTGAACGATACGCTCCGTTACCGTTCCACCGTGGCCACAGGGGTGGATGTGGACTTCACCGGGGCCGGTGTGACCTGGGATATGAGCGCACTGCTGCCCCAATTGGAAGGTGCGGATACCACCGTCAGCGTCAGTTCCACACCATTCCTCTATCAGTTCTACTTCAACAATCCTTTCCTCTATCCGCAGAATCGGGCGGATTATGGCGTGAAAGGCGTCGACTTCAACGTGCAGGCCTTCTCCCTGAGCGATGTCTACGACTATTTCCGTGCGGATGATGTGGGGTTCTTCAACGTGGGCTTCGGTGCCAACGTGAACGGACTCCCCACCAGCGTGCGCCGCTCACCCATCGACCGGATCTATCCGTTCCCGCTGGAGTTCGGCGACACCGACGTGTCCACAAGCGCGTTCAATGTGAGCGTGCCCACGGTGCTTTATTTCGGACAGGATCAGGTGCGCACCACCGAAGTGGATGGCTGGGGTACGCTGATCCTTCCTGCCGACACCTTCGAGGTGCTGCGTGTGAAGAGCACCTTGCAGCGCACGGATACCATTTTCGTGGAGCAGTTGGGCTTCGGATTCCGCCTTCCCGAGCCGGAGACCATCGAGTACAAGTGGCTCGCTGCCGGAATGGGCAAGCCCGTGCTGGAGGTCACGGCCATCGCTGGGGTGGCGGCCACGGCAGAGTTCTATTATGATCCAGAGGATGTGATCACCGCGGTGCAAGCATCGACGATCGCTGGCATGCGCGTGTATCCGAACCCGGCTAACGCGGAGATCTTCGTGCGGCTGGACGACCATGCCACAGGAACCTTGGTGCTGCGGGATATCGCCGGCCGTGCCTTGCTCGAACAGCCGCTCCGTTCAGCCGCTCTTCAGCGCTTGGATGTATCCGCTCTCGCCCAAGGGACCTACGTGATCGAGCACCGCGCTGGCGATCGCGTCGGGCGTACAACGGTCATCATCGACTAAACCAAGGGCCAGCCGGGATAGCGGCGGTGTAGTTCGGCGATGGTGCGGGCGTGGCGCTCAAGCCAGGCTGTCATCGCTTGTTCGTCACTCAGCAGGGTGAATGGCGGATCCGAGGCCGTGAGTCGCGTCAACTCCGCCAAGACCCACCTTCCACGCTCGGCTTCCTGTTCGATCCGTGCCATGCGGTGGGCGTGTCGACCGTGCTTTAGCCCGCTGCGCAGGTAGTGTCCGGCTGCCCAGCACACGAATCGCGCTTTGGCCAAACTGTTGGTGCCGAAGCGCGCGGCATGCGGTAGGTGCCCCGCTTCATGCGCCAGGAGGAAGAGGAAGGCCCTGTGGGCGTGGGGGTCGAAAAAGCGACGGTGCGCGAAAATGCGGTCGCCCATGACGAAAGCCCCACCACCTTGGGACGCCGCGTACCACGGGAAACGCAGCCAGTTGCGCTCTTTCGGGAACACGCGCACTTCCCGCAGAAGCCCATCGGGCACGCCACTCACGGCACCCAGGAGCAGCCGTACTGCACCGGTCAGTCTTCCGTCCGCTTCGAGCAACCGCATGGCCGCGAAGTTCGCCATCCTGACAACCTGCCAGCCGCTCGTGGATCGGCACGTGCATTGATCAGGTGGGTCCGAGCGCGCCAACTACCTTCGTGCTCCAAGAACAGCACCACACCCACCATGAGAAAGAACCTCGGACTCATCATCGGCCTCGGCGCCATCGCCTTGATCGCGCTTTGGGCGATGAATTTCTACAACGGCAGCATCGGCCTCAACGAAGACGTCACCAAGCAGTGGAGCAACGTGGAGAACGCGTACCAGCTGCGCGCCGACAAGACCAAGAACCTCGTGGAGATCGTGAAGGGCGCGGCCGACTTCGAGAAGGAGACCCTGACCCAAGTGGTGGAGGCGCGGGCGAAAGCCACCAGCGTGAACATCACACCGGGTGATCTCTCCCCGGAGAAGATCAAAGCGTTCCAAGAGGCGCAGGACCAGTTCAGCGGTGCGCTTTCGCGCCTGATGGTGACGGTGGAGCGCTATCCCGAGCTGAAGGCCGTGAAAGGCTTCCAGGATTTCCAGACCCAGTACGAGGGTATGGAGAACCGCATCGGCGTGGAACGCAAGAAGTACAACGATGTGGCCCGTGATTTCAACACGCGGATCAAGCGCTTCCCGGGCAACCTGCTCGCTGGGATGTTCGGCTTCAGCGAGAAAGGCTATTTCGAAGCCCAGGAAGGTACCGAGAACGCCCCTGATATCTCCTTCAAGTGAACCAGGTCCTGGCGGCTGAGGATTTCCTCACGGAAACAGAGCTCAAACGCGTGCGCGAGGCCGTGGGTCACGCGGAGGAGCGCACCTCTGGCGAGATACGCGTGCACCTGGAGGACCACATCGAAGAGGACGTGCTCGACCATGCCGCGTTCATCTTCGAAGAACTGGGTATGCACCGCACCCGCGACCGGAACGGTGTGCTGATCTACCTCAGTGTGGCCGACCGTAAGGTGGCCGTGGTAGGCGACCAAGGCATCAACGCGCGCGTGCCGGCCAACTTCTGGAACGATGTGGTGGCCGTGTTGAAGCTGCACCTGGCCGCTGGTAAACGGGCCGAAGGATTGACCGAAGCCGTCCACATGGTAGGCGAAAAGCTCCGCGCGTTCTTCCCCCTGCTGCCCGACGATAAGAACGAGCTTCCGAACGATGTGAGCTTCGGTGCACGATGAGGAGCCTGTTGTTGCTCTGGTTCCTGGTGCTCGGGTCCGTGACCCAGGCCGCGCGTTTCGATTGCGCCTTGCCGAAGCCGTCCGAGGCCGAGCAGAACAAGCTGGTTTGGCAATTCACGGAGTTCCTCGATCCGCACGAGGTGGAGATGCTCGATGCGAAACTGACCCAGTTCGCCCGCGAAACGAGCAATCGCATCTTGGTGATCGTGGTCGACACACTCTGCGGGCTACCTGAATCGGACCTGGCCTTCGACATCGGCGAGAAATGGGGCATCGGAAAAGCCGGCTTCGACAATGGCATCGTCTTCCTCATCAAACCCAACGGTACACCGGGTGAGCGCAAGGTCTTCATCGCCACAGGCTACGGATTGGAAGGGGCGATCCCCGATCTGCGCGCCAAACAGGTGATCACCGGCTACGTGATCCCCAACTTCAAGGCGGGGAACTACTACGCGGGGTTGGACCAAGCCACCGATGCGCTGATGGCCATGGCCAAAGGTGAATTCAATGAGCCCAGTCCAGGCGGCGGTGGCTTTCCTTGGCCGGTCCTCGTGGTGATGGGCATCGCCATCGCAGCGATCTTCTTCTCCTGGCGCGGTCGTGTGAACCGTTATGCCCGCACCAACGATGTGGATTTCTGGACCGCGATGTGGCTGTTGAGCGAAATGGACCGCAAGCATCGGGGCCGTTGGACCGGAGGAGGTGGCGGCGGATGGAGCGGTGGTGGAGGAGGTGGTGGATTCGGCGGTTTCGGTGGCGGTAGTTTCGGCGGCGGTGGGGCCGGTGGAAGTTGGTGAGGCGGATGGATACCGCATCACGACCATCGAGAAGGCGTTCCAAGCGTCGCATCATCGTGCTGGTGCTGTTGGCCCTGTTGGTGGGTGGTCTCCTTCTTCCGCAGCCGCGCACCATGCCGGTGGTCGGTGCGGATCGCAACAGCTTCGCGCATGATTCCTTCTGGTTCTATCCCTGGGGGCGCTCCGGCACGCACAAAGGCATCGACATCTTCGCCGCGAAAGGCACACCCGTGCAAGCGGCAGCGGGTGGTGTCGTGATCTACGCGGGACCGAAGGAGGTGGGCGGGAACATCGTGTTGGTGCTTGGGCCCAAGTGGCGGCTGTTCTATTATGCACACCTGGATACCATCGCCGTGAAGCGCGGTGCGATCGTGGCACGCGGAGACCACCTCGGAACGGTGGGCAACTCCGGCAACGCCGCTGGAAAACCTCCACATCTCCACTATGCCATCTTCACCCTGTTGCCCTATCCCTGGCGGATCGATGGTGATCACCAGGGCTGGAAGAAGGCATTCTACCTCGACCCCTCGGACCATGTTTGATCCACGGACACGATGAGCTTCAGCAAATGGATAGGAGGAGGGCTCGGTTGGGCTTTCGGGGGGCCGATCGGCGGCCTCGTGGGTTTCGCGGTAGGGGCCATGTTGGATCACATGCAAGGCCCCGCCGATGAACCCGTGGTGGAACAACGCCGGGTGAACAGCACCGGCTCCACCACCGGCGGAGACCTTACCATGAGCCTCGTGGTGCTCATCGCCGCCTTGATGAAAGCCGATGGCAAGGTGACGCAGAGCGAATTGGACGATGTGCGCCGCTTCTTCGTGCGCCAATTCGGTCAGCAGCAAGCCGCACAACTGCTCATCGTGCTGCGTGATGTGCTGAAGCGCGACATCCCCGTGCATCAGGTCTGTGATCAGATCCGCCATAACATGCCACATGCGGTGCGCTTGCAGTTGCTGCACTACCTCATCGGCTTGGCCCATGCCGATGGTTCGGTCCACCGCGCGGAACGCGACCTGCTGAAACGCATGGCGCACGACATGGGCATCAGCGAAAAGGACCTGGGCTCCATCAGCGCCATGTTCCGTATGGCCGATCCGTCCGCAGCGTATGAGGTGCTCGAGATCAGCAGCACGGCCACGGATGAGGAGGTGAAGAAAGCCTACCGTCGTATGGCCATGAAGTTCCATCCGGACAAGGTGGCGCAGCTCGGTGAGGAGGTGCAGAAGGCGGCCGGTGAGAAGTTCAAGAAGGTGCAGGAGGCTTACGAGACCGTTCAGCGCGAACGCGGCATGAAGTAAGGTCTCCTCAGAACCGCACGAGCAGACCTGCCGTTATCCGGGGACTGTTCCATTGCAGGCGGGATCGTTCACCGTTCGGGTTCACCAGACCGCCTTCCAAGATCAGTTCCTCGCTGCTGGAACTGGCATGGTCCGCTGCGATGAACGCGCCGAGCGTGTTGGTCCACATGCTGAGATAGCGCAAGCTGACGTTCACAGCGCCACCTGTGTTGGTATACGGCAGGCGCGATTCGAGCGGGAAGAGCGATGCCGCCGATGAACCGAAGGCGAACTCCAACTCCCAAGCCGAACGCTCCGATATCCACGGCCTATACGCCACGCTCAGTAGGTAGGTGGTCATGTGCAGGCGGTCCAGTCCACCGTTGTGCCAGGTCGACCCCACGCGGTCGTAGTGGATCCCCAACGAGATCCGTTTGCCTACCGCATAGCCGAAGGCCGCGCGCAACGCACCGGCGCCGAGCCCTTCCACCTCGATGTCAGCGCGGTCGCTGAACACGTTCATGATGCCGAAACCGCCGCCCACGCTCATGAGAAGTTGCTTCTTGCGCACGGCTTGTGCCTGGCTTGGCGCGGCCGAAAGCAGTAGGAGTAGGGCCAGGATCGAGCGGGAGAATGGCACGCCCAAAGATGCGGCATATCGCCGTAGGAGGCTGGTACCTTTGCGGCCATGGCTTGGTTGTGGGCTGCGTTGGGGATCGTGGTGCTGGCATATGCCGGCACGTGCCTCTTCTATGCCATCTTCCAGGAGCGCTTCATCTTCATCCGGTTCAGAACGGCCAAGGGTTACAAGTACACGTTCCCGCCGCCGTTCGAGGAGCGGTACCTCACCACCAGCGACGGTGCGCGACTGCATGCCCTCTACTTCAAGGCGAAGGGATCGCGCGGTGTGGTGCTCTACTTCCATGGCAATACAGGCAGTGTCCGCCGTTGGGGTAAGTACGCACCGCGCTTCGTGCGGCTGGGTTACGATGTGCTGATGCCCGATCCGCGAGGCTACGGGAAGAGTCGGGGGCCCCTCAGCCAACAGGCCTTGATCGATGATGCCAACGCCTGGTATGAAGAAGCGAAGACCATTCATCCCGAAGAGCGCATCGTGTTGCTCGGGCGTTCGTTGGGCAGTGGTCTCGCCACACCGGTGGCCATGCAGCACAAGCCACGCATGCTCATCCTGGAAACGCCGTTTGCGAACCTGTACGATGTGGCCATGAACTACCTGCCGATCCTGCCGTACCGGCTGTTGTTGCGTTATCCGTTCCGGAACGACAAGGCCATGAAACGCGTGACCTGCCCGGTGTACATCCTCCACGGCAAATTCGATGCCGTGGTGCCCTACGCCAGCGCCCTCAAGCTCTACGCTGCCGTACCATCGGAGGTGCACCGCGAAATGATCACCTTCCCCAAGGGCCACCACAGCGATCTGCCCCGCTTCCCCCGGTACCAGCGCTTCCTCCAACGTGTGCTTGGCTGATAACGCTCCCCAGCCTGGCTAAAGAGTACCTTCGCGCCCCTTAACACGAACCAATGATCGTCCGTTCCATTTCCGCAGTCGTGTCCATCACGCTGCTCACCGCATGTACGCAAGGCCAGAAAGGCCGCAATACCGAGATCAAGACCTCCATGGATTCGGTGAGCTACGCCATCGGCGCGGACATCGGCGGGAACCTCAAACGGGGTAAGGTCGATTCCTTGAACGTGGACCTGCTCGCAGCCGGATTGGCCGATGGGTTGGATAGCACCCTGCGCCTGGACCAGGAGACCCTCCAGGGGGTGATGAACGCGTTCATGATGAAGATGCAGACGCGCATGAAGGCGGAAGAAGCCGCGAAAGGGGAGAAGGCCCGCCTGGCCGGTGAGCAGTTCCTTGCCGAGAACGGCAAGCGTACCGGTGTGGTCACCACTCCCAGCGGATTGCAGTACGAAGTGATCACCATGGGCACCGGTCCCAAGCCACAACCCACCGAGAGCGTGAAGGTGCACTACACCGGCACGCTGATCGATGGTACCGTGTTCGATAGCTCCGTGGAGCGCGGCGAACCTGCCGTGTTCGGCGTGACGCAGGTGATCCCCGGATGGGTGGAGGCCTTGCAGATGATGCCCGTGGGCAGCAAGTGGAAGGTGTTCATCCCCAGCGAACTCGCCTACGGGGCCAGCGGTGCACCAGGCGGACGCATCGAACCCAACAGCGTGTTGGTGTTCGATATGGAATTGCTCGGTATCGAGAAGTAGTCCGCGAAGCCTCGGTCTGGATAGGGTGCGCGAGCCACGGCTTTCGCACCCTTTCCTTTACCGTTCAGGGTCCTTCGGGTAGCGGCATCCAATGCGATACCTCCGCGAAGAACTTGTTGCTCGTGCCTTCGCCCAGCCAGAAATGGGGGGGGCCGTTGTAGCCCGTCTTGCTCACGTTCTTGATGAAGTGGTCCCGTTGGAAGCGCAGCACCACCACTTGGCGCATCTCCGTAGCCCCCGTCTTACCCGGTAGGTACACCTCGTTCTTCGGCAAATAGCACAAGCAGCGCTGGTCATCGGCCGGTAAGGCGTCGTGTACGGAGATCCACATGGTCATCGCGACCAAGATACTGGCTGCCCGTTACAGCATGGGCACACCATCGCTGTCCGCAAGCTCCACGATGTAAGCCATCGCGCGGTCCACCTGCTTCTTGATCACCGGATCGCTGATCTCGAACATCTTGTCGGCCTCCTTCTTCAGCATGAACTTGATCAGGTCGATCGTCACCGGTAGGTTGGTGGCCGTGATGTTGCCGTGTGTGCTGTGATTCCACTGCCAAAGCAGGCGGATCGCCAACAGGAGGGATGAGCGGTCGTGTACGCGCCCGCCTTGGATCACCCAGCCCTTGCCCTGTTCGCGCAGCATCAGCGTGCGCAGCGCGGTACGGAGGATGCTCTTCAGGCTTTCCACCGTGATGGGGCCTTCGGGTCTACGGATCAGATCGGCCGGTGTGATCACATCCGATCGCTGGTAGCCCATCTGGTGTGCCCGGGGCATGCTCTTGTTGAACTCCACCATGCTGGCGTTCACCATGTCCTCGTGTACGACCAAGGTGCCATCATGGCCGTCAACGGCTTCGCGCTCCTTGTCGGCCAGCATTTCCAGGTATTCCGCTTTCACCTTGTTGCGATCCAATGAGGGAAGCATGAAGGATGGTGCCCCCATGGCGTGGCAACCACGTTTATGGCAAATGCCGATGGTGCGAAGGCTGAGCGCGCGCAAGAACGGCGCGTTCAAGCCGATGGTCTCGCGATCAGGAAGTACGGCGCGGTCAGGACCATGGAACAAGGCGATGTGATCGGCGGCATAGGCCTGAGGGTCGAGGGAGAGCCCGGCGCTGTGGTGTTGTAGTTCGAAGAGGATCTCTTCCGCTTCCAAGGCACCAGGGATGGTATCGAGCATCACGGTGCACCGGATGGTGCCGCGGTCGACCTCGAGGTGCTCTTCCACTTTTTCCAGGATCCTGGCCCAAAGGCGTGCTTCCAAATGGCCTTGCACGTCGCGCAAGTACAGGTGCAATCCACCCTGACGGGCGATCAGGTCCGTACCATGACCGGTGGCGGCCATGGCCAGGTCGAAGAACGCCCCTGGTGCGGGCGTGCCATCGACTTGCAAGGCCGCCTCGTATACGAAGAAGGGGCGGGGTACCATCATCAAGCGGGTGATGGTGGCCGGGTTGATGCGCACGCGTCCTTCGCGATCGTCGAGGTAAGCCAGGTCGCGTTTGGCTGCGCCGTTGAGGCTCTTGTGCGCCCGCAGGATGCTCCATGTATCCTGGGGGGTGAAGTTCCACAGGTCGGCGATGTAGCTCTTGGCACCGGCGTTCATACCGTTGATGAGCTCCGAGCGATTGGCGCCGCCGATGAGTTCCACGCGGCGTTCCAACAGATGGTCCGGCACGGGATCCACCTGCCAGGAGGCACTGCGGACGTTGGCCGTCTCCACCAACACGTCCACCGCGCCACTGCTGAGTGCGGTACGTCGGGCGGTGCGGGCGTCCAACAGGTCCCCCATCCTGCCTTTATAGGCAGCCCATAGGTCGCCCACCAAGGACTTCACCCCTGGGGTGACCAATCTTTCCTGCACGATCTCCTTCACTTCCACTGGGTTGAGCGGTGCGATATTACGCAGCTGAAGCGCGGATTGTTTCGACGAAATGAAGCTTTCTTTCGACGAGTGTCAAGTGAAAGGATCACTTCGTCGCCAGCGCCAGGTCCTTTCCGCGGGCCACTAGCGCGTTCAATCGGGGATGCATCACGCTGAAGAACAGTGGTGGAGCCAGGCTCAAGAGCATCATACCCGGGTATCCGGTGGGGAGCTGTGGTGCGTCTTCCAACCCCTGGAGGGCTTGGTACTTCTTGCTCGCCTTCCAGTGGTGATCGCTGTGGCGCGTAAGCTCGAAGAGCATGATGCGGCCCACGAGGTGGTCGCTGTTCCAGGAATGGATATGCTGCACGCGACCGTAATTGCCCGTGGCGGTGCGCGTACGGCGCAGCCCATAGTGCTCGATGTAATTCACGGTCTCCAAGAGCAGGATGCCGATGAGCGCTGCGCCCAGAAAAGCCACCAATGCTTGCGGGCCGAAAAGCAAGGCTATCGTCACCAGCAATACACCCTGCCAGAGCAGCGCATGTATCATCTCGTTCTTCGTACCGAAAGGGCGTTCCCCGGCCTTTCGCAACCGGTCCGCTTCGATCTCCCATGCCGATAGCCAGCTGTACACGATGCTCCGCACCCAGAAGCCGTAGACCGATTCACCGTACCGGGCGCTGGCCGGGTCATCGGGTGTGGCTACCCGGCGATGGTGGCCCCGGTTGTGCTCGATGATGAAGTGCATGTAAAGGCTGGTGAGCAAGAGCGCTCTGGCGAGATCGCGTTCCCAGCGCTTGGTGCGATGCCCCAGTTCGTGTGCTACGTTTATCCCATAGACCCCGCAAAGGATGCCCATGGTGGCGATGGTGCTGGCCAATTGGAGGGGATCCAAGCCGCCGGACCGTACTCGGTGCAAGAAGAGCCCCAGCAACACGTATTGAAGGGGGACCAGGAGGTAAAGCAGTACGTCGAATACGGGGTCATGCAAGACCTGCGCCTGTTCCTCCTCGGTCAGCGGGTCGCGGTCGCGCCGGAGGAACAATTCCACCAAAGGCACCAGCACGAAGGATACGACCGGTACCGCCCAATACCCCAGGCCACGGTCCGTGAAGGTGGCCCAGGCACCGAGGGGTATGATGAAGGTGGCCAGGTAGCGCAACGCACGCCACCGGAGGTGATCGGAGGGCCTATCGGATCCCGTGGACAGAGCTTCCATCGGGGTTGAAATTACAACGACCTTGTCCACGGTGCCGAAGGTCGATCCCCCGTAAATTGCCACCCCGGCTCGACCGGTCATGCCGATGAGACCGTTGCTTTTCGCCCTATCCGTTCCCATGCTCGCAGCCCCTGCCGTTGCCCAGAAACGGGCCGTCGCCTACACCGAATTCGATCTGCCCAATGGCCTGCACGTGATCCTGCATGAGGATCATGGCACACCCATCGTGGCCGTGAGCGTGATGTACCATGTGGGCAGCAAGAACGAAACACCCGACCGCCGCGGATTCGCACACTTCTTCGAGCACCTGCTCTTCGAAGGTTCGGCGAACATCAAGCGTGGCGAGTTCAGCAAGCTGGTGGAGAACGCGGGTGGTGTGCTCAACGCCAATACGAACGGCGACCGCACCTACTACTACGAGGTGCTGCCGAGCAACCAGTTGGAGTTGGGCCTGTGGCTCGAGAGTGAACGCATGCTGCACGCCCGTGTGGACCAAGTGGGTGTGGACACGCAACGGGAAGTGGTGAAGGAAGAACGCCGCCAACGGTACGAGAACCAACCCTATGGCACCTTGACCATGGAGGTGCTGCAGCGTGCCTTCACCCGGCACCCGTACCAATGGCCCACCATCGGCTATATGGAGGATCTGGATGCCGCCAGCGAAGCGGACTACCAAGCGTTCTACAAGAAGTTCTACGTGCCCAACAACGCCACGCTCGTGGTGGCCGGTGACGTGGACGTGGCCCGCACACGTGAGTTGGTGCAGCGGTACTTCGGCGATATCCCGCGTGGTGAGAAGGTGGAGCAACCCACCATCGTAGAGCCTCCCTTGGGCGGCGAGGTGCGCGACATCATCCACGACCGGATACAATTGCCCGCGGTGGTGATGGGCTACCGCATCCCCGCCAACGGAACGCCCGACTTCTATGCCGTCGAACTGTTGAACCGCTTGCTCTCCAACGGGAACAGCGCGCGCATGAACGTGGCATTGAAGGATCGACAACAGGTGGCCGTGTATTGTGGAGCGTTCAACTTCCCCTTCGAGCACCCCGGCATCGCCATGCTCTTCGCCATCGCCAACGCCAAGACCGATGCGGAACAGTTGGAGGCGGCCATGCAGAAGGAGATCGACGCGCTGGCCACCGCACCCATCAGCGCCGAGGAATTGGCCAAGTTGAAGGCGCAGTTGGAGACCGAGTGGGTCGCCGATAACAGTCGTATCGCCGGTATCGCCGGAAACCTGGCCACCGCCCATTGCCTGCTCGGGAACACCGAATTGATCAACACCGAGATCGATCGGTACCTATCCCTGACCGCAGAGGACCTTCAACGCGCTGCGAAGACCTATTTCGTCAACCAGAACCGCGTGGTGCTGCACTACCTGCCCACGCCCAACAGCCAACCCTGATCGCATGTTCACCGGCCACAACCGTTGGGCCTGCTGCAGCGCCGCGGCGCTGGGTGGGCTGCTTTTTCCCGCACTGATGACCGCACAGCTCGATCGCTCCATTCCACCCGCACCGGGTCCCGCACCACTCGTCCGCATCGGTGAACACGCCACCAGTACGTTGCCGAACGGTGTGCGGGTGATCGTGGTGGAGGACCACAAGTTGCCCTTGGTGAATATCCAGGTGCGCTTCGATATCCCGCCCATCCATCAAGGGGAGAAGGCCGGCTACGTGGACCTGTTCGGTGAACTGCTCACGGCAGGTGCCGGCAAGCGTACCAAGGCCGATATCGACCGCTCCGTGGACGCCATCGGTGCCAACCTGTACACGAGCAACGACGGCCTCTTCGCCAGTGTGTTGAAGAAGAATTTGGAGCCGCTCATGGAGGTGGTGCATGACGTGGTGGTTGAACCCACCTTCCCGGCAGCGGAACTGGAAAGTGCGCTGATGCGCGCCCTGTCCTCGGTGCAACAGCGGAAGGAGGATCCCGAGGCCATCGCCGAAGCGGTGGGTCGATCCGTGATGTTCGGTCGGTCCCATCCCTATGGAGAGGTCACCACGGAACGTACGCTAGGCAAGGTGGATCGCACTATGTTGGAGGCGTATCACCACCACTTCTTCCGACCGGAGAACGCATATCTGGTGTTCGTGGGCGATATCACCGAGAAGGAAGCCAAAGAGCTGGCCAAGGAACACTTCGGCAAGTGGGATCCGAAGCCATCCAAAACCACACAGGATGAATTCGGCCGCACGGTGGTGGAGGGTCTTGGTGCCGTGGTGCCGCTGCAAAAAGCCACTGTTGCGAGCGGCACACGACGCGTCTTCGTGGTGGATCGCCCCGGTGCCGCGCAATCCGTGGTGCGGGTGATGTTCCCGCTGGCCATCGTTCCAAAGGATATCCGGGCGCAGCAGGCCCAGGTGATGAACACCATTCTTGGGGGTGGCATCTTCAACGCCCGCTTGATGCAGAACCTGCGCGAACGGAACGGGTTCACCTATGGGTGCTACTCCAGCCTCGATGTGGACCGTTTCAACAGCAGCTTCGTGGCCAGCACGAGTGTAAGGACCGAAGTCACCGGCCAGGCCGTGATGGAGATCCTGAATGAAATGGAGGGGATGCGCAAAGCGCCTGTGACGACCGAAGAACTGGAGCTGGCCAAACGAAGCATGATGGGCAGCTTCGGTCGAAGTCTCGAGGATCCACGCACCGTGGCCCGCTTCGCCCTCAATACCCGGTTGAACGGCCTACCGGCGGATCAATATTCGACCTATCTCACCCGGCTGGAGTCCATATCGGCGCAGCAGGTACAGGATGTGGCCAACCTCTTCTTGCTTCCCGATCAAGCCATGGTGTTGGTGGTCGGCGACCTGGAGCGGATCAAAGCCGGTCTGAAGGGTATCGGCATGGATCCGCTCGACCCGTTCACCCAGCTCACCGAAGAAGGCGAGCGCTGGGAGGAGGTGCTTACACCAGTCACCGATCGCACGGCCGAGCAGGTGGTGGAGACCTACATCCATGCCATCGGTGGGCGCGAGAAGATCGCGCCGATGAGGCACCTTACCCTGGTACATGAGCAGCAACGCGGGGATGAGGCCTTCAGGTTCGAGGAGTGGTTCGGACCCGAGCAATACCGCTCCAAGCTCCATATCGGGGAGGAACTGGTGGAGGAGTTCACCTTCGATGGGCAACGTGTGCTGTACTTCGACGGCGCCAACTCGGGTGAAATGACCGATGCCGGCTTCGAGATCGTTCGACTCAACGGGCGGCCCGTTCCAGAGGTGGCCTACCGCAACGTGTTGGAGAAAGCCGATCTGATGGGGACTACGAAGCTTAACGGCAAGGAGGTGTACAAGCTCACGATGACCTATACCTCCGGGAATTCCTTCCACGTTTACTTCGACAAGGAGACCGGATTGAAGCTGCGCAGTGTTGAAGAGCAATTCTATAACGGCCGGGTCTACGAACGTGTCGTGGACTTCGCCGATTGGAAACCCATCGCCGGAGTGTTGTTCCCACACCTGATCACCGAAGAAGGCGGAGTATCCGGGCCTATCCGTTCGGTCCTTGGTTCTTCGACCGTGAACCAGGCCACGCCCAAGGGTTTCTTCGACGTGGTGATCCCCGAAGTGAAGGAAGAGCCGGTGCCGCCCGAGATGCTCCCACCGGAGTATAGCGCACCCACGGAAGAGTAAGCTACGATCTTTCAGTAGGGCCCCGTTGGAATGACCTCCGACACGTTGGCCGACAAGCGCAGCCGCTGCGGAATGCTGCTCCGGATGGCCTTGGTAAGTGCATCCAACGCTTTGCGTCTGACGAACGGGGTGCGCACCAGCAACACCACCTCGCGCACCGGCTCGGGTGCCATGAAACGCCGTACGTTCCGGTCTTCCGGTCCCACGGAAAGCTCGGGGACCAAGGTCATGCCCGAGCCGCTGTTCACCAACCGCTTCAGTGTCTCTATGCTGCCCGTGCTGTATCGGATGTTCTCGTGCCCTCCAGAGCTGGCCTGCTGACAGATGCTCAGGGCCTGGTCGCGCAGGCAATGCCCTTCGCCCAACACCCACATCGGCATGCGGCGCACTTCTTTACGCGCGATACGCCGCTGCTTCAATAACGGATGCCCGGCGGGCAGATAGGCGAGGAAGGGTTCATGGAACAAGGTGATCGACTCGAGGTCGGGCTCGTGGACAGGTCCGGCCAAGATGCCGATATCCAACTGACCTGCGCGCAAGCCCTCAAGGATCCGACTGGTGCGCTGTTCGTCGATGTTGAGATGGGCCTGCGGATGGTCATCGGCGAAGCGACCCAAGAACAACGGAAGGAGATAAGGCGCTAATGTGGGGATGATGCCGATGCGGTAGGTGCCTGCGGTACCCGTGCGGACTTCCTTCACCAAGGCTTTCAGCTGATCGGCCTCGCGCAGCACCACACGCGCTTGGTCCAACAAGGCAGCGCCTTCGGGTGTGGGGCGTACAGGCAAGGTGCGTCGGTCGAAGATGGCCATGCCCAATTCATCCTCCAACTTGCGCACCATGGTGGTGAGGGTGGGTTGGGTGACATGGCAGATCCGTGCCGCGCGGCTGAACTGGCCCGTGTCATCCACGGCCACGATGTACTGGAGCTGTTGCAGCGTCATCGTCGATGAGGTCGATATCCGCAGCGAAGGTATTGATGGCGTGGATGGACTAAGGCGCCACGCACCACCGACCGCTATCGACCGGAACCCTTCACCAACTTCTGCGAAATGAAGCCTTCCTCCGTGCGGATGAGGAGTTGATAATGACCATAGCTGAGTTGGGGGAACATCACGACACGAAGTTCATTGGCCGTTCCGACCTTCTGGAACACCTGGCGACCCGAAGCATCGAAGAGTTCGATGGTGGCCGTTCCACCAGGAAGTTCAGCTAGGTTGATGCGATCGTTGAAGGGGTTGGGGAAGATCTTCGGTGCTGTTGTGGTTTGATCGTGGATCCCCACATTCGTCAAGAACGTCCCGCTTGCGCAAACCTTGTTATCGGTCGGGTCACGATCGGCCACATGGTTCGGGCGTTGTGCGACGACGCATACTTCAGTTGATATGGTGGACCCAGGTGGTGTGGGCGAAGCGGAGATCCACAATCCCTCCATCACGAAAGTGGTATCGCTTCCAGGTGCTAAGGTCATGTTCTGGAGGCGAACGGTCCTGCTCGGGGGGACACAATCGAATAGTACCGGTACGTATTCCTCGTGGGTCACGATCACATCGTTGATCACTGCTGCGCCTATCACCGATAATCGCACCGTCACATCGGCGCGGTGGTAGAAGTAGTTCCCGTTCGGTCCCTCGAACCAGATCGTATCCACCGTCAATTCCAAAGCCACGTCCTCGTAATGTTCAGAGGTGCTGCCATCGCTGGCGTAGGTCCTGAAATAGCCTGATCTACGTTGATTGCCTTGGATCACGCCGACAGTAAGGTATCGGCCATCGGCGTACCAGGTGCTATTGATCACTTGACCAGGTGCGAGAGCAGGTTGGAACAGTTCGACCACCCCTTGGTCCTCACTCCAAGAGAGGAACGCGGAGTCGGTCCGGATGATGAACCCTGAACTCCCAGGAACGAATTCACACGGCGTGCCGGCATCTGGAGGTAAGGGGTCGCTGGTCACAAGGGCCAGATCGCCATCTAGGACATGGATAGCCGATGTGGTCAGTACAAGGGAACCAGTGCCATGCGAACGCACGTCAATGATGCCCTCGATCGCGCCACCCATCATCCATTCACCCAGGCCATTGAACAGAACGAGGCTATCCTCCGAGGCCACCAACAGGTCGTTCGCTGGTGTCCAAATGGCGCGACGAATGTTCTCCAGATCGATCTCCCATTGACCCGATACGTTCCCATCCAGATCCGTGATGACCACATCCGTAGGTGAAACCAGCGCTAAACGATCCTGGGGCTCCAAGGCGAGGTGGCTCAACCACCAGTTCGACTCGATCTCCTCTTTTGTCCAAAGTGTCGATCCGTTCGCGTCCAACCGCATCAACGTGTTCATGCCAACGTAGTCGCAACCGAAGGAAGGGCCGACCAGAAAGAGCCCGCCATCAGCCGTTGGGATCATGTCGCCCATGCTTTCCCAGCCCCCTGCGAGTGGGTTGATCCACATCGGCGTGAAGACGGAGTTCAGCATCTCCCCTTCGCTGTTCCGGATAGAAAGTCCGTTATAGCGGTAAGCGACCGCCCAGTTCTGCCCCAACGGCACAATGCGCTCGAACGCCGTGTACGGGGTGAAGTTCTCCGCCACTTCGACCACTTGTGCGGTGGTGAGGTTAGAGGATGTGGCAAAGGCTAGGATAACCAGGTAGATGGATAGGGTATGTCGCATACTGGAAGAACGTGTCAGGGTTGCCTTTCGCTGCCTGAAGATAGGCTTCTTCCGCATCTTTGCCCCATGCTCGGCCTTCAACTTCCCACCGACCCGCGTTGGGCGGAACTCGTGCACCAGGACCTGCCCGAACTGCTTACCGACCATGCGTGGTGCGAGCAGAAGGCCGCCAGCAACGCCATCAGCATGATCGTGCGCCATCCTGAGATGAGCGAGCTGGTCAGCGAACTCACGCGCATCGCCCAGGAGGAGTTGGACCACTTCCGGCAGGTGGTGGAACGCATCCATGCCAGAGGATGGGTGTTGGGACCGGAGCGCAAGGACAACTACGTGAACGAGCTGATGCAGTTCGTGCGCAAGGATGGCTCGCGCGAGGAGCGCCTGGTGGACCGCCTCCTCTTCAGCGCTATGATCGAGGCCCGCAGCTGCGAAAGGTTCAAGGTCCTCACCGAAGAGGTGGACGATGCGGAGCTACGGGAGTTCTACCGGGAACTCATGATCAGCGAGGCCGGGCACTACACCACCTTCATTGGTTTCGCCCGGCAATTCGGTGGGCGCGTGGATGTGGATGCGCGCTGGAAGCAGTTCCTGGCATTCGAAGCCGAGGTGGTCGCGCGCTACGGCAAGGCCCCCACCATGCACGGTTGATCGACGGCCGTCGCTCTTGAGCATCGCAAGTCCGATCGTTTTCCGGACCTTCGTTCCTTCCCATTCCACTCCTCATGCGTTCCATCTTGCTCACCACCATGGCGGTCACCAGCTTCGCTGCTGCTCAGGATAAACCTTCTCCTGCTGTTCCGAGCGGAAAGACCTACACCTTCACCTCCGTGCCCGGCGATCCCCTCCAGGCCCGCATCTACACCTTGGACAACGGTCTACAGGTATGGCTCAGCCGCAATACCGATGCACCGCGTATCCAGACCAATATCGCCGTACGCGCCGGCAGCAAGAACGATCCCGCCGATGCCACCGGCCTGGCCCACTACTTGGAGCACATGCTCTTCAAGGGGACCAGCCGCATCGCCACGAACGATTGGGCCAAGGAGAGCGCCGTACTGAAGCAGATCAGCGATGCCTACGAGGAACGCCGCCGCACTACCGACGAGGCCGAACGTGAGCGCATCTACCGCCGGATCGACAGCCTTAGTACCGTGGCCGCGGCTTACGCCATCCCCAACGAGTACGACAAGATGATCAAGAGCATCGGCGCGCGGGGCACCAACGCCTATACCAGCACCGAGCGTACCGTCTACATCAACGATATCCCCAGCGATGAACTGGAGCGGTGGATGGCCATCGAGAGCGAACGGATGCAGGAGGCCGTGCTCCGCCTCTTCCACACCGAATTGGAGACCGTGTACGAAGAATTCAACCGCGCACAGGATAACGACGGCCGTGCGGCCTACAAGAAGTTGAACGAATTGCTCTACCCGAACCATCCCTACGGCACACAGACGACCATCGGTACCGGCGAGCACCTGAAGAACCCCAGCATGGTGAAGATCCATGAGTTCTTCGATACGTACTACGTGCCCAACAACATGGCCGTGATCCTTGCCGGCGATATCGACTATGATCGCACCATCGCCTTGGTGGACAAGTATTTCGGGAAGTGGGAGAAGGGCTATGTGCCGGAATTCAACTATACACCGGAAGCACCGATCTCCGCGCCGATCATCGCCGAAGTCTCCGGTCCCGAAGCCGAGTGGGTGGATCTGGCTTGGCGCTTCGGTGGTCAGCACACGGCGGACCCGCTCATGTTGCAACTCATCGACGGCATACTCTCCAACGGTAGTGCCGGCCTGATCGATCTGAACCTGTTGCAAGCCCAAAAGGTGCTCAGCGCGAATGCCTACAGCAGCATCTCCAACGACTATTCCATCATCCAGCTCAGCGGCGAACCGAAAGAGGGGCAGACCTTGGAGCAGGTGCGCGATCTGCTCTTGGGCGAAGTAGCTGCCTTGCGCGAAGGTCGATTCGACGATTGGCTCATCGAGGCCGTGGTGAACGACCTCCGCCAGCGGCGCATGCGCACCTGGGGGGAGAACAACGCCCGCAGTGCCGGTGCTATGACGGATGCCTTCGTCCTGAAGAAGCGCTGGAGCGAAGAAGTGGACCTGTACGATCGTATGGCCAAGATCACCAAGGCCGAAGTGGTCGCCTTCGCGAACCAGCACCTGAAGGATAACCATGTGGCCGTGTTCAAACGCAACGGGGAGAAGTCCGCTGTACACAAGGTGGAAAAGCCCAAGATCACGGCGATCGACATCAAGCGCGATGGTAAAAGCGCTTGGCGTACCGAATGGGAGAAGATGCCCAGCACCACCATGGAGCCTGAATTCGTGGACTACGCCACGGCCATCCAACGTACAGCCCTCAAGAACGGCGTGGAACTGCTCAGCGTGGCCAATCCCACCAACGACCTCTTCAGCTTGCGCTACATCGTTGAAATGGGGACCAACCACGACCGCGAAATGGAGGTCGCTACGAGCCTGTTCGAATACCTCGGCACATCCAAGCTCAGTCCCACAGACCTCAAAAAGGAGCTCTTCAAGCTGGGACTTTCGTTGAGCGCCACCACGACCGAGGACCGCTGCTACGTCACCTTGAGCGGTCTGGAGAAGAACCTCGAAGCAGGGGTCGTGCTCTTGGAACAACTCCTGGCCGACGCTCAGCCCAACGACGAGGCCTTGAAAGGATTGGTGGCCGACATCCGCAAAACGCGTCAGGACCGTATGAAGGACAAAGGCACCATCCTGCAGTTGGGTCTCGGGAACATGGCGCGCTACGGGGCCAAGTCGCCTTTCAATGACGTGCTCTCCGATGAGCAGTTGAACGCGCTCACCAGCAAGGCGCTGGTGGATCGCGTCAAAGGGCTCTCCGGCTACAAGCACCGCGTGGTGTACTACGGCAAGAAGTCCCCCAAGGACCTACAAGCCTTGCTGAACGCCAAACACAAGGTGCCCGCCAAATTGAAAGAGCTGCCTGCGCCGCGTATGTATACCGAACAACCGACCACGTCCAATACCGTGCTCTTCGTGGACCACGACATGGTGCAGACCGAGATGCTGCTCGTGAGCAAGGCCGGACCTTTCGATGTGGAGAAGATGCCCTACGCCAGTCTGTTCAACGAATACTTCGGCAGTGGCCTCAGCAGTATCGTGTTCCAAGAGATCCGCGAAGCCAAAGCCCTCGCTTACGGCGCCAGTGCCTCTTACAGCATCCCCAGCAAGAAAGAGGATGCCCATTACGTGCGTGCGTTCATCGGTACCCAGGCGGATAAGTTGAACGATGCCGTGGATGCCATGCTCAAGCTGATGAACGATATGCCGCAAGCCAACGAACAGTTCGAAGGGGCGAAGGGCAGCGCGTTGAAGGTGATCGCCAGCACCCGTGTCACCAAGGAGAACATCTATTGGAGCTGGGATGCCGCCCAGCGTCGCGGCATCGACTACGATGTGCGCAAGACGAACTACGAGCGTATCCCGGGCATCACCATGGAAGGTATGCGCACCTTCTTCGACAAGGAGGTGAAAGGACGCAACTACACGTTCCTGGTCATCGGCAAGAAGAGCGCGATGGACCTGAAGGTGCTGGAGAAGCTGGGACCCGTGCGCGAAGTGAGCAAGAGCGAGATCTTCGGCTACGACGAAGTGAAGTAGCCGGGCCTTTACGGATCATGTGCAGCGCGGGCCCCAAGCCCGCGTTGCGCGTTTCAAGCGGCTACGGCCGGAAGCGCCTCCAGTGTAGCACTCGAGGTGATCGGAGCCGTACGCCGTTTCAGGAAAGCGATCACCTCTTCGTCGTTCCTATAGCGACCATCGATGTCCACGAAGTGTTCAGCGAGCAGGTCGTACCGTTTCTTCATCAGCTTGAAGAACACATCCATGTAGTTCAGGCCGGCGAAGACCACCGCCTCGTTCTTCGCGAAGTCATCTAGGTGCTCGCGGAAATAGACCGGATGTTCCGTCCAGTGCATGGTGGGGTCGATGTGGTGGCTGATGTGGTAGCCATCGTTCCAGCAACGCTGGTTGAACTTCACGTTGATACAGGTGATGCTGTTCTTGAAGTGGTTACCAGGATCATCGGGGCAGATGAAGGTGTGCTGCACCCAGTTGCCGGCCATGGCCACCAGCCGGAAGATCAGGAAGGGGATGATGAACACGATCAATGTGGCCGGCAAATTCACGAAACACATCGCCAGGCAGAACGCCAAGAACATGAACTCGCCCCGGATCACGCCCACCATGAGCTTGTTGCGCTTCTTGCGGAACAGGTAGGCGGCCAGGGTGTAGATGCCCGTGAACAGGAACCGCAGGTAGTAATGCAGGAAACCGCGCACCGAATCGCGCTGGTAAGGCATGGTGCTGCTCTCGTCCTCTTCCAGGTTGTTCTCGGTGTGGTGCATGCCCACGTGATGGGCGCGGTAGGTCTCTGGGCTCTGACCGAAGAAAGGGGCCAGGAACCAGGGGATGATGTAGTTCAGCGCGCCGTATTCCTTCTTGTACAGGGTGCGGTGCGTGGTACAATGCATCATCAGCCCGAACGGGCCTTTGAACGTGACGTTGTTCAGGTAGAAATACACCGTGGCCAGTCCTGCCCAGAGCCAGCCCGAAACGAAGGGCATGTACAAGAGTACCGCCAGCGGCACCATCAGCGCGGCCACTTTGATGGTCATGTAGATGAAGGGCAGGTCGCGCGGGTCGCGGATGAGACGCAGGAAGAAGCGGTCCAAAGCGGTACGGGGGGCCGAGGCGTCGTAAAGCGGATCCGTGTTGGTGGGGAGGCTGAGCATGATTCTGGCGCCAAGCTATCCATTCCAAGCTGCGCGGTGCATCAGGATCGTGGTCCATCGTGGAAGGGAGACCCATCCTTGCGCCAAGGTTCCGACCTTCGTACCCGCATGGCACGCGAGATCACAGCGGAGATCATCTCCATCGGCGACGAACTGCTCATCGGGCAGACCATCAATACGAACGCCGGGTGGATGGGCGAGCAGCTCGCCCTGGTCGGCATCCGTGCGAAGCGGGTGCTCACCATCAGCGACGACAAGCGAGAGATCCTGCAGGCCTTGACGGCCGCCACCGGCGATGTCGTTCTGATCACCGGCGGTCTGGGGCCCACCAAGGACGATATCACCAAACACACCCTGTGCGAGTTCTTTGGTATGAAGCTGGTGCGCAACAAGGAGGTGGAAGCCCGGGTGGTGGACATTTTCGTGCGTATGGGCCGAGCTCCGGAGGACATCCTTGAGGTGAACAAGGCCCAGGCCGACCTGCCCGAGGGGGCAACGGTGATCCCCAACGAACGTGGAACGGCTAGCGGTATGTGGTTCGAAAAGGAAGGTCGCGTGTATGTGAGCATGCCCGGTGTCCCCTATGAGATGAAGGCCATGATGACGGCCACGGTGCTCCCGGCCTTGAAGGACCGTTTCGCTCCACCCACCATCGTACACCGCACCATCCTCACCACCGGTCTGGGGGAAAGCATGCTGGCCAAACGGATCGAGGCCTGGGAGGACAGCTTGGAAACCGAACGGATCAAGCTGGCCTATCTGCCTTCGCCGGGGATCGTCAAGCTTCGCCTTTCCACCTATGCCGATTCCGACGCAGTAGGTGCGCACGAACGCGTGGCCCGAAAAGCCACCGAACTCTACACCCTGATACCCGAACTCATTTTCGGTGAAGGGGAGGAGCGCCTACAGAACGTGATCGGACGCCTGCTGAAGGACCGCCATCAGACCTTGTCCCTTGCGGAAAGCTGTACGGGAGGCTTCGTCAGCCATTTGATCACCACCGTACCCGGTAGTTCGGCCTACTACACGGGTGGTGTGGTCAGCTACGCCAACGCGGTGAAGATGGAGGAACTCGGCATCCCCAGTGATATGCTGGAATTGAACGGCGCCGTGAGCCAGCCCGTGGTGGAGAAGATGGCCACCGGAGTGCGCACCGCATTGCGCACCGATTGGAGCGTGGCGCTCAGCGGCATCGCTGGCCCCGATGGCGGTACGCCGGATAAACCCGTAGGCACCGTCTGGATCGCCGTGGCCGGGCCGAACGGCGTGCAAAGCAAGCTGGTGAACTTCCCCGGCACCCGCGAATTGGTCATCGAACGCAGTGCCCTGGCCGGGTTGAACATGCTGCGTAAACGCCTGTTGGAGAACGGTTAACGCGGTCTTTCTATAACGGGATGACCGGATCCCGGTGCTCACCAGCGATTTCTGTGCTTCATCGTTCTCATTTCCAGCTTTTACCTATCTTCGCGCCCCGTAATCAAGATCAGCCATGTCCAAGGTTTGCCAGATCACCGGTAAGAAGGTCATCACCGGTCACAAGGTGTCCCACTCGAACATCAAGACCAAGCGCACGTTC
>JAEUTC010000103.1 GCA_016787985.1 Flavobacteriales bacterium | reverse complement strand
ATGGACCTGTACCAAGCGATGGATAGGATCCGCAAGCGCTTCGGCGACCGCACCGTGATGCGCGCCGCTGGTATGGAGGCGAAGAGCATCGGCCGCATGGACAACCCCTTCGACGGGCAGGCGCCGGTGCTGTTGGCGAATAGGAGAAACTAGGGGAATGGACAAAATGCGATGGACTTCAATGGACGAAAATGGACCTGCGGGGATGGTAGGCGGAGATGGGTCCATTTTCGTCCATTGAAGTCCATTTTGAGGAATGTTGGACTACTTTGGAGCAATGGAGAAGCCCCATGAACGCCCTTTGATATTGCCACCCAGCGGCGGTTACGAGAAGCTGGTGAGCTACCAAGTGGCCAAACTGCTCTACGCTGTAACCGTTCGTTTTGTGGACCGGTACATTCCACCGAGCAGCCGCACGGCCGACCAGATGGAACAGGCCGCACGTAGTGGTGAACGCAACATTGGCGAAGGAAGTAAGATCAGCGCCACCACCAAAAAATTGGAACTCAACCTGACCAGTGTGGCGCGTGCTAGTATCGACGAACTGCGGAAGGATTACGAGGCGTACTTGGAGCACCGCAAGCTGCCATTATGGGCGCCCATGGACCCGCGCCGAAAAGAGTTGAGCAACGCGCGCTGCAAAGATCCCGATGAGGTGGCCCGCTGGATACAAATGGTGTGGCTGCGCGAAAAAGAAGAACGCTTACAGGCGGTCGAAGGACCACGCACCGCACGCACGCCACGCACCGTAAAGGACCGCGCATATGCTGAACTAAGCGCCAACGTGGGGCAGACACTGTGCAAGATCGCCCTGCACCTACTGGACAAGCAGGTAGACAGCCAAGCCAGGGCCTTTGAGAAGCAGGGTGGCTTCAGTGAGCGGCTGTATAAGGTGCGCAAGGAGATACGGGCGGCGAACAGGGATTGAATCGGTTGGGCGTGGCCCCGCTCAAGAGCAGCGGGGTCGGGTGCTGCGCTATAGCTGCTTCGTCCCGGCCAGCATCCACGGCGCTGTGGGGTCACCTCCTATCGTCGGCGCCTCCTCGCCGCTCGTGGCTGCACGACCGTTCCATCAGCAGGCTGCCGCTGCGCCCCCTCACGCGGGTCCCCGGCCGGGCCATGTACTTCCACCTCCACACCAAACCCATCATGCCGCACGAAAGAACCGCTGCACTTCAAGCCGGCATCATCAGGATCCGCGGACCAAGGCCCGCCCCCTCAAGCCAGATCCAGCACCACCTCTCCCACCGCCGCATCGATCCGCGCGCGCTCTTCGGTGGTGATCCTCAGCTGTACGGCGTGGGCATTCTCCACCGCCTGCTTCGCATCGCGTGCGCCTACCAACAACACCGTGATGCCCGGCCGGTCCATGGTCCAGCGCAATACCAGCTGGCCCAGCGTACATGCCTTGTCGGCTGCGATGGGACGCAACACATCCAACATGGCGTTGACGCGTTCGATGTTGTGCGGGCGGTAGTGCTTGTGGTTGCTCCGGTGGTCGCCGGGTGCGAAGACATGCCCGGGCTTGATCTTGCCGGTGAGCAACCCACGCTCCAACGGGCTGTACGCGATGATACCAAGACCATGCTCGATGGCGTAGGGTATCGTCGTGTCGTCGATGCCACGCTTCACCATACTATAGGGCACCTGGTCGCTCACCACCGCCGTATGCTTGCGCGCTTCGGTGAGTTGCTCCACGTTGTAGTTGCTTACCCCGGCATAGCGCACTTTACCTTGTTGCACGAGCAACTCCAGCGCTTCCATGGTCTCGCTGATGGGCGTGGTGGCGTCCGGTGAATGGTGTTGCAGCAGATCGATGTGATCGGTACGGAGGCGGCGCAAGCTCTGTTCGCACTCCTGGATCACGCTCTCCTTGGCGCCGTACTTGTACACCTCGATGGGGTTGCCGGCGTTATCCTGACTGTGCATCCCGAACTCGCCCTTCTTCAGATCCCAGCGGAAGCCGAACTTGGTGAGTAATTGGACCTTGTCGCGTGGGATACCCTGTATCGCCTCCGCCACGATCTCCTCACTAAGGCCCTGGCCATAGATGGGCGCGGTATCGATGGCGGTGACACCCGCATCGAAGGCGGCACGGATGGCGCGTACGGCATCCTTGCGATCATTGCCTCCCCACATCCATCCACCAGCGGCCCATGCACCGAAGGTGATCACGGGGAGGTGAAGGGCCGAGGGGCCCAGCTTGCGGTATTCCATAGCCGCAAAGATCGTGGCTTGATCACGCGTGCCGACGAAGGCAACGGATATGCACCTTTGCACCCCCTGATCCGCATGAGCACTTCACCCGCCCACCGGCCGCCACCGAAATGGAAAACAGCCCTGTTGATCTGGCTGGCCATTTACCCTTCCATCACCTTGCTGGTGTTCTTCTTCGGCCAGTACCTGGCGCAACTTCCGCTGATGCTGCGCACCTTGGTGATGACCGCGATACTGGTACCGCTAATGGTGTTCGTGCTGCTTCCCCCGCTTCAAAAGCTCTTCGGAAGCTGGCTCCGAAAGTGATGGCTACAGACCACCGGGGCCGTTGACCAGCCGCTGTGTTCGGACACCATCCGCCGAGATCACTTGCACCACATAGGAGCCATGGGGAAGGTCGGTCAACTGGAACTCCACTTGCGCCGCGTTGACCCGCACACTGCGTACCTCGCGACCAGCTGCATCGAGCAACCGCACCTGACCCAAGGGTATGCCATCGGTGCGTTGAAGCAACGTGCTCCCAACACCAGGGTTCGGCGCCAGGAAAAGGACCGGGACTTCACGCTCCGCGATAGTGGTGATGAGGTTGACCGGGACACGTACGATGACCCCGCCATTGGCCAGGACGTTGCCCAATGGGACGAGCCCATTGCCGCGCTGGAACCAAGTGGTACTGATCGCGGTGAAGGAGGGTGAGGTCTGCCTGCGCTCGACGAGCACCGCGTCGGGTATGGTGGCATCTTCCAACACGATGGTGCCCGCCGCAAGAATGGTGACCTGCAACTGCGAGGTGGTGGCTCCGGTGATGACGGCATCGGTCCAACTGTCCTCCACAGCCGCCGGGAACTGAAGGATGGCCGCTGGGTCCGTATTGATCTGCGACGGACTGCCCGGGCTTAGTCGGGTGCCCAGGTCCAAGACCCCGGTACTCGATGCCCTGTAGTAACCGAACTGGTTCACAAGCCTTACGGCGTGTGTGGCCGTGGGGAAGTCAGCGGCATAAGGCGTTGCCGAAGGAAGCAGCACGGAGTCCGTGGTGGTGCCGACGATACTGAAGTCCTGCGTGCTGAAGTCCCAGACCACCTCGCTTCCACTGGTCACGAGGCCGGGCACGACGCCATAGGAACGGGTCTCCACCGGATAGGCGCCGACAGAAGGTACGGCATCGGGGTACACGAATACCGGTTGAGCACATACCCCGGCAGAAATGATCAGGAGCGCGGAAGAGAGTCGGGTTCGCATGGGGCGCAAAGAAAGCACGCATGAAAGCCTTGTTCTCTCCTTCCCTCGTCGGATAGAGAACAATTGCCCCCTATTCACCTCGTCGATCGGGGCGCTCTGAACTATTGCAGTTTTGTTGCGTTATATTCGCACCGTCGAACCGACCCATGCTTCGCCTGCGCCTCCTCGCATCCTGGTCGCTACTCCTTGTGGTGGCCTTCTCGGTGCTGCCGAAGGATGCACTGCACGGCTTGGTCCACCGGATCGACATTCACGCGAGTGCGCAGGACGGTGCGCAGGTGGATGAGGTCTGTGCGCTTTGCGCTCCCAGCGCGTTGGTGGCCGATCAGAGCACGAGTTGGTCGGGATGGACGTTGACCCTCGTCTTCCTGGGTCTTGTCGTAATGGCGCAGGCGCGGCTTTTGCCACAGGAGCAACGTCCAACGCCCGTTCGAGGCCCGCCTGCGTTGGTGCTGGCCTAAGTTTCCCCGAAGGGAGGTAGCTCCTACCCGCACTCGCCATGCGGTCCGAAACACTTGCATTCCACAGCGCACTCCGCATGCTCGGGTGTGCTCATCTCGACCCATCACCTAGCCGGTGCGTGTATCCGCATCGCATAACCGAAAAACAGTTCCACACCATGTACAAACCGACCACGCAACTCACCCTCGCATTGGGGCTCACCCTGGCTCTTGCCGCTTGTAAAAAGGACGAAAAGGTGGACCCGATCACCCCGCCCGCTCCAGTGAACGAGGAGGAGCTGATCACCGATGTCAAGATCTTCTTCACCGACCCTTCCGGGAACGCCTATGAATGGCATGCCGAGATCGATGATGCAGGCGTCCAGATCCATGGCGACACCCTACCTGCCAATACACTGCTTCAGACGGAGATCCTCGTTCTGGATGAGAGCACCACACCTGCGGATACCGTGAGCAACGAGATCCTGGCCGAAGGGGATGAACACCAATTCTTCTTCCAGGTCAACGGCGTGGATCTGACCTTCACTTACTCGGATAGTGACGTGAACGGGCGACCGATCGGCTTGTTGAGCCAATGGCAAACGGGCAATGCAGGTGCAGGTGAAGTGGAAGTGATCCTGCGCCATGAACCGATCAAGGATGCCACCGGCGTGAGCGACGGTGACATCACCAATGCGGGTGGATCAACGGATATCGAAGTGGTCTTCCCGGCCGTACTACAATAGCGCGACGGGTTGAACGAAGAAGGCGCGGAGGTGGGGACCTTCGCGCCTTCGCATTCTTGGCCATTCAGGCGCACGCCTTACAAGTGCCCATGAGCTCCAGCTGCCCTTGCTCCACCTTGAATCCACGAGGCACCTTCACAGCAGGCATTTCCACGGTCGGCAGACAGAATACGGAACCACAGGCGCGGCAATGGAAATGGGCATGCGCATCTTTATGGTGGCCATGCTCGCAATCGCTGGCACAGGCTGCGAAACATGAAGTACCTGCCCCGTCCAGGACACGATGCACGATACCGGCCTCTTCAAAAGCGTTCAGCGCGCGGAAAACGGTGACCCGGTCCACATCGGCGGTCAGTTGGCCCTCCACCTCTACTTGTGTGAGGGCACGGTCACTGCGCTGAAGCAAGGTCAACAACTCGGTCCGCATCGCGGTCACTCGAAAACCCTTTTTACGCAACACTTCCTTCACGTCCATGTCGTAAA
>JAEUTC010000048.1 GCA_016787985.1 Flavobacteriales bacterium | reverse complement strand
TCGTCCACCACGATGATGTCGAGGTTGGTATGCGTTTGCGCGAGCACGGAGCGAAGGGCTTCGGCGATGTAAGGTGCCGCGTTGTACGCCGGTATGATCACGGAGATCAATGGAGCGGTGGTCATGGTTCTTGCATCGCTTTTCGGTACAGCCCGATCGTGCCTTCCCACATGCGATCGAAGTGGAACATCCGCATGGCTGTCCGCGCACCGGCATCTCCAATGGCGCGCCTGTCGAGCCGCAACAGCCTTCTTATCCCATCGGCCAGAGCTGCTCCACTCGCTTCTTGCACGATGATGCCGTTCTGCTCATCGGTGATCGCATCCAACGCCGCTCCGGTCGGTGTGCTCACCACGGGGATCCTATTCATCATGGCTTCGGCATAGACCAGTCCGAAGGGTTCCAAGGTGGCACCGTGAACGTAGATGTCGAGCAGCCCATAGAACGAGGGCATGTCCCCCGGTTCAATGCGATCGATGAACACCACGTTCGCGCTGATGCCGAGATCACTGGCAAGTCGCTCCATGGCAGGTCGTCCAGCGCCCTTGCCGCAGAGGAGCAGCCGCACGTTCGGATGCTCGGCTATGATCGCGGCGACCGCCTCGATCACGTGACGGTGTCCCTTCCATGCCACGTAGCGGGCCACGTTGCCGATCACGAGGTGTTCGGGTCGGAGGTGGAAGCGTTCGCGGAAGTGGGCCACCATCGTAGGGTCCTGACGCGTGAAGTTCTCCGGTGGGATGCCGTTGTGCACCAGGGTCACCTTGCTTGCTGGAGCACCTTCCCGCTCGATGATGAACCGCTCGTTCTCGCCGGAAATGGCGATGATGTGGGACGCCATGCGGTTGTTCCAGCGGTCCAAGGCCATCCATCGCCGTGCATGGAGCCAGTGGAATCCCGTGTCCTGGCGGGTGATGATGCGACGCTTGATGCCAGCGAGGCGCGCGGCGATGAGCCCGGGTAGGCTGTCATCGAAAAGATTGCAGTGTACGATGTCCGGTCGGTGCTTCATCAAAAGCCACCACAAGCGTGGAAGAGCCAGCAACATGTCCCGTTTGCGGGTACGATCATCATAGCGGATCCATTCCACAGCGAAGCCCTTGCCCTGCATCTCGTCCATCATCCGAGGGCGTTCAGCATGCAGTAGAATGAAGGTGTAACGCGGAGAGCCTTCGCGCAAGGCCCGATCCGTGAACCAGGTGAGGTAGGGCACCGTGGTGTTGTTGGCGAAGGTGTGGAGCACGTGCATCGCGGCCGTCTTTCCGTGTTTTCAGGCCACTGCCGTGTTCCGGCGTTGTGGGATCGCTTTGGACCATTTCACGAACGGCCGCTCCACCAGGCGATGGAAAGCGTACGAAACGAGCAAGGCCAGGCACAGGTAGGCCACGAAGAGGACGCTCTTTCCCACGAGGCTATCATGGATGGGAAGGAGGCGTTTCACGATGGATTCTGCGAAGACGGCAACGGGCACGTGCATGATGTACAGGCTGTAGGAGATATCGCCGAGCAGGTCCGTGGCCCGCGCGCGCGCACCAGTGCCCGAGGCGATGATCAGGGCGGCCACCACTGAAACACCGATGGCCGTGAGTTCGCCAGCGGCGATACCCAAGGCACAGGTCAGCGCTCCGATCGCGAGCAGGATGCGTTTGTCGGTCGCGGTCTCCCGCCAGAGGAAGACGAGCATGCCGAGCACGAAATAATGCACATAGGCGAAGAACTTCGGCCCCGTGACGAAGTTGCTCGCAAGCAGGGCCAGCATCAGGGTGGCCACGCGCCAGTGCGGACTTCCGCGCGCGATCAGTGGCATCACCAACGCCAGGACCAGGTAGAACTCGAACTCGGCCGTCAAGCTCCAGTACACGAAGTTGTACCAATGGGCCCCCAGGTATTCAGCGGTGAAGGTGAGGTTGCCGAAGACCGCCGCGAAGCCGAAGCCGGGAAAGGGGTCACCATCCACCGGACGACCATTCACGACCATGGACAGGAGGTGGAACCCGATCATGGCCAATGCTGCCACATAGGCTGGCGGTGCTATCCGCACGATGCGACGTAGCATGAAACGCCACCAACCTGCCCAGGTGTAACCGCTCCGTTGCATGGCATACGGTATCACGAAGCCGGAGATGACGAAGAAGACCTGCACGCCGAGCTTTCCATAGTCCACGATGTGCTCCACCCCATTGGGTCGCAGCGTCGGGAGTACGGAACCCAGGTAGTGGAAGATCACCACTGCCAACGCGGCCACGCCACGCATGGGGTCGATGATGGTGACGTGGTTGCCGGACTTCAACACGCGCTGTACTTTCCGGATGCAATGGTAACCAATCTCAAGACAGCTGATCAGCCGAGGTGCATCGTTCAGCGGTCAAGCGCGAGGCATGATGGGCGTCGGGAACGGCTGTCCCCTTCAGCACCTCGTCCTACTTCCACGGGATGCGCTAACATTGTCCCCATCAGAACGACCCATGGCACGGATGAGCGATAGACAGCGAGCAGTGGTCCTTGGCGGGCCTTTGGCCATACTGCTGGTCTCCTTTGTTGTTTGGCTCCTGGTGGGTGAGGTCGCATTCCTCGTGGCCGTGGCGCTCACGGGCGCCTTGTTGGCCTATCTGATCGTGGAGGCCCGTGGCTTTTCGTTGGAACTCTTCGAGCGCCAGTTGAAGGAGAGCCGTACCTCGTACGCTCAACTGGAGGCCCTGCAGGGACTGCTCTGGACGTTCAAGCCTGATGCGCCCTGGCCTTCCACACGGTTCTGGGCCGCCTCTCCGGATCTGCTCCGGGAGATCACCACACATGTCCTCTTAGAGCGACCACAGGTGGTGGTGGAAGCCAGCAGTGGTACATCCACCTTGGTCATCGCGCTGTGCCTACAGCGGCTCGGCGCTGGCAAGGTGATCGCGCTGGAGCATGATCCGGTATACGTGGAGAAGACACGTGCGGCCATCGCCTTGCACGGCCTGCAGGAACAGGCCACGGTGATCCATGCGCCCTTGGTGCAACACGATGTGAACGGGTCGAAGCATCAGTGGTACGACCTATCCGCTCTGCAGCTTCCCGGTTCCATCGACCTGCTCGTGGTGGATGGCCCACCAGAGACCACACAGAAGCTGGCCCGTTATCCGGCCGTGCCCTTGCTGGCATCGAAGTTCAGCCGCGGGGCGCGGATCCTTTTAGACGATGGTTCCAGGCCCGATGAGCGGCTCATGGCACGCCGATGGGCGGAGGAGAACCCCGGCAGTCAGCTTGAATTCCTGCACCTGGAAGCCGGTGCATGGTCGTTGCGCATGCCTTGATCCGGTCCGCTGATCGACCCAGGATGGCCGCGATCACCGGTCGCCCTTCCCGGTCGCCGTTGATGCACTGATGTAGCGCTGCCAGATCGCTGCGCAAGCGAGGCTAAGAAGTCCGAGCATCGCGAAGCGAACACACACCGTATAGCGCGATTGAATGGTGAACGGCACGTGCAGCAACCCAGTGTACACCACGAGGAGCAACAAGGGCCAGGTATTGCGCAGGCTGATCACCTTTCGGAAATAGGCCAGGGGTATCATGATGATCCCGAGCAGGAAGAGCAAGCCGGTGCTGAGCGTGGCGTAGAGCATCTCCACCTTCTTCGCGGTCGAGGCTGCGGCGAAGTCGGCGCGTTGGATGCCGATCACCCAGAGCCGCACGGCCGAATAGCTCTTGTAGGCCAAGGTGTACCACGGGTCGTTCCACATCAGCGCGAATGCTCGTTCTTTCAGGAGGCGCTCACGGGTCATGGCGAAACGGGTGTTGTAGGTGGGTTCGGCCACGTACGGCAACTTGTCGCGCGAGTTCAGCATGATCGAATCCTTGGCGGTGAGCAGCGGGTGGGTCTGGGCATTGATGAAAGCCCACTCACGTTCGAACGCGGCGATGTGGCCGGGGACGGAATCCTCCGGTGTGAAACGGATGAGCTCATCACCGGTGAAATTGCCCA
This sequence comes from Flavobacteriales bacterium, assembly GCA_016787985.1. Lineage (GTDB taxonomy): Bacteria > Bacteroidota > Bacteroidia > Flavobacteriales_F > PHOS-HE28 > PHOS-HE28. Next base: position 6,398 of record JAEUTC010000048.1, on the reverse strand, counting down.
GGGAGAAATGGTCGGTGTAGCCGGGCATCTTCCCGCACCAATAGGCGAAGTGCATATAGCCGCCGCCGCCTTCGATCGGTGTCACCTTGAACTGGCCATGGTTCCGTTCGTTCCAAAGACCGTAGGGAAGGAGTATGACGAAAATGGTGACCACCATGACCGCGTGGCCGCGGAGATCGAAGTTCCTGCGGTCCTTGATCACTGCGGCGATGATGAGTGCCAGCGGGAGCAACAGGTAGATCGGTTTGCAGAGGTGTACGAAGCCGAGGGTCAGGCCCAGCACAACCGCAGTGCCGATACTCCAACGGGTGCGCCCGACGATCAAGTGGAGCACGAGGCTGAACGCAGCAAGGACCGGGATCTCGGTGTAGAGTTGGCCGATGTAGTAGGGCACGTTCATCAGCGGTAACAGCAGCAGCAGGAACAGGCTTCGCGTACCGAGCCGTGGATCGAGCCGTTCGATCACCCCTAACGTGAGGTACAGAGCGACTGCGTAGAGCACGGCATTCACGACGTACACCGACTTCCACGTGCCGAAGATCTTGATGAAGAAAGCCAGGAACGCAGGATAACCCGGAGCCCTGAAGGTGTCGGGATATTCCGCTTCCAAGGGCCACCACATGCTGTATTCGCCATGCAGCAGGCCTTCGGCTAAGCCGAGGTAGGACCAGCCGTCGGATAGGAAGGTGGCGCGGGAAAGCCACAAGGTGGCCACGGCCACGAGTGCGTTCAGCACGATGAGCAGGTGGAAGGTCCTGCGCCGATCGAGGGTTTGGAAGAACCAATGGAGGGCGTTGGCCATGGCGGTGGGGCTGCTGCGGGGGAAATGTACGGTCCTCCGCTGAACATGGGTGGCCTCGATCATGGGGAGTGCATGATCGTGCTAGAGGTGGCTGCGGTGCGTTGATCGCCGGTGAACCCCTAAGTTCGCATCCAACACGCCGTACCTGGTGCATCTGCCTTGGTCACCCGTGTGCTTGCATCAAGTGAACATGGAGCAGAATGGTCCAGCGGCCGGTTCCACGGGAAGGCCACTACGCGTTTGCCTCGTCCTGCCGTGCTACAACGAAGAAGGGGTGATCACCCGCACGGTGGAGGTGCTGCTGCAGCGCCTTGACCGTTTGGCCGCGCAGGGTTCGGTGACTGCGGACAGCTACATCTGCTGCGTGGACGACGGAAGCCGGGATGGCACGTGGGAAGAGATCGAGCGATGCGCCACTACCACTGGTCGTGTCCGCGGGATCAAGCTCAGCGCGAACTTCGGACATCCGAACGCGCTCATCGCCGGGCTTTTCACCAACCGTACGAAAGCCGATATCCTCATCACCATGGACGCCGACCTCCAGGACGACGTGGAGGTGCTGGATACGATGCTGCGCCATCACCACGAAGGCAAACGCGTGGTGTATGGGGTGCGATTGGATCGCAAGGTGGACGTGCTGCCCAAGCGGATCGGTGCCGAGGTCTTCTACCGTGCCATGCGTATGATGAACCCGCGGACCATACGGGGGCACGCGGATTTCCGAAGTGCGGACAGCCGGGTGATCGCCGATCTTGAACGGTTTGGAGAGGCCAACGTGTACCTCCGTGGGATCTTCCCTCTCATCGGCTACCCCACCGCCGAGGTCCATTTCGTGCGGAAGGAGCGTGTGGCTGGCGTGTCGAAGTATCCCATCCGGAAGTTGATGAGCCTCGCCTGGGAGGGTATCACCTCCTTCACCACCACACCGTTGAAGATGGTTTTTTACGCGGGCTTGCTCACCACAGCGCTCGCGATCGGACTGGGCGTCTGGATCGTGTGGGCCGTCTTCAACGACCATCCGAACCAAGGATGGGCGAGCTTGGCCATGCTGATCGTCTCCTTCTCGGCCATCAATATCATGGCCATGGGGGTGATCGGCGAATACGTCGGCAAGATCTACAAGGAGGTGAAGCACCGGCCGCGTTTCATCATCGAGACCACCACCCATGGCGACTGATCCATCCTCCACCGCGTTCGACCCCACGCAGTTCGAAGCCATCTACCCCACTGGTGTGGAACGGCACTACTGGAACATTTGCCGCAATGCCATCCTTACCCGGGCGGTGCGTGCCGCTGGCCAAGGGAAGGTTTTGGAGGTCGGCTGTGGGAAGGGGCTGGTGGTGGCCCATTTACGGGCTGAAGGGATCGAGGCCCAAGGTGTGGACCTTGCAGAGGTTCCGGCCCTGCCGGAAGTCGCAGCCCATGTGCGCACCGGCGTGGACCTCTTCGATATCCCAGCGCTCGAGTTCACGGACGTGGGCATCGTGCTTCTGCTCGATGTCATCGAACACATCGAGCATCCGACCGATTTCGTGGAACGGATCCGGAAGCACGTGCCTTCCGCGCATACGTTCATCTTCACGGTGCCTGCGCGGCAGGAACTGTTCAGCAACTACGACGAGTTCAACCGGCACTTCCTGCGGTACGATCGCCCCACGTTGCGGAACCATGTCGATCCTTCGGGATCGCGGATATGGAAGGCATCCTACTTCTTCCATTCCCTTTACCCAGCGGCGTGGCTACAGCTGAAATTGAAAGGTGCTCGTGACACCCGGTACGTGGTGCCCGTGACCCCCGTGCAGCGCTTGGTCCATCGGTTGCTTGGACGAATGTTCCTGGTGGAATACGCCCTTCTTCCAGCCGGTATCCCGGGCACATCGATCATCGCTTCGGTGAGTGAACCTCAACGGTGAGCCCATGGCGATGGTAGTATGCGGCCACGTCACGGTCCTCCGCGTTCGGATCACGTTCGGCTAGCGCTGCGTCATGCTGTTCGACTCTTTGGGATTCGCAGCGTTCTTTCCAGTGGTATTCGCTGCCTACTGGTCGCTCAGCGCAAGAGCGTACAAGGCGCAGAACATCCTGCTGCTGGTGGCGAGCTACTTCTTCTACGCCTGCTGGGATGAGCGCTTCCTGCTGCTGTTGATCTTCTCCACCCTGCTTGATCATACGAGTGGACTGCTCATCCATCGCACACCGTCGAAGGTCGCCAAGCGGCGGTGGTTGTATCTCAGTGTCGGGGTGAACCTTGGCTTCCTCGGGGTGTTCAAGTACTACGACTTCTTCGCCAGGGAATTCGCGGAGCTGGCTGAACGGATCGGGCTTGGCGTGGATCCGGTCCTCCTTGGGCTGGTACTGCCCATCGGTATCAGTTTCTACACCTTCCATGGCCTGAGTTATGTGTTCGATGTGTACCATGGCCGGATCGAGCCCGTACGTGATGTGGTGGACTATGGGCTCTTCGTAAGCTTCTTCCCGCTTCTTGTGGCGGGACCCATCGAGCGCGCCGCACACTTGCTCCCGCAGATACGAGCTCCGCGTACATTCCGCTATGAGCGGGCGGTGGATGGCCTTCGGCAGTGCTTGTGGGGCTTCTTCAAGAAGCTCGTGATCGCCGACAATTGCGCGCCGCTGGTGGACGGCATCTTCGCGGATCCAGCGGCCCATTCAGGCTCCACCTTGTTGTTGGGTGCGGTGCTCTTCGCCGTCCAGATCTACGGTGACTTCTCCGGTTACTCGGATATCGCACTGGGCACGGCGCGAGTGCTCGGCTTCGAGCTCCTGCGGAATTTCGCGTTCCCGTATTTCTCCAGGGATATCGCGGAGTTCTGGAGGCGGTGGCACATTTCGCTGTCCTCTTGGTTCAGGGATTACCTCTACATCCCCTTGGGCGGAAGTCGCGGCGGTACTTGGTTGAAGGTGCGTAACACCTTCATCATTTTCCTGGTGAGCGGTTTCTGGCATGGCGCGAACTGGACGTTCCTGGTCTGGGGTGGCCTTAACGCGCTATACTTCCTGCCTTCCTTGCTGCGGGGCACGAATCGCATGCACCTTGATACCGTGGCTCAAGGTCGTCTCCTCCCGGATCTCCGCGAGGTGGGTCAGATGCTGGCGACCTTCATGCTCACCTGCTTCGCCTGGATCTTCTTCCGGTCCGATGATATCCCAAGCGCCATGGCCCATGTGGGTGGCATCTTCTGCGCATCGCTCTTCACCTGGCCCCAAGTGCCCAAGGTCACCCCCCTCGCCCTGGCAGCTCTCTTCATGGTGGTGGAGTGGCTGGGCCGCGAGCAGCGCTTTGCGTTGGAACGGTTGGCGACCAGTTGGCCACGGTGGGGAAGATGGTCATTGTACGTCGTGATCATCTTCGCCATCGGCTTCTTCATGTATCCAGGCGAGATCCCGTTCATCTACTTCCAGTTCTAGCCCATGCGGACATTCCTACGCACGTTCCTGCGGTTCGTACTACTGGCGTTGGTGGTTTATCCCGTGCTGGTCATCGGTACCTCCATGGCTTACAAGCACGACGGGTTCGGCAACGTACATTACGTCCTCGGATACCATGGCCATTTATGGAGCCGCGTTCGGGATACGTCGGTAACGGCGCCGGTGGATGTGCTGGTAGTGGGCTCTTCCTTAGCCTACAGGGGCTATGACCCACGGCTTTTCGCAGAGCAGGACCTGGCCATGTTCAACCTGGGTTCCAGCGCGCAAACGGCGGCTCAGGGGGAAGTGCTGTTGCGTCATCACCTGCACCGGTTCCGGCCAGGTACGGTGGTGATGGTCGTATCACCGGACATGTTCGAGGGTCCGGGCATCGAAAGTGCGTTGGACGTGATGGTGAACGATCGTGTGGACCTTTTCACCGCGCGCATGGCCTTGTTGACCATGAACGTGAAGGCTTGGAATACCCTGCTCTATGCCTGGTTCAGGCAAATGCTGGATCTCGATGGCCATTTCGATGAGGCCTACCTTGCCTACAACGGCGACCGCTACATACCCGGTGGATACGTGGAGCGACCGGTGTGCCATCACCGCCCATCACCGCCACGCGTTTTTGGGCCGTTGGCGCAGCACCAGGTGGAGGCGTTCAGAAGAAGTGTCGCTTTCGTGAAGGCCAGCGGCGCGCGCCTGTTGTTGGTGCATCCACCGGTAACGGACTGTTGCAGGCCCTCGTCCGCATCTCCCGAGGTGCTCCGCGAGTGGACCGATGCGGGGACCTATCTCGATATGAGCGGACTTTTTGGCTCAGCGGCCGACTCGACCTTCTTCTGCGATGGTCGACACCTTAGCCGCGCGGGTGTGGCGCGATCCAATGCGGCATTGATCCGTGCGTTGAAGCAGGAATAACGCTTAGGCTTAGAGCTCGACCCGCTTGTAGTGGGCGGTGTCCAAAGTGCCGACGATGCCTTGCACCTCCACGCGCTCCTTGAAAAGTGCAGCGATGTTCCGCAACAAGGTGCGGGCCTTCACGGGAAGGAGCTTGCGGATCCAAAGCCGGTAGGGCGGTTCATGGGCCAGGGCTTTACCGGTGTTGGTGGCGTCCACCGTGGCCCAGGCCGATTCATAGTCGCTCTGCTGCGGAATGAAGTCGGGAAGCACTTTTCCGGTCCGCTGCGCGATCACCACCAGCGTGAGGGCCACCGCGCTCATCAGCTGGCCACGCTCGCGCATCTGTTTCGGGTCGCTCACCGCGAACCACTCGGTATCGGTTCCCAGGTACACGGCACGCACTTGAAAGCCGTTCTCCGGACAGAACAACCGGAAGTAGAGCTCCGGGCTGAACTGATAGAAGCCATGGCCCATCTGGTTGTTCGCTGGCGTGATGCCGATGTAGTGACCGCCCATGCTCACCATCTCCATGCAGCTACGGATGGCATTGGGGAAATGGAACACGTGCTCGATGGTGCCGCCGTCCACTACACAATCGAAGCGTCCATGGAGGTCTGCGGGTACCGGCTTGTTGAGGTCGTGGAGGATCGTGGCCTGCTCGTAGTCGGAGAAGTCCATGCTGTCCACCGTCGTGGCGCCGAGTGCTTTGAACAGGGGCTCCGCGAATCCCTTGTCGGCTTTCACCGCGTTCCAGCGATCCTTGTCAGTGGGATAGAAGCGATCCACCAACGCGTTCAGTCCAGGCTCGCGCATGAACATCTGCAACCTGCCCAAGGTGAGCGTATGGTTGAACCGCACGTTCAGCCTTCGTTCCGCATGCATCAGTACTTCGCATGCTTGTCTATTCACTCCCATGGTGGCGTTCGCAGGACTGGTGTGGCCAAATATACCTTTCCCATCGCTGCGGGCTCATGGTGCGCACTACGCGATGCGACCATCGATCCTACTGGATACATTTACCCCGCACCCTCCCAATGGTGCTGATCGCTTTCCAGAACTGATGACCGGCACCCGTCGCACCATCTTCCTGTTCTCCATGGAACCGTGGGGCGATATGTGGTACTCCAAGCACCACTATGCCAATCGTCTGGCGCAGGACCACACGGTCTATTTCGTCGGATTGCCGGACCGCTGGCGGATCAAGGACCTCTTCTCCTTCGGCGTGAAGGTGAAGGAGACGAAGGAAGGAGTGCGCGTGGTGGAA
>JAEUTC010000034.1 GCA_016787985.1 Flavobacteriales bacterium | reverse complement strand
GAAATCGATCAGCTCGTCCTTGGTCGCAGGCCAGGGTGCGTCTTCCAAATACGAAGCGAGTTCCAGTGTCCAGTACATCGAAAAGGCCGTGTTAGGGTCCGTGAAATTGGCCGCAAATATAGACGGATAGACAAGCGGCGGGCTCCGACTTTTCAACCGTCGGAAAATGCCCTATTGGCGCGGCTTCCAGGGGGTGTCGGCCATGCCATCCACATGCGCGAGGTGACGGGCCAGCACGAAAAGCAGGTCGCTGAGGCGGTTCAGGTAGCGCACCACGATCTCGGGCACAGGCTCGTTGGCCGCCAAGGTCACGACCAACCGCTCGGCCCGCCGGCACACCGTGCGGCATACATGGGCCTGCGATGCGGCCAAGTGACCTCCCGGAAGGATGAAGTTCCGCATCTCGGGCAGCTCGGCCTCCATGCCATCCATAGCGCGTTCCAACGCTTCGATCCCGGCATCGGTGACCTGGGGTACCTTGAACTTGTCCGCCTGCTCCTCGTTCCCACTGGCCAACCGAGAACCCAGGCTGAACAGTGTTTCCTGGATCGGTATAAGCAGGTCGTCACGTCTGCCTTGGGCGTGATCGCGAAGCAGTCCGATGTGGCTGTTCAACTCATCGATGGTGCCATAGGCTTCGATGCGCAAGCTGTCCTTCGCCACGCGTTGCCCGCCCAACAAGCTGGTCTGTCCCTGGTCCCCGGTGCGGGTGTAGATCTTCATCTGTACTTCAATAGCGCAAGGTGAAATGCTCCTTGGCCTGCTCGGTGCGCAGGAATGCGAGGCCGAGGTCGTAGAGGTCCACGGTCACGGTGACACGGGGGTGGGCTTTCACCGCTTCCCACGCGCGTTCCATGCCGCGGCTCCAATGGATGTCATCGAACACGAAGACCGTGCCGCTATGCGCTTTGGCCAGGCATTGTTCGAAGTACTCCAGGGTGGGCTCTTCGGCATGGTGGCCGTCGATGAAGACGAGGTCCACAGCGCTCATCTTGGCCAACGTTTCAGGCAGCCGACTACGGAAGCTCCCCAACACCGGATGGATGTTGCGTTGCTTGAGCTGGTCGAAATGATGCTGGGCGATGCGCATGGTCTGCGGACAGCCTTCGATGGTGTGTACCGTGCCTTCATCCGCACCCAGCGCGAGGTAGAGCGTGCTGAGGCCGAAGGAGGTGCCCAGTTCCAGCACGTGATCCGCCTGGAAATAACGGGCAAGGCGGAAGAGGAGTTGAGCCTGCGCAGGTGGTTTCAACGCGGTGCGCGCGATGTCCGCCACGGCCCGGCTCGGTAGGTCGAACACGCGCGAGCCGGCGCCGAGGTCGTTCACACGGATGGTCTGGTCGCTGGCCAACAGGTCGGCACGCAGGCCTTCGATCGTGCGGAATTCGGGCAGCTCGTTGGACGGCCGGAGTACGTGGGTGATCAGGTCGTATACGAACGGGCTGTGCACCCCATGGCGCGTGCGAGCGCGAACCAAGTGGCCGAGGTAGGATCCGATCCGTTGCAGTTGTTCTCCCATGCGCATCATGCCAGCTGGCCGTACGATCAAAGGTAGCGGCATGCACGGAGGCCATCTCCGGCGGCAGCGTGGCGCATCAACAAATACGTGTTGGCGTTAGCGCTTGGACTGTTGCGCAAGGGTCTTCCGCGCTTCGCGGAAGTACTTCAAGGGCACCCACAGCATACCGAAGCATTCGCCATCCTCTTTGCCCAGGTGTTTGTGGTGGATCTTGTGCGCCTTGCGGATGCCGAGGAAATACGCGCTGTTCGTGTTGCGCAGCCACTTGATCCGTTGATGGATGAACACCTCATGCACGAAGAAATACGCGATGCCGTAGACCAGGATCCCTAGACCGATCCACAGCCACGGTGTATGCAGCCCTTGGCAACTGCCCACCAGGAAGAGGCACATCGAGGGTACGGCGAAGATCAGGAAGAAGCTGTCGTTGCGCTCCAGGAACCCGTAGTGATCCTTCTTGTGGTGATCGGAGTGCAGGTGCCAGAGGAAGCCGTGCATCACGTACTTGTGCGTGGCCCAGGCTACACCTTCCATCACCACGAAGGTGATGGCCACGATGCCGATGATCATCCAAATGCTCATGCTCGGGGAACAACGCCGCGCTACGATGGTTCGCTGCCTCCTGCAAAGATGCGTTCCAAGGTCCGTTCCCGGAACCGGAAGATGCCATCGAGCTTCTTGCGTACGAACAGCACATGGGCGAGTTCACCCAAGATCCCCAGTGGTAGCTCATATTCCACGCGGTCGCGCATCAGAACACCGCCGGACACCGGTTCGAAGGTGTGGGTATGGTGCCAGCGCTTGTACGGGCCCTTTTCCTGGGTATCCACGAAGCGCTCAGGTGCTTTCACATCTTCGATGCGCGTGACCCACCGCATGGGGATCCCGAACAACGGCCGCACCGTGTACGTGATCCGCTGCCCCGTGTAGGCTTCACGTCCATCGAACGAGTCGTGGATGACGAACCCCATTTCCGGCGGTGTGATGCGTGCGAGGTTGCGCGGGCTGCTGAAGAAGGCCCACGCTCGTTCCAACGTGATGGGCAATACTTGTGACCGCTCCAGCACGTGTTGCGCCATGGTTCAACCGATGACCTCCAACTTCGGGTACCGCTGCTTCCAGGCGGCAAGCGCCTTCTGGGAGGAAACGGTGATGACGGTGCGCGAATCCAACCGGACCTTGATCTCCTTCACTCCCGCTTTGATCGGACGTTCCAGGATGATAGCGGGCTTCTTGCGTGGCATTTGTTCTGCGTTGCGGAGGCGTTCAGCCGATGACCTCCAGTTTGGGGTAGCGGGAGCGCCAGAAGTCCAACGCTTTGTTGCTCGCTACAGTGATGATGGTACGTGCGTCCAGCCTGACTTTGATGGCCTTCAATCCTGCTTTCACCGGCTGGCTGAGGACGAGGGCTTTTTTCTTACGTGGCATGGCTATGCAAAGAGCTTGGTTTGTCGTTCGGTTCCGTTGCCCTTTTCGCCGAGACCGAGCTTGTACGTCTCGATGGCTCGCTTGCGGGCTACTTCGTGAACGACCAACGGCTTTGCATAGTTCGCATTACCATACTCTGGAACCCAAAACTTCACATAGTTTAACTGAGGGTCGAAGCGCTCCATTTGCAGGGTGGGGTTGAACACCCGGAAGTAGGGGGCCGCATCGCACCCCGATCCAGAGGCCCACTGCCATCCGCCGTTGTTGCTACTAAGCTCGAAATCAAGCAGTTGTTTGGCGAAGTAGGCCTCGCCCCAACGCCAGTCGACGAGCAAGTGTTTGGTCAGGAAGCTCGCCACCACCATACGTACCCGGTTGTGCATCAGGCCGGTAGCGTTAAGCTCGCGCATGCCGGCGTCCACCAGCGGGTAGCCCGTTCTCCCTTCGCACCAGGCCTGGAAGCCCGCCTCGTCCGCTCGCCACGGGATGTTGTCGTAGGCCGGTTTGAAGGCCCGCTCCGGATGGGGGAAGTGCCAGAGGATCTGCATGAAGAACTCCCGCCAGACGAGCTCGTTCAAGTAAGTGGGGCTTTTCACCCGGCTCCGGCGCACCAATTCTCGCACGCTCACCGTACCGAAGCGGAGATGCGTGCTCATCTTGCTGGTGCCATTGACCGCCGGCAGGTTCCTCGTTTCCTTGTACCCGGCCAGCAGCCCATCTTTCAATTCTAGCGGTGGCACCACGAGGTCGGTGGGCTCGAAACCGATCTCCGCCAAGCTGGGCAGGGGCTTCGCGCTCGTCTTCCACAACTTCGACAAGTGCGCCTCGCTGGGGAAGGCGGTTTCCATGGAGGGCTCGAAGTGGGCCAGCCATTTCCGCGAATAGGGCGTGAAGACCGTGTAGGGTTTGCCGTCGTCCTTCAGGATCTCGCCCCGCTCGAAGATGCTGATGTCCTTGAAGGTCCTGAAGGGGATGCCGCGTTCGGCGAGGAGTTGACCCACCTCCGCATCCCGCTGCTGGGCGTAGGGTTCGTGGTCGTGGTTCACCGTCACACCGGTGATCTCGAACTCCTCCAGCAAGCGCTTCCAGACTTCCACTGGCGCACCATGCTCCACGCGGAGGGTGCTGCCCACCTTCATCAACTCCTGTTGCATACCCTGCAACGCGCGGTGGATGAAGTCCACCCGACGGTCCTTCGTGGTGGATAGCTTGTCGAGGATGTTCGTGTCGAAGATGAAGACCGGCAACACGTCACCGTGCTCTTTCAATGCGCGGTACAGCCCGTGGTTGTCCTGTAGCCGTAGGTCTCGCCGGAACCAGTGGATCGCGATGCGTGCCTTCTTCATGCCCGCTTCTGCGAAAGGTGTTCCTCCACCATCGGCCAGCAGATCCGCAACCAAGCCGTGAAACGATCGGGGTGTGCCGTCATCTCCTCGCGTAGCGCTTCGAGTTCCACATAACGCCAATCCTCCACCTCCGATGGGTTCGGTGTGGGTGGTGCCGTTACCGTTCCGAAGTAGACATGGTCGAGTTCGTATTCGGTCAGTCCATTGCCCACCTCGGCCTGGTAGGTGAAGGCGAACCGGTGTTCCAAGTGGGTATGGATACCCAGTTCTTCCATTAACCTCCGTGCAGCCGCGTCTTCGGTGCGTTCACCGGGTCTTGGATGGCTGCAGCAGGCGTTGGTCCAGAGCAACGGAGAATGGTATTTCCCCGCTGCGCGCTGTTGCAGCAACATCCGCCCGCTGGCATCGAAGAGGAAGATCGAGAAGGCTCTGTGGAGCATGGGCTCGCGATGCGCTGCATGTTTCTCCATGCGCCCAATCTCCTCGTCGCGCTCATTCACGAGGATCACTTCTTCGCCATTAACGGCCCTCGAGTCCATTACAACAAGCCCAGGCTATGCCGCAGGTAGCTGGTGGTGAGCAAGGCGATCTTCCGGCGGTTCCGTACGCGGATACGTTCCTTGAGGATACGGTCGCAAGGCAGCGCCTGGATCTTGCGGAACAGCGCGAGGTAGTACACATAGGCCATGTACACCCCGAAGCGCGACCCGCGGGGCAGTTGCTTGATGCCCTCCAAGGCAGCGTCCATGTCGGCCCGTATGTCAGCTTCGATCATCCGCTTGGTCTCGCTGTCCATGCGCGCTACATCCACACCCGGGAAGTAGGTGCGGCCCAGGTTCTGGTGGTCGTCCTTCAGGTCGCGCAGGAAATTCACCTTCTGGAAGGCCGAGCCCAAACGCATGGCCGCTGGCTTCAACCGCTGGTACAACGCATCGTCGTTCTTGCAGAACACGCGCAAGCACATCAAGCCGACCACTTCCGCACTGCCCAGGATGTAGGTCTCGTAGGAACGCTGGTCATAGGTGCGGTCCTGTAGATCCATCGCCATGCTGTCCAGGAAGGTGTTGTACAGTTCCGGTTCTATGCCGTAACCGTTCACCACCCGTTGGAAGCTCTGCAGGATGGGGTTGAGGCTGATGCCTTCTCGGATGGCGGTGTGTGTGTCCTCTCGGAAACGCTTCAGCAAGGTGGCCTTGTCGAATCCGTGGAAGGTGTCCACGATCTCGTCGGCGAAACGCACGAACCCATAGATGGCATGGATCGGACCGCGCAGGTCCTTCTCCAAGGAGCGTATCCCCAGCGAAAAGGATGTGCTGTAGCTGCGCGTTGCCGTGCGGCTGGCCTTCAGACACACCTCATCGTAGAGGGCGATGGTATTCATGCGGTAACGGCATTGGCCCGCGCAGCACGGGCGTTCTTGTTTCCAGTGATCTCCTTCTCGATCAGTCCTGCAACGACCTGGCCACTGATGATGGCCGGGGGAACACCTGGTCCTGGTACGGTGAGTTGGCCGGCAAAATAGAGGCCTTTCACTTTCTTGCTCTTCATGCTCGGGCGCAAGGGACCTGTTTGCATGATGGTGTTGGCCAACCCGTAGGCATTTCCGCGGAAAGCGTTGTAGTCGCTCGTGAGGTCGTTGATGCAATAACTGCGCTTCAGCACGACATGTGGTCTAGGGTCGAAGCCCACATATTTCGACATGCGCTCCATCACGATGTTGAAGTATCGGTCGCGGATGGCCTCGGTATCCTGCAAGCCCGGTGCGATGGGGATGAGGATGACCATGTTCTCATGGCCGGCCGGGGCCACACCAGGGTCCGTTCGGCTCGAACAGCTCACATAGAACAAGGGTTTGCTCGGCCATGTGGGGTCGTCGTAGATCTCGGCGGAATGGGTGTCCAAGGCCTCGTCGAAGAAGAGCGTGTGGTGCTCCAGTCGTGGGATGGTCCTATTCAAGCCAAGGTAGAAGAGCAGGCTTGAAGGAGCCATTTTCCGGTCGTCCCAGTAGGCGGAGGAATAGCTCCGATGTTCCGGGGATAACAACCGCTGTTCCACATGGTGGTAATCGGCTGCCGCAAGTACCACGTCAGCATTCCTGATCCCTTGGTCGGTTTCGATGCCCACGGCCCGACCATCCTTCACCACGATGCGCTGCACGTTCTGCCCGAAGTGCACGCGAACCCCTTGTTTTTCGGCCACGCGGAGCATGCCTTCCACCACGCTGCCCATGCCGCCCATGGGGTACCAAGTGCCGAGTTCGAGGTCGGCGTAGTTCATCAAGCTGTAGAGCGCAGGGGTGTTCTGTGGCGCGGCTCCAAGGAAGAGGACCGGGAATTCCATCAACGCACGCAGCTTCGGCTCCGTGAAATGGTCCTGCACGTGTTTGCGAAGCGAGCGGAGTACCGATGTCTTCAACAGGCCCGCGAGCACACCCGGATGAGCGTATTCCAACCAGGACAACGAGGGGCGGTAGACCAGCTCGCCCATGCCCAGGTCGTACTTGATCTTGGCCTCTGCGAGGAATTCGTCCAGCGCTTTGGCGGCACCCGGTTCATACCGCTCGAACAGCTTGCGTTGTTCAGCCCGCGTTGCTGGAACGGACATGTCGTCCTGCGGACTGAAGACGACTTTGTAGGAAGGGTCGAGCCGTCGCAGATCGTAGTGGTCGTCAGCGCGTTCACCGAACTCCGAGAAGAAGCGTTCGAACACCTCGGGCATCCAGTAGAAACTGGGTCCCATGTCGAAAGTGAAGCCGTTGTGCCGCCACACGCTGGCACGACCGCCTGCTGCGCCGTTCTTCTCCAGCAGGTCCACACTGAATCCTCTCCGCGCGAGCGATGCTGCTGCGGCGATGCCGGAGAACCCGGCGCCGATCACGATCGCAGTAGGCTTCAAGCGGGAACGTTCTTATCGGTCAACATTTCCATCAAACGGTGGCGGGCTTGGAAGATCCGGCTTTTCACCGTGCCGATGGGTATCCCGAGCTGGTCGGCGATCTCATGGTACTTGTAGCCTTCGTGGTGCATGGTGAAGGGCTCGCGGAAAGCGGGATCCAACCGGTCCAAGCTACGCTGGATCTCGGCCATTTTCACCGAAGCATCGGGACTACTGGGCAATTGGACCCTCCGTACCTCGTCACGTTCGCGGTCCACACTATCCATCACGGCCTTTGTGCGCTTGGTGCGGCGGTGTTCGTTGATGAAGGTGTTCTTCATGATCGTATACACCCACGCCTTGAAGTTGGTGTTGTCCCGGAACTTGTCCCGGTAGGTCAACGCCCGCATCATGCTCTCTTGAAGGAGGTCCAGGGCATTATCCCGGTCCTTGGTCAAGCTCAATGCGAAGTAGTACAGTTGCTGGCGGATACCGAGGAGCTGCTGCTGGAATTCGAGCGTTGACATGGTTGGTCGATTGTTTTGTTCAATGAATACGACGCAAACCTAGACAAGAACGTTT
>JAEUTC010000145.1 GCA_016787985.1 Flavobacteriales bacterium | reverse complement strand
GTCAGGGCCTCCCTCAAACCACGCTCGGCGGATTGCAAGATCGTCCGCCGCAAAGGGCGTCTGTACATCATCAACAAGAAGAACCCGAAGTTCAAGCAGCGTCAGGGCTGATAAACGCACGAGCATGGCACGTATCGCAGGCATAGACCTACCCAAGAGCAAGCGGGGCTGCATCGGCCTCACCTACATCTATGGCATCGGCCGTAGCACCGCTCTCCATATCCTGGAGCAGGCCGGTGTCGACCCCGACACCAAGGTGGAGGACTGGACCGATGAGGAGCAAGGCAAGATCCGCCAATACATCAACGACACCGTGAAGGTGGAAGGCGCGCTGCGCAGCGAGGTGCAGTTGAGCGTGAAGCGGTTGATGGACATCGGCAGCTACCGTGGCACGCGCCATCGCGCCGGTCTGCCGGTGCGTGGTCAGCGCACCCGCACGAACAGCCGCACCCGTAAGGGCAAGCGCAAGACCGTGGCCAACAAGAAGAAGGCGACCAAGTAGGGACGCATCATGATGCGTCCATTCGGACGTGTCAGGATCGAACCGACCAATCGAAAAAGACAATGGCAAAGCAAGAAGGCAAGGGCGGCGGAGCCGCCGGTAAGAAGAAGAAGAAGAACGTGGTGGTGGAGGCCTACGGTCAGGCCCACATCCAAGCCACGTTCAACAACCTGATCATCAGCCTTACCAACAACAAGGGTGAGGTGATCAGCTGGTCCTCCTCCGGCAAGAACGGTTTCCGCGGCAGCAAGAAGAACACGCCGTACGCCGGCCAGTTGAGCGCCGAGGAAGCTGCACGCGAGGCGCATGAACTCGGTCTCCGCAAGGTGAAGGTGTTCGTGAAAGGACCTGGCGGTGGACGCGAAAGCGCCATCCGTGCCTTGCACAACAGTGGTGTCGAAGTGACCGAGATCATCGACATAACCCCGATGCCCCATAACGGCTGCCGTCCACCTAAGAAGCGCCGCGTTTAATAACCCGTAGGAGCGTGTGGACGCACGCTCTGTTGTCGGTGCGGAGGACGCACCCAAAAGAAAAGAAGAATGGCACGTTACACAGGACCCAAGACCCGGATCGCGCGCAAGTTCCAAGAGGCGATCTACGGCCCGGACAAGTGGATGGAGCGCAAGCCCCACGCCCCCGGTCAGCATGGCCCCAATGCGCGTCGTCGCAAGAAGGACAGCGAATACAGCAGCCAACTGCGCGAGAAGCAGAAGGCCAAGTACACCTATGGCATCCTCGAGCGCCAGTTCGAGAAGATGTTCCACACCGCTGCGAGCAAGAAAGGCATCACCGGCGAGGTGTTGCTTCAATTGTGCGAGGCGCGTTTGGACAACACGGTGTTCCGGTTGGGCATCGCTCCCACGCGTCGTGCCGCTCGTCAGTTGGTGAGCCATGGCCATATCACCGTGGACGGTGCCGTGGTGAACGTGGCCAGCTACACCTTGCGCCCGGGCCAGACCGTGGCCGTGCGTGAGCGCAGCCGCAGCCTGGAGACCATCTCCAACAGCGTTTCGGTGAGCAACCGTCGTTTCGATTGGCTGGAGTGGAACGCCCAGAACATGACGGGCAAGTACATCGCTGCACCTGAGCGTGCGCAGATCCCGGAGAACATCCGTGAGCAGCTCATCGTGGAATTGTACAGCAAGTAAGGAGCCTTCGGGGCGAGCAAAGAGGAGGAGGACAGATCAACCCAACGAACAACGACCAAGCACACATGCCCATTCTCGAATTCCAGCGGCCCGACAAGGTCACGATGATCGAATCCGATGATAAGCGCGGTTCCTTCGAGTTCCGTCCCTTGGAGCCAGGCTATGGCATCACCATCGGCAACGCCCTTCGCCGGATCCTGCTCAGCAGCCTCGAAGGACATGCCATCACCACGGTACGCATCGATGGCGTGGACCACGAGTTCAGCACCATCAAGGGTGTGATCGAGGACATGACCGAGATCGTGCTCAACTTGAAGCAGGTGCGGTTCCGCCGCCAGCTCGATGATGTGAGCACCGAGAAGGTTTCCTTCACCATCACGGGCAAGGACAGCTTCACCGCCGGCGACATCGGCAAGCACACCACGGGCTTCCAGGTCTTGAACCCGGAGCTGGTCATCGCTCACATGGAGCCCAACGTGAAACTGCATGTTGAACTCACCGTGGGCAAGGGACGTGGTTACGTTCCGGCCGACGAGAACAAGGCGGAGAACGCACCCATCGGTACCATCGCCATCGACAGCATCTTCACGCCGATCAAGAACGTGAAGTACACGGTGGAGAACACCCGCGTGGAGGAGAAGACCGACTACGAGAAGCTCAACATCGAAGTGGTCACCGACGGTAGCATCACGCCGAAGAACGCCTTGCAAGAGGCGGCGAAGATCCTGATCCATCACTTCATGCTCTTCAGCGACGAACGTATCAGCCTCGACCTCGAGGAGCGTACGAGCACGGAGACGGAGGAGTTCGATGAGACCAGCCTGCACATGCGCCAACTCTTGAAGACCAAGTTGGTGGACATGGACCTGAGCGTGCGCGCACTGAACTGCTTGAAGGCCGCGGACATCGAGACCCTCGGCGACCTGGTGTCCTTCAATAAGAACGATCTCTTGAAGTTCCGGAACTTCGGGAAGAAGAGCCTGACCGAGCTGGAGGACCTGGTGGAGAACAAGGGCCTGAGCTTCGGGATGAACGTGAGCAAGTACAAACTGGACAAGGAGTAAATAGCCAGTTGGCAGTTGGCAGTCTGAAGGCGCACCCCGCGAACCACTGACAACGGACCACTGACAACGGAATACTGTCATGAGACACGGAAACAAGAACAACGCGCTCGGCCGCAAGAAGGCCCACCGCGACGCGCTGCTGAGCAACCTGGCGATCTCCTTGATCGACCACAAGCGCATCGAGACCACATTGGCCAAGGCGAAGGCCCTGCGCTTGTACGTGGAGCCTTTGATCACCAAGAGCAAAGAGGATACCACGCACAGCCGTCGGGTGATCTTCAGCGAACTGCAGAACAAAGAGGCCACCGCCACGCTGTTCCGCGACGTGGCGCCGAAGGTGGCTACCCGTCCTGGTGGTTACACGCGCATCATCAAGTTGGGCAACCGCTTGGGCGATGCCGCTGAGATGGCCATGATCGAGCTGGTGGATTTCAACACCACCTACACGAAGGAGAAGAGCGCTGGTACTGCGAAGAAGACCCGCCGTACCCGTCGCACGAGCGCCAAGTCCGCCACCAAAGCCGAACCGAAGGCCGAGGGTGGAGAAGAGGCCAAGGGCGAGTGATCCCATCCGATGGAATGAAGAAGGGCGCCTGTTGGGCGCCCTTCTTGTTCTTGGCGGTGTGACTTTCGGGAAGGTCGCGGTCATAAGTGAAAACCAAGACCAATGCCCATCCTGAAAGTGATCGAGATCCTGGCGAGTAGCAAGACCAGTTGGGAAGATGCTGCAGCCAACGCGGTGAAGGAAGCCAGCAAGACCGTGCGCGGCATCCGTAGTGTGAACATCGGCAACCAAAGCGCCGTGGTGGAGAAAGGGAAGATCGTGGAGTACCGCATCAACTGCAAGATCAGCTTCGCGATCGAGAAGTGATCGGCCAACTCGAATGGAAAGGGGGCCGTTGGTGATCCATCGGCCCCCTTTCGTATGGTGAAGCTTCAGAACAACCAGTTCAGCGCGAGCGAGAGGTTGGCGGTATCCAAGGAGGCTTGGAACCCACTCGTGGAGGTCACCACGTCGGTCGACAGCGTTTCTTGGGTGCGTTCTTGTGCGTAATAGCCAAGTACGCCCCAGTCAGCGCTAAGCGCCCAGCGATCAGCGAGCAGGTACACGAGACCAGGTCCTACACGGAGGTCGATGGTGTTCAGTGCCGCCTCGCTCTCCGTGGTGCCGGCCTCCATAGTCTCTTTACCGAAGCCGAAGCCGGCTTTGAATTGACCGTAAAGGAGGAACTTCTCGTTCATACTCTTCATGTAACGGTAGAAGGGTGCGATGGTGGTGAGGGTACGACGTTCCTTGATATCCAGCACGAACAAGCCGGTGAACTCTTGGTACTCCTCGCTGCTACCGGTGTGAGAAAGCGAAAGGCCGATGACGTGCACCGGTGAAAGGTTGTACCCCACGGCTGGGCCGAATGTCCCAGTGGTGATGGTCCGGTCACTTAAGCTGCCGTCGGCATCGACGTTACGGCTGTCGAAGGCGGCAGTACCGCTGATGAAGCCCTTGTCCTGGGCCAGAACGGAGGTGGACAACACGAGACCAAGGGGAAGGAGGAGTGAACGCATGGTGTGGGTATGATCTACGTTGTGGACGCAAAGTCCGCGTCGAGGTCACACCGCTGCCTTCGAAGGCCGCTGCTGCGCAAAGGCCAGCACGGCCAGTGCTATGAGCCAGGGCAATAAGGGCACCACGAAACGCCCACTCCATTCGTCGTGCGTGAGCGCCACGAGAGCGCCATTCAACAGGATCAGGGCCAGAACGAAACGCACCCGATGTTGCCTCCATGAGCGCCAAAGCCCGATGATCGCCAGCGGATAGAGCGCGAAGAAGACCGCGTTCACGACGTTGTGGACCGGGGAGAAATAGGGACGCGTAAGGGTGAAAAGGGAGATGATGCGACGTAGCGTGATCCGACCCCATTCCATCCAGCCCACGTGATGCACCAAGTAGCGCTGGGCATCACCGATGGTATGGCCTTGGAAGTCATCTGCTCCCAAGCCTCCAACACCTGCGATCACTTCACCAGTGGCGATCGGCGCGAGTTGAGCGTGTTCGATCCTCGGAACGGTAAGCGCGAAGAGCAGGACCGTGGTTCCGGTGAAAGGCAGCAGCCAAGCGCGCAGCGGTGCGGACAGTCGCTCGCGCAACCTCCATGCGATCGCCGGCATGACGAAAAGCATGCCGGTGGGTCGCGCGAAAAGCGTGATCAAGCCAAGGGCGATCAAAGAAGATGTCGGTCGGTATTCGCGGTCGAGCCGTTCGATGAAGAGGATCGCGGAACAGGTGAAGAGATGCTCCGTGTAGAGTGCGAGTGTCCACGTCTGGATCAGGGGACAAAGCAGGAACAACGCCATTGCCAGGCGACCTATGCCCACGTTCCCGCTGCTGCGCTCCACCCATCGCCCGAGCGCCTCTGCCGCGACGATGCCGATCACGATCTGCGCTGCGATAGCCAGCCAGAGGCTATCCAAAGCCACGAAGGGTACTAGGAAAAGGATGTACGCCGCATACTTGAGGTAGTTCCCGAAAAGATCGTGGAAGTCCCCTGCGAGTACGTCACGAGCGCAGCCGCTGTATTTCAGGGCCTCCTTGTCCACCAGCACGCCTTGTTGCATGCCGATGACAAGGAGCAGGGTCAGATGTAGCCCTATGAGCACATATCGGGCCCCAGGCATGCCGAGTAGGCGCAGAACGGTGTATCGGTAGGCGATGACCAAAAGTAACGGCGTTATCAACAGCTGTGGACGATCAGCGGGCGGATGATCGAACTCGTGCGGGTATCTTCGCGCCCACGAAAGCGCAGGCAACCCTCGTATGCTCGTAAGCCATCGTCCTGAAGCCATCCTCCTGCTCGCCGACGGCACTGTGTTCCGCGGCCGTGCGATCGGTGCTTCGGGGATCACCACTGGTGAGATCTGCTTCAATACCGGTATGACCGGGTACCAGGAGATCTTCACGGACCCCAGCTACACCGGGCAGATAATGACGATGGCCACGCCGCACGTAGGGAACTACGGTGTGAAGGCGGATGAAGTGGAAAGCGACCGCCTCAGTATCGCGGGTTTGGTGGTGAAGAAGTTCAGTGATGTATGGAGCCGTCCGGGTGGGAACGGGTCGCTGGATGACTTGTTGAAGGCGCAAGGTGTAGTGGGGATCAGCGATGTGGATACCCGGAAGCTGGTGCGCCACATCCGCGACCATGGCGCGCAGAACGCCCTGATCAGTTCCACCGAGATGGATCTGGGTGAACTGAAGAAGAAGCTGGCCGCGGCTCCTGACATGGCCGGTCTGGAACTCTCGAGCACCGTGAGCACCACGCAGGAATACGAGGTCGGCTCATCCGATGCGGCGTTCAGGGTGGCGCTGGTCGACTTCGGTGTCAAACGGAACATCGAGCGTTGCCTTACCGAGCGCGATTGCCTAGTGCGTGTCTTCCCGATGACCACCACGTTAGCGACCATCAAGGCCTGGAAACCCGATGGGATCATGCTCAGCAATGGTCCTGGCGATCCCGGAGCGATGCCCGCCAGCGTGGAACTGGTGCGTGAAGTGGTCGCTAGCGGTTTGCCGGTCTTCGGCATCTGCTTGGGCCACCAATTGATCGCGGAAAGCCAGGGAATGTCCACCGAAAAGATGCACCATGGCCACCGCGGCATCAACCATCCGATCAAGGACCTTACCACCGGTCGTGATGAAGTGACGAGTCAGAACCATGGCTTCGTCGTGCGGAAGACCGACGCGGAGAAGAACGCAGCCGTGGAGATCACTCATGTCCACCTGAACGATGGCAGTGTGGCCGGCTTCAGGTTGAAGGATAGGCCGGTCTTTTGTGTGCAGTATCATCCAGAAGCGGGACCGGGGCCCTTCGATAGCCGCTACCTGTTCGATCGTTTCGTTGAGAACATGCGGAGCGCAGTTCGCGTAGAACCGGCCCGAACCCAGAACAAGCCTGCCAGCAAGGCGGGCGTATAACGCATTCAGCATGAGTTTGATCGCCAAGATCCAGGCCCGCGAGATCCTTGATTCGCGGGGCAATCCGACCATAGAAGTGGACGTATGGACGGACACGGGCCACATGGGCCGCGCCGCTGTTCCCAGTGGAGCCAGCACGGGCGCGCACGAAGCCGCTGAATTGCGCGATGGGGACAAGAAGCGTTACCTCGGCAAAGGCGTGCAGAAGGCCGTGGAGAACGTGAACAACACGCTCAACAGCGAACTGAACGGCGCCCTGATCACCGACCAGGCCATGATCGACAAGGCGTTGATCGCTTTGGATGGGACCAAGAACAAGTCGAACCTGGGTGCGAATGCCATCCTGGGTGTGAGCCTTGCGGTGGCGAAGGCCGCAGCAAGCGAAGCAGGACTTCCGCTGTATCGTTACGTGGGCGGCGTGAACGCGAACATGCTTCCCGTGCCGTTGATGAACATCCTGAACGGAGGCGCGCACGCGGACAACAAGGTGGATGTGCAGGAGTTCATGATCATGCCTGTGGGTGCCTCTCGGTTCGCCGACGGCTTGCGCATGGGTGCAGAAGTGTTCCATGCGTTGAAGGCCGTATTGAAGAAAAAAGGCCTGAGCACCAATGTGGGCGATGAAGGCGGTTTCGCGCCGGACCTGGCCAGCAATGAAGATGCACTGAAGCTCGTGATGCAAGCGATCGAGCAGGCCGGATACAAGCCTGGAGAGGACATCGTGCTCGCGCTCGATTGCGCCAGCACGGAATTCTACGATGCCAAGAAGCAGCGCTACACGTTGGAAAGCACAGGCGAGAGCCTTACGAGCAAAGAAATGGTGGCCTTATGGGCCGACTGGGCCAAGCGCTACCCGATCGTGAGCATCGAAGATGGCATGAGCGAGGACGATTGGGATGGATGGAAGCTCCTGACCGATACCATCGGTGATAAGGTCCAGCTCGTTGGTGATGACTTGTTCGTGACCAACACCCAGCGCTTGAGCGAGGGCATCGAGAAGAACATCGCCAACAGCATCCTGGTGAAGGTGAACCAGATCGGCACGCTCACCGAAACGATCGAAGCCGTGGATATGGCGCATCGTGCGAAGTATACCAGCGTGATGAGCCACCGCAGCGGTGAGACGGAGGACAGCACCATCGCCGATCTGGCCGTGGCACTGAATTGCGGCATGATCAAGACCGGTAGCGCCAGCCGAAGTGACCGGATCGCGAAGTACAACCAACTGCTGCGTATCGAAGAGCAGCTGGGCGCGGCCGCTCGCTATCCGGGTCGGAACCTGCGTTATGTAGGGTGATCGGCCCGTCGGCGGATCAGTGCTGCACCACGAATCGACCGATGTTCATCGTCCCGCGGACAAGGGTTCTGATCTCGATCGTATAAGGGCCGTTGGCCAGGGCGGACGTGGCTAACCACAGCAGGGCCTCGCTAACGAGCTGCCGCTCCACGACCCTTCCGCCCGCGTCATGGATGAGGATCTCGCTGCCCGCTTCGAAGGTGCCCAGGTCCACCATGAGGTGATCATCCGCAGGATTGGGCCCCAGTATGACAGCTTGGTGAATGCCCTGTTCCGAGATCGCCACTGGGCTGGTGCGCCATGCGAGCGCATATTCACCGGTCGCCACACTATCGAGTTCCATCCGCCCGAAGCCATCGGTGAAGGAACCCAGGGAGAACACCACGTCGGACCAACGGACCCACGGTGACCCCGGCCCATAGCGATGAAGGAGCACGAGACTATCCTCATGGAAGTCCACGCCGAGGGAGTCGCGCATCAGCAGCGGGTCGAAGGTGTTCAAGTTGTCCCTGCCATCGAAGTTGAGGCGCGCTGCGAATCGTTGCGGATCGGTCCAGTTGCCAGATAGGCGCCAGTACCGGTCCGGCGAGATGACATAAGCGAAAGGCTCGGCGAACGCTCCGTTGTCGGCTGCCACCCAATACTGCTCCATACGCACCAATGTGGGCGGGCCTTCGCGCGG
>JAEUTC010000244.1 GCA_016787985.1 Flavobacteriales bacterium | reverse complement strand
GGCCCGGATATCCGAACGGACCAGGTCCAGTGGGGAAACGCTGTTCTGAGCACGACGCTCGATGATCTCCAGGAACCAAGCTCCGTTCTCCGAGCGGATGACCTGGCGGCCATCGCGACCTTCGAGGTCCTTGACCAAGGGCTCCGGGATATCGAGCTCGGTGATCATCGTGGATGCCGGGATCCAGTTCATACTGCGATCATTGATGGACACGCCGTTCTGAGCCAGCCAGATCTCCAGCTCGCGCAGGTCGTCCGCAGCGCCCTTCAAGAAACGCTCTTCCATGCGCCGCAGTATGCGTTTGTCGGGTTCGTTCACCTTGAACCAACGCATGCGGACGATCGTCTCCTTCAACTCGAAGTTGGGCTGGTGCTCGGTATAGTACCGTTCCACTTCGGCGGCACTGACCGCGGTATCGAGCTTCTGGTCCACCAAGGCCTGCTCATAGTTGAAGATCAACAGGGAGCGCCGGTAGTCCTCGAGCTGGGCTTCCATGGCCATGCCTTCGGTGGGCTGGTTTCGCTCGGCCATGTGCAACACGGCCTGCTGCTTCATCCACACCTCGATGTATTGGTCCGCCATGGCCGCGCTGTCCTCTGGTGTAGCTTCCAAGGGGATCACCTGGCGGAGATCCGTCCACGAGAGCACTTGATCGTAGGCCTTGGCCACCGGTTGGTCCGGGCCTTCTTCAGCGCCCGCGCATCCGACCAGCGCAATAGCGATGCATCCGACCGCGCTGGCTGGTGCAGCAGTACGGAACAGGATGCATGGCAGGTTCGTCACTTGATGGAATGGAGCACGTCCTGGTCCACGCTCACCGTGTACTTGGCGCGCAGTTCCTTGATCCAGTTCTTCTCAAGATCGTCCTGATAAGCGGCGGTGATCAAACCACGTGCTTCATCCAACGACTTTGGCTCGGGAGCGCGTACGCCCTTGATGTCGGCCACCACCACCCGATCGTCCAGCTTGATGTCCGGACCGATGCCGGGTTTGGTGACACCTTTGAGGTACGGCTTCTGCTCTGCGGTGAACAGACCGGTCTCGATGGTGAGTGCCAACGGGTCCACTTTGTTGACGATCGCGGTGAGGTCAGCACCGCGCTTGCCCTTGCCCACCAAGGAGCGCACTTGTTTCGCGACCGTGGCGTCCTTGCAGATGTACAAGTCGCCCTCGTAACGGGTATCCCACATGAAGTCCGTGCGGTGCGCAGCATGGAACGCCTCCAGACCAGCGGTGTCGCGCACGGCCTTGCCCCATACCTTCTGGTCGGTGAGTTCGAAGAGCAGGATACCGTCCCGGTATTCTTTCATCAGCAACCGGAAGTCGGTGTACTTCTCCTCCAAATGCTCGTCCTCGTAGGCCATGATACGCTCATCCACCATGGCTTCGAAGCGCTCATTCGCGTAGGTGCTCAGCGGGATGTTCCGTTCCCGGCGCTGCTTGGCCTCGATCTGGTCCAGGAGATCCTTCTGGGTGAACGTGCCGCCTTTGAACGTGAAGACCGGTTTGGTCATCTTCTCGGCTTTCTTGCGGTCATAGGACCATCCCTCCATGATCACCCGTGCGACCACGGAATCCTCCATGGTCTGGGTCATTTCATCGTATTGGCGGCTCTTGGCGTTGAGGAGCTTGCCATCCTTGATCGCTCCCAGGAGTTCGCGGCGGTACTTCACGCCTTTATCCATGAACGGCCCTTCCACGAGGTCTTTACGCAGCAACGTATCGCTCACGGAGGTGCCCTTCTTGAACACGTTCGTATCGAGCAGAGCCACCACCGCATTCACGTTCTTCGGGTAGGCCACATAGCCATACTCCTTGCGGAGGCGTTCAATGAAGGCCTTCTGCGTGATCTCCGCTCGACTATCGCGTGAGATCTTGTTCTTCAACTCGCCTTTGGAAGCCTCGAAGGTGGCGAGGGGTTGTTTCTCCAAGAGCCGGATGATGTGCCAACCGTAGCGCGACTTGATCGGCGCCGACACATCGTCCACGTTCTGCAGCCCGAAAGCGGCATCCTCGAACTCCTCGATCATCTTGCCCGTTCCGAACATGGGAAGCTCTCCACCCTTGGTGTTGGAGCTTTCGTCCTCGCTGTATTTGAGCGCCGCGTCGGCGAAGGTGAGTTTGCCCGTGGTGATCTGATCATGCACCTCCTTCACGCGGGCTTCTACACTGGCCACCTTCTCCGGTGTATCCTGGTCGGTGCTGCGCATCATGATGTGCGCCACTTTCACCTGGCCCCGTGCCGTGCGACGATCGGACACCTTGATGATGTGGTAGCCGAAGCGGGTGCGCACCGGCTGGCTCACGGAACCGACCTGTGTCTTGTACGCTGCGCTTTCGAAGGGATAGACCATCTGCAGGGCGCTGAACCACCCGAGATCACCGCCGTTCTTGGCGGCGCTGGGGTCGTCCGACCCACCGGGAGCCTTCGCCACGGACGCGAAGTCCTCTCCTTTCATGACCCGCTCGCGCAAGGTGTTGATGCGCTTCCAGGCCGCAAGGGTATCCTCCGGTGAAGCCTCAGGATCGAGTTGAACAAGGATGTGTGCAGCGCGCACCTCTTCTTGCATGCGTGCATAGGCCTCCTTCATCAATGCATCGTTCAGCTCACGGTCGATGAGGTAAGGGCGCGCAAGCTGTTTGCGGTACCCGTCCAGTTCGGTCTTGAACTTACTGATGGTATCCATGCCCAAGGCTTCAGCCTCGCGGACCTTCAGTTTGTAATTGATGAAGAGGTCGAGGTACTCGTCCAATGCCTCCTTGGTGACGGGAGCCTCCTTGTTGTTCTTCTTGTAGATGGCCTCGAACTCGCTGCGGAGCACGGGCTTGCCATCCACGTTCATGATCACCGGATCAGGCTCGGTCTGGGCAATGGTGGTGGTGTTCAGGCCGACCGCCACGAACAGCATGGCCAAGTTGCGATAGATACGTTCCATGGTCTCTTACACTATTCCCCACGGCGGATGGTGCCGGGTGGAAGGGAGGCAAATGTAACCGTTCAGCTCTGCAACGGTCAGCCGTTCAGGCCGTTAATTTGATCGAAGGCGCGGCGCCCTACAAATGGCTGTAGTTCGGGGCCTCTCGGGTGATGTGTACATCATGCGGATGGCTTTCGCGCACTCCGGCCGAGGTGATGCGGATGAACCGTGCCTGTTTGAGCGCTTCCATGTCCGAGGCACCGCAATAGCCCATTCCTGCCCGCAGCCCGCCTACCAGTTGGTGCACCACCTCGGCCAGTCGGCCTTTGTAGGGCACACGGCCACTGATACCCTCGGGCACCAGTTTCTTGATATCGTCCTCGGCATCCTGGAAGTAGCGGTCCTTGCTACCCTGCTGCATGGCCTCGATGCTTCCCATGCCCCGGTACGTCTTGAACCGACGGCCTTCGTAGATGACGGTCTCGCCCGGGCTTTCCTCCACTCCCGCGAACATGCTGCCGATCATGACAGTCCCTGCCCCGGCGGCCATGGCCTTGACGATATCACCCGTGTACCGGATACCCCCGTCTGCGATGACCGGGACACCGGAACCTTCCAAGGCCGCTGCACAATCCATGACTGCGGTGAGTTGTGGCACACCGACCCCGGCTATGACGCGGGTGGTGCAGATGCTACCTGGTCCGATACCCACCTTCACGGCATCAGCGCCGGCTTTCACCAACGCCTGTGCGGCTTCTGCGGTGGCCACATTGCCCACGATCACGTCCACGTCCGGAAGTTGGGCCTTCACCTCGCGCAGCATTTCCAGCACACCTCGGCTGTGGCCATGGGCCGTATCGATGACCAAGGCATCCACCCCGGCCTCCACCAGGGCACGCGCCCTATCGAGCGTGTCCCGGGTAACACCCACGGCTGCTGCCACCCGAAGGCGACCCAACCGGTCCTTGCAGGCGTTGGGCCGTTGTTTCAGCTTGATGATATCCTTGTAGGTGATGAGGCCCACGAGCTTGCCTTCGGCGTTCACCACCGGCAGCTTCTCGATCTTGTGCTCCTGCAGGATATCCTCGGCCTGCACCATGGAGGTATCGGGAAGGGCGGTGATGATCCTGTCGCGCGTCATCACCTCTGCCACCGGGCGCTGCATCTTCTTCTCGAAGCGCAGGTCACGGTTGGTGACGATACCCACGAGCCGGTCCGATGCATCGACCACGGGTATACCGCCGATCTTGTGCTCGGCCATCAGTTTAAGGGCATCCACCACGAGGGCTTTCTCGTCCAGCTTCACCGGATCCATGATCATGCCGCTCTCCGAGCGCTTCACGCGGCGTACCTCGGCGGCTTGTTCGGCGATGGATTGGTTCTTATGGATGACCCCGATGCCGCCTTGCTGGGCGATGGCGATGGCCAGTTCCGCACCGGTGACCGTATCCATGGCCGCAGAAACCACGGGGATGTTGAGCCGGATATTGCGGGTGAACCAGGACCGTATGTCGACCTCTCGGGGGAGTACCTCGCTATAAGCGGGTATCAGCAGCACGTCATCGTACGTAAGGCCTTCGCCGATGATCTTTCCACCCATTCCGTTGACACTCGGTCGTGGTTGGGCCTCCTTGTGCGGTGCAGCAGTGGAACGTTCCATGCACAAAAGTACACCTCCGGTTCAATCCACCGCGGTGAGCATGGTGACGGTGCCTCTTTTCTCGAACTCACGACCAGCTCCGTTCCTGAACCGGCAGTAGTAGGCGTAAATGCCCAATGGCACTGCTCGACCGCTCGCAGTTCCATCCCAACCCTGCTCCGGATCGGTGGTGGTCCAGAACACCTGACCCCAACGATTGATGATGACCAACTCATAATCGGCCACGTCCGCAAAGGCCAGTTGCGGCTTGAAGATGGGGTTGTTGCCACCGATCATGAAGGCATTAGGGATATACACCAACTCCTCCTGCACCGCACAGACCGTATTGCTCCGCGAAATGGCATTGATCCCTGCACCGTTACCCGCCTCCAAGGCCTCCACGAAGTAGCAGAACCTGCCAGTGGTCGATGTCAGCGCGCTCACGTCGTCGATGTAGGTCCATGGGAAGGAAGGGAGCGCTTGGATCGGTACCACAGGACCATCGGCCACCTGTCGATGAACGATATGGCCACCAATGGAACCGTCCCAATTCTGATAGCCGTTCCACGTGAGGATGTTCACCCCGTGCAAGTCCGGCACGGCCGTTAGCAGGATGCTGGACCCCAGGTTGCTCGTGAGCGCATCATCGCCGCAGGCGTTCAGAACGACCATGCGGTAGCGGTATCCGTTGGTCGAAGGCACCACATCGGTATCGGTGTAGATGATGAGGTTCGCGGTGACCGGTCCGAAAAGCATGACCTCCTCGAAGGGTCCACCGTTCTCCGATCGCTCGAGGCGATAACCGCTCACTTCAGCCGCGCTATCCACGCTGTCCACCACTTGTATGGTGTTCTCATCCAGAACGGTCACATTGCGGAGGTAATTGAACGTGGGAAGACCGGGACTGTCGGTGACCACGCATGTCCTGTTGGAGAGCGACCGTGCGCTGCCACCTACACGCACGGCCTCCACCACGAAACAGTACTCCCTGAACGGGGCCACAGGGAACTGGAAGGTCGTCGTGCTGGCACCTACCGCACCGGCTGACGCCCATATGGAACCATCGACCTGAACGAGGATGCGGTATTCCTGCGCCTCCCAGCCAACGTACGGTGACCAGGACAATTCGACCACCCCTGCGCAGAGGTCGTAAGCATGGTCCAGGAAGATGGTGCTGTGGAAAGGTTGCGTGGCGCTCGTGTTCGGACTCGGGGGGATGCCGGTAAGACAGGTATCGAAGGCCGCTACCGTGTAGGACTCCGCCCCGAGCGTGGCCACACTTTCGTCCCACTCCAAGTTGGAAGAAGCGCCACCCCAGACGGTATCGATGATGACGGCTCCAGAAGGGGCATCGAACAAGATGATGTAGCCGTCGGTATCCGCTTGCGGACTCGGGCTCCATTCGATGGAAGCCAGCCCCAGACCCGTGGCACTGGTATCCACGGTCACAGCGGTGATGATGGGTACTGAAGGTGGCGTTAAGTCCCGGAACACATCACCTGTCCAATTGCTATTGAAGGTGCAACCCGAACCTTGTCTTTGAATGTAGAATGTGAGCGAGTCCTCGCAAATGGCGATCTCGAATTGGAACGAGAACGTGGTGCCGGATACCTGGCCGATCTGTTGGAGCGTTCCGATCGGATACTCCATCCAGATGGTGAACTCATCCGCCGCACCAGCGGGCACGGCGAGGTGGTTCCAGGAGAGCACGGCACTTCCCAGCGGGGTGCTTTGGAAGACTTGGAGATAAATGGTCGAGACCGTATCCCCAGGCGCTGACTCGATCGCAGGAACCCCGTTGGTGAGCGTGGTGATGTAGTAGAAATGAGGTCCCGAGGACCCATCAGCCGTCGGATCCGCGAACGTGGTGGTGGCGAGACTACCCGCTGTTCCTGCCAGAACGAAAGGACCTTCAGCTGCGGTGGCCCTGTAAATGTTGTACTGATCGAATTCGCCCAGCGGATCGGTCGGAGGTGCCCAGGTGATCGTGATCGCACCGCTTTGATCGACCGATGCACACAACGGGTTGGTGGGCGGCAGGACCGCACGCACTTGATGGGGTGCGACCAAAAAGCCGATCACCAGCGACCATGTGGCCACGAACAAGGTACCTATCGATCCACCCACACGAGATAGACGGAAGGTCGGGGTGTTTTGTTGCCGATGCACCCGCACTTCAGACCGCGGTGTTGTGGGATGCGGTCAACCGGGCGATACCATCGTGGTATTCACGCATGATGCCTTCGAGGATGGCGGCAGCAGGCTCCACCCGACCGATCGCCGCGCTGGCCTGACCGATCTCGAGTTCGCCTTCCACCAAGTCGCCTTCGAACATGCCCCTTTTGGCACGAGCCCGACCCAGCAGGGTCTTCAACTCCTCCACGGAGGCACCACGCCGATAGGCCTCTTGGACCTCCGCAAAGAATGGATTGTGCAAGAGACGCACAGGCGCCAACTCCTTGAGGGTCAATGTTGTTTCACCCTCCTTGGCGGCTACCACCCGCTGCTTGAACGCTTCATGGGCCGAGGATTCCGTGGCACAGACGAAGCGGCTCCCCACCTGCACCCCTTCGGCCCCCAAACACAGGGCCGCCAACATGGAGCGCCCATCGACGATACCACCGGCGGCGATCACCGGGATATGAACAGCATCGGCTACCAGGGGAACCAGCACCAATGTGGTGGTCTCTTCCCGACCATTGTGGCCTCCGGCCTCAAAGCCTTCGGCCACCACGGCATCCACGCCGGCTTCCTGAGCACGTAAGGCGAACTTCACGCTGCTGACCACGTGGACCACGGTATGACCGGCTTCTTTCAGCCTTTGGGTCCACGTGGCTGGATTACCAGCTGACGTGATGACGATGGGCACCTTTTCGTCCATGATGGTGGCCATGTGCTCCTCCACCGCCGGATAGAGCATGGGCACGTTCACCGCGAATGGCTTGTCCGTAGCGGCTTTGTACTTTCTGATGTGCTCCTTGAGCACATCGGGATACATGGACCCCGACCCGATGACCCCAAGGCCTCCTGCCTTGCTCACCGCTGCGGCCAAGCGCCAGCCGGAGCACCAGATCATACCGGCCTGGACGATGGGGTATCGCACCCCGAACAACTTGGTTACCCGCTCCGTATGACGCATTTCGATGGGCGCAAATCTACCGGGATATCGGTCTTCGGGCCACCTATCGACGTATCCGTCCGGATCGTTGATATCCTCATCGAACGGACCGGAGCAGGAACGGGATCTTTGTTAAGTTTGCCCTTTGGCATGGAGAATGCCCTGAACGACATGAGCCTGAGAACACTACGCAAGTCCTTCCTCATCGGCGCCTGCACCTTGCTGGGCACTTCCGCCTCGGCGCAGTACGCTTGGGATTTCGGCATGCACTTGGGTGGCGCGAACTACCTGGGTGAGATGGGTGGTACGGACCAGCCCCGCCGCGATTTCGTGTGGGACATGAAGATGAGCCAGACCCGCT
>JAEUTC010000235.1 GCA_016787985.1 Flavobacteriales bacterium | reverse complement strand
GCCGGGGATATCAATGGCGACGGTT
Organism: Flavobacteriales bacterium; assembly: GCA_016787985.1. Taxonomy (GTDB): domain Bacteria; phylum Bacteroidota; class Bacteroidia; order Flavobacteriales_F; family PHOS-HE28; genus PHOS-HE28. The sequence continues at coordinate 7,536 of JAEUTC010000235.1, read as the reverse complement.
ATTCCGATGCCATCGTCGGCGCACCCGGTGCCGCGAACGGACAAGCCGGAGAGGGGTTGGCTTACGTGCACTATGGCAGTATCACCGGCCTACCCGTTGCGCCATCCCTCACCTTGGAAGTGAACGTGGCTGGAGCCGCTTTCGGCACCAGTGTGGCCAGCGCTGGAGATGTGAACGGCGATGGTTATGCCGATGTGGTGGTGGGTGCGCCGCAAAGCGGTGGGATCGGCCGGGCCTATATTTTCCATGGAGGGCCCGGAGGCCTGAACCCCGCACCGGTCCTCACCCTTGCCGGCACTTCCGGTTCGCTCTTCGGCGCCTCCGTATTCAAAGCGGGGGATCATAACGTGGATGGGTATTCAGACGTGATCATCGGCGCGCCGGGTGCGGATCAGGCGTTCGTGTATCCGGGGTCCAGCGCAGGCTTGGTGGCTACACCGGTGATCTTCTCCGCACCTGTTGCCGGCGGTTCTTTCGGCGCTTCGGTCTGCACCGCAGGTGATGTGAACGGCGATGGTTTCTCCGATATGATCATCGGTGCACCGGACCTCTCCAACGGGCAGGCGCTCGAAGGTGCCTTTTACGTGTATGTCGGCGCATTGATCACACTGCCAACGACGCCAGCTGTGACCTTCGAGAGCAACGTGGCCGGCCGTCGTGTCGGCACCGCTGTAGCAGGCGCAGGTGATACGAATGGCGATGGATACTTCGACATCGTCGCGGGTGCACCGAACGCGAGCAGCCCAGAGTCGAACGAAGGTCTTGTGTACGTTTTCTACGGTTCGTCCAGTCCCGCGATCTTCACCGCGTCGGCTGTCCTGCAGAGCAACGCGTTGAACGCTCGTTTCGGAACGAGCGTGGCTGAGGCGGGCGATGTCAACGGCGATGGCTATGCCGATGTCATCATCGGTGGGCCGGGCAACACGAACGGCGAGGCCAATGAAGGCCGGGCCTGGGTGTACTTGGGAAGTACATCAGGACTACAAGCTGCATTGAACACCACGTTGGAACCCAACATAGCCAATGAGGCGTTCGGCACTTCCGTGGCAGGTGGTGGTGATGTGGACGGTGACGGTTACAGCGATGTCATCATCGGTTCACCCAACGCTGCTCCTACCGCCGCCAATGAAGGCACCGTTCGTGCCTACCGCGGTAATAATGCACTCGCGTACAACCGACTCACACGCCAATACATGGTGGATCTGGTCAGTCCCCTGGCCACGAATAGCGCCGACTTCGTGAACCGCTATTTCTTCGGAATAGGCCACCGGGCACGCAGCCCGTTGCAGCGTACCACCGGACGTCTGCGCTGGGAGGTCGTGCACGAAGGCCAACCCTTCTCCGGCACACCGATCACCAACAGCGTGGCCGCTTCAGCCGTCAGTGCCGCCTACTCCAACCTTGGGCTCTCCGGGCTGGAGATCAAGGAGGTCGTCACCAAGATCCCCGGTCGCTACCGCAACAAATGGCGCGTGCGCGTGGAGTACCCGATGCATAAGTCGTTCGACGGCCAGCGGTACAGCCGCTGGTTCTATGGCTACGCATCGGGGGTTGGCGATATCGGTGTATTGCCCATGGAATTGCTCTCCTTCCGAGGAATGCCCGTGGCTGATGGGAACCAATTGGAATGGTCCACGGGGTCCGAACGGAACAGCAGCCATTTCCTGGTCGAGCACAGCACCGATGCCGAACGTTTCGACGTGATCGGATCAGTGGAGGCCTTGGGGACGAGCACAAGTACCGTCGAATACGGGTTCCTACACGAGAACGCACCCAATGGCATCAGCTATTATCGTCTTCGACTAGTGGACGTGGACGGATCGGAAGACCACTCCGACGTGGTGGCGGTGATGCGCGAGCAAGGCTCCGTACTGCTGTACCCGGTGCCGGTTGACGATGCGCTCTTCTGGAGTCCCCTCGAAGAACAAGCTTCGCGCGTGTTGATCCACGACGCGCTTGGACGCACCCTCGTGGATGCCCCGGTCCTAGGCCATTCCATCCAAGGGCGGTCGCTGGAACAACTCGCCACCGGCACCTACAGTGTGCTCCTGCTCAATGAGCACGGTGCCACAATAGCGCGTTCACGTTTCCTGAAGCGCTAGGCGCCGATCGCGGCACGCGTCGCTGTCAGGATCTTCCGGGCATTCTCCAAGGTATCCGACTCCGCATAGCAGCGCAGCACGGGCTCGGTACCGCTCGCACGGATCATCATCCATTGGTCCTTGTCCATGTGGAACTTGAATCCGTCGATCGTCTCCACGCTCTTCACCGCAAAGTCACCGAAGCTCTTGTAAGTCCCGTCCGTGCAGGCTTTCAGCACCTGTTGTTTCAAGGCCTCGCTGATGTGCAGGTCGTTGCGTTCGTATTTGAAGGGGCCCACGATCGCGTACACTTCATCGATCAGGTCGTCCAAGCTCTTCCCGCTCTTGGCCATGAATTCCCAAATGGTGAGGCCCATCCAGATGCCGTCGCGCTCGGGGATGTGCCCCTTGATGGCGATGCCACCACTCTCCTCGCCACCGAGCAACACGTCCTCGTTGATCATGATGCCGCAGATCCACTTGAAGCCGATCTTGGTCACTTGGTACTCGAGCCCGTAGTGCTCGCACAACTTCTTCACCTTGGGCGTCGTGCTAACGGCCACCACCACCTTGCCGGTGAATTTCTTGTACTTCACCAGGTAGTGGATCAGGAGCAGGATGATGTGGTGCGAGTCGATGAAGTCGCCTTTGCCGTTGTAGAGCCCGATGCGGTCCGCATCACCATCGGTAGCTAGTCCGCAATCGATCCCGCCCTTCTTGATCAGGTTGCTGAACTCCTGCAGGTTCTTGTCGATCGGCTCGGGAGCCTGACCCATGAACGATGGGTTGTAGTCGCAATGCAACATCGTCGCCTGCGGAAGGATGCGTTTGATCACGTTCTGGCCTGCACCGTACATGGCATCGTAGCCCCAGCGCAATCCGCTCTCACGGATGGCCTTCATGTCGAAGTTGGCCTCCACATGCTTCACGTACATCGTTTCCAGATCGATGTCCTTGATCAAGCCATCCGCTTTGGCCTTCTTCAGGTCGATGCTGGCGAGGTCCAGACCATGTGTGGCAGGAATGATATCCTCCACCTCCTGAACGTGCTCCGGGATCAGCGGCCCTCCGTAGATGCCCTTCAACTTGTAACCGTTGTAGCTCGGAGGATTATGGCTGGCCGTGAGGATCACCCCCATCGCGCTCTTCGTGTTGAAAGCCCCCAGACTCACCATCGGCGTGCTGACGAAACCCTTGGCCAGGTGTACGGTGATGCCATGGCTCACGAAGACCTTGGTGGCCGTTTCAGCGAACAACTCCCCTGCGAACCGGCAGTCATGACCGACCACGATGCTGGGTGTACCAGGGAAGTTCTTCTTCACCCACTGGGCTACGGCCACGCTCACGCGCGCCACATTGTCCACGGTGAAATCGTCCGCGATGATCGCGCGCCAGCCGTCGGTTCCGAATTTGATCTTGGTCATGTCTTTCTCCGCCGGTCCACGGCGGACGTGCTTTTGGTGATGAAGGCGCGAAAATAGGGGGCTCCATCGAAGCCATCAGGGTATCGCGAGCAACGAATGGTCAACAACTACCTGAGGATACCCCGCTCATTCAAGGCCCGCTGGTACTTGCGGGCGTTCACCAGGTGTTGGTCGTAGGTCTTGGCGAAGTCGGAATAACCGCTGAGGTCGGCACGGGCACAGAAGTACAGGAAGTCGTGCTTCTCAGCGTCCAGCACCGCATCGATCATGCTTGTTTCGGGCATGTTGATCGGGCCAGGAGGAAGGCCCGTGTTCTTATACGTGTTGTACGGGGAAACCACCTCCATGTCCTTGTGCAACACCCGGCTGATGCTGTCCAGCCCCAAGGCGAACTTCAAGGTGGGATCGGCCTGAAGCGGCATGCCGATGCGCAACCTGTTCAAATAGACCCCTGCGATCCTCGGCGCATCCGAACGCTTCACGGTTTCGGCTTGTACGATGGAGGCCAGCGTGGCCACCTCTACGCTGGAAAGCTTCAGCGCCTTCGCCTTGGCTTTCCGCTCGGCGTTCCAAAAGGTGGTGCGCTCCTTCCCCATCCGCTCGATGAATTGTTCGGGAGTAGTGGTCCACCAGAATTCATACGTGTTCGGCACGAAAGCGGCAATGAAGGTTTCGGCAGTGTAGCCCGCCTGCCGCTGGGCGTCCCCATCCATCAGTACGCGCAGGAAGGCCAGCGAATCCGGTTCCAAAACCCTGCCCAACTTTCCTGCTAGCTCGGGCAGTCGTTTGATCCCATTGAAGGTGACCCGCACCGGTTCCTGGTCACCCGAGCGAAGGCGGTTCACCAAGGTGTTCATGCTCATGCCATGCGGTATCCGGTAGCGCCCGGGCTTCACCCGATCGGTGTACTTCTTCTGCGTGCACAGCCAGCGGAACGCCTCTTCATCGCCCAGAGCCCCCAGCGCCTTCAAGCTGTCCACCACCACATCCAGGTCGGCGCCACGTGGGATATAGAGCACTTTGCTTTGTTCAGCGAAATCCGTGGCGGGCCCGGTGAGTTTCCTCCAGGCCCAAAAACCGGCAAGGGCCGCCACCAGCAGAAGGAAAAGTGCCGCGCCCCCGATGATGCGTCCGCGCTTGGCCATGTCAGAGCTGCAGCGTGCCGTTGAAGACGTGTTCCACCGGGCCGATCAGGCGGATGCCCTCGAACATCCCATCGTTCACTTTGGATGCTTCCACGTGCAGGATCCCGCCGCGTGTCGTCACCATCAACGGCACGGACAACGGGTACCGGAGCAACGCGCTCAACCCGGCGGCCACCACACCGCTGCCGCAACTGAGCGTCTCCGCCTCCACGCCGCGCTCGAAGGTCCGCATGCGAATGCCTGCACCCGATGGCTGTATGAAGTTGACGTTCGTCCCGCCCGGCGCGTACCGTGGCGCATGCCTTCTCCGCGGCCCTTCCACTAGGATGTCCACGGCTTCCGTATCGGCCACCCACACCAACTCGTGCGGCGATCCGGTATGGATGTGGTCCACCTCGGGACCGTCGATGGCGCGGCCTACCCTATCCACGTTCGGCAGGGTGATGGACACCTCTTTCCCGTCCCACTTGCCCAAGTGTACACCGTCAATGGCGGTGAAGCGGGCATCTGCATCATTTCCCCTCAAGAGGCTCCAGAACGCGAAGGCACAGCGGCTGCCATTGCCGCAGAAACTCCGGCTCGCATCGGGGTTGAAGAATTCCATGTGGAAGTCCGAGTCCGATGCACGCGGGGCTTGTATAAGGATGAGCCCATCACTTCCGATGCCGAAATGACGGTCGCACAAGCGCCGGATCACAGCCGGATCCGCCGGGAAGGTGCCAGCGAGATCATCGACCACGATGAAATCGTTCCCCGTGCCGTGCCACTTGGCGAAGTGCAGTTCCATCGTTCGGCAAATATCGGGGGTCGTTGGCGCTCTCTGGCATTTGTCGCATCGGTGCAACGCAGATGAAGGCCTTGCAACGGGATCCCGTCCTGTGGGGAGCTGACCGAACTTGACGGAAACGTGGCGCTGGCTGCGCCGTTGTGGTGGGTCATTGCCCGATCAACATTTCTTAACGCGACAACGCGACACTTCCGGACTGACAAAGCGTTCACATATCACGACCGGTACGAACTTTGATCGACCGAAAGCCAACAGATAGACCATGAAACAAGCATTCGGATACTTCGCCATGGGCCTCGCTGGAGCGGTGCTCGCACTGGGAGGCCACGAACTGCTCCGCACGGAGAACACAACGGTAAGCACACCACCACCCGCTCCGGTGAAATACGTGAGCCTACCGGGTCCGAACGGTGTGGCTACCACAGCGCTCGATTTCACCTACGCCGCGGAGAACACCGTGAATGCCGTGGTGCACGTGACCACGGAGACCGCCGTGAACGTGCGCGACCCCTTCGCTGACTTTTTCTGGGGCTATCGCGCTCCGCAACAGCAGCAACTCCGCCAAGGGGCCGGTAGCGGGGTCATCGTGAGCAGCGATGGTTACATCGTCACGAACAATCACGTGATCGAAGGTGCCGACAAGATCCAGGTGCACTTGAACGATCGTCGCATGTTCGAAGGTCAGGTGATCGGTCGTGACCCGAGCACCGATCTGGCGCTGCTGAAGATCGATGCGAAGGACCTGGCCACCGTGCCTTACGGGAACAGCGACGATGTGCGCGTAGGTGAATGGGTGCTCGCCGTGGGGAATCCGATGAACCTCACCAGCACGGTCACCGCCGGCATCGTCAGCGCCAAAGCCCGGAACATCAACCTGCTCCAGTACGACGCAGCGCGCGACATCATCCCCTTGGAATCCTTCATTCAGACCGATGCTGCCGTTAACCCTGGTAACAGCGGCGGCGCCTTGGTGGATGCGAATGGCCAACTCGTTGGCATCAACAGCGCCATCGCCAGCACCACGGGCGCCTATTCGGGCTACAGTTTCGCCATCCCGGCCAACATCGTGCGCAAGGTGGCCAGCGACCTTCTCGAATTCGGGAGCGTGCAACGGGCCTATATCGGCGTGAGCATCCGCGACATGGACCAGAAGCTGGCCGATGAGGTGGGGCTGGAACGGATCAAGGGTGTCTATGTCAACGGCATCACCGATGGCGGCGCCGCCCAAAAGGCCGGCATGCAGACGGGCGACGTGATCATGAAGGTGGGCAACATCGAAGTGAACAACGTGCCGCAATTGCAAGAACAAGTGGGCAAGTTCCGTCCCGGGAACAGTGTTCCTGTCACCGTGTTCCGCAAAGGCAAAGAACAGGTGTTCGACATGACGCTCCGGGGCAAGGAGGGTACCACCGTCGCCAATGTGGAGACCCGTAGTGTGGGCTCGGCCTCCTTGGGCGCTGAGTTCGGCATCGCCACCAGTTCGGAACTGAAAGCACTGGGCATCGAGCACGGCGTGAAGGTCACCGGTATCAACGGTGGAAAATTCCGCAGTAGCGGGATCAAGGAGGGCTTCATCATCACCCGGATCGACCAGGAGCCGATCAAGGACCCTGCACAACTCGCCAAGCTGCTCGAAAGCAAACGTGGCGGGGTATTGGTCGAAGGTGTGTACCCGAATGGAACACGCGCCTACTACGGCCTGGGCCTCTGATGCCCTTGCGTTCCAAGCCTTTCCAACGGGATCGACCCCTCACTTGTGTTCCGGCTTGTCCGGTACCGGTGGGGGGTCGTACCTTCGCAGCCCGTCCGGGTAAGTGACCTTGCCTTGAAGGGATCGTCAATTCTACTCGGACACACTTAAAAAGACTCTCGCGTATGGCATCCAGGATGCGTCAGCTCAAGATCACGAAGTCGATCACCAACAGGGAAAGCCAGTCTCTGGACAAATACCTGCAGGAGATCGGCAAGGAAGGTTTGATCACCGCCGACATGGAGGTGGAACTGGCCCGACGCATCAAGGAAGGCGATGGTCTCGCATTGGAGAAACTGGTGAAGGCCAACCTTCGCTTCGTGGTCTCCGTGGCCAAGCAGTACCAGAA
>JAEUTC010000225.1 GCA_016787985.1 Flavobacteriales bacterium | reverse complement strand
TGTGCATCCACCGGTTTGGTGAACCACACGCGGCTGGCGAAGCGGAAGGTCTTGTCGGTGAGCGCACCCACGGGGCACACATCGATCATATTCCCGCTGAAGTCGTTCTCGATCGCTTGGCTGATGTAGGTGCTGATCTCGGCCACGTCGCCGCGGTTGATCACGCCATGCACACGGCCGTCGGTGAGCTGTTCGCCCACTTTCACGCAGCGGTAGCAAAGGATGCAGCGCGTCATATGCAACTTGATCGTGTCGCCGATGTCGATCGGGTCGAAGGTGCGGCGCTCGAATTCGTAACGGCTTTCGCTCTTGCCGTTCTCGTAGCTGAGATCTTGCAAGTGGCACTCGCCCGCCTGGTCGCAGATGGGGCAATCCAGTGGGTGGTTGATCAGGAGCATCTCCACCACGCCGTTGCGCGCATCGATCAGTGCTGGATCGGTGGTATTGGCCACCTCCATGCCGTCCATCACCGCCGTACGGCAGCTGGCGACCGGCTTTGGCATGGGGCGCGGGTCCTTGTCGCTACCCTTGGTCACCTTCACGATGCAGGTGCGGCAGTAGCCGCCACTGGTCTTCAGCTTGCTGTAGTAGCACATCGCCGGCGGCACCACATGGCGGTCCGCCACGTTGCGCTCGCCGATCATGCGCGCAGCCTGCAGGATCGTGGTCCCATCGGGGACTTCGATCGAAATGCCGTCTATGGTGACCTTGGGCATGACTAAGCGGTCGCGAATTTGGCACTCTTCCGGAAAGGTTCCCGCGCAAAATGCTTCGGGTCCTGCACTTTTTCCCGGTGGGTGACGTGGTATTCGAACTCGTCGCGGAAATGGCGGATGGCCGAAGCCACTGGCCAGGCGGCGGCATCGCCCAGCGGGCAAATGGTGTTGCCCTCGATCTTCCGCTGGATGTCCCAGAGCAGGTCGATGTCCTCCGTACGGCCCTCACCGAGCTCCAAGCGCTCCAGGACCTTCTCCAACCAGCCGGTCCCTTCGCGGCAAGGGCTGCACTGGCCGCAGCTCTCGTGGTGGTAGAACCGGGCGTGGTTCCAGGTACTGCGCACGATGCATTGGGCATCGTTGTAGGCATAGAAACCACCAGAGCCCATCATGGTGCCTTGTGCGAAGCCGCCTTCGCTTAGGCTCTCGTAGGTCATCAGGCGGTTCTCGCCGGTGGGCGTCTTCAGGAAGAGCTCGTACGGCACGATGGGCACACTACTGCCGCCCGGCACCACGGCTTTGAACGCACGCCCATCCACGCCGCCGCAGTATTCATCGCTGTTGATGAACTCATCGCAGCTCACCCCCAACTCGATCTCGTAGACACCGGGGCACTTGATGTTGCCACCGGCACTGATGAGCTTGGTACCGGTGCTCTTGCCGATGCCGATCTTGGCATACTCCTCACCGCCGTCGTTCACGATGGGCACTACCGCGGCGATGGTCTCCACGTTGTTCACCACGGTGGGACAGTCGTAGAGGCCCTTCACCGCCGGGAAGGGCGGCTTGATGCGCGGATTTCCACGCTTGCCTTCGAGGCTTTCGATCAAGGCGGTCTCTTCCCCACAGATGTAAGCGCCGGCGCCCACTTGCACGTGGATGTCGTGGTCGAAACCGCTACCGAGGATGTTCTTGCCTAGCCAGCCTGCAGCGCGCGCTTCGGCAATGGCTTGCTCCAGGATGCGGGCGACGTAGAAATATTCACCCCGTACGTACACGAAGCTGGTCTTGGCACCGAGCGCGAAGCTCGCGGTGATCATGCCTTCGACCAGGATGTGCGGGATCCGCTCCATGAGGTAGCGGTCCTTGAAGGTGCCGGGTTCGCTTTCATCGGCGTTCACCACCAGGTAGCGTGGTACACCTTCGGGCTTCGCGAGGAAGCTCCACTTCATGCCCGTGGGGAAGCCCGCCCCACCTCGACCGCGCAAGCCGCTTTTCTTCACTTCTTCCACCACGGCTTCGGGGCTCATGGTCTTCAGCGCCTTCTCCACGCTGCGATAGCCGCCGTTCACGCGGTAGCCTTCCAGCCCACGGATCCCGGGCTTATCGATGTGCTCGAAGAGGAGTTTGCGGGCCATTATGAACGCGAGGGTTTTGAACCGCAACGGCGCAAAGGACGCAACGGCAGCGCAACGGAATGCGAATTCAATTCAACGCAAAGACTCTGAGAGGCAACGGGCGCGGAGCAGATGGTGGCAGCAGGGCGCGCAGAGGTAGGTGCGCAAGCACGCACCTGCCAACTGCCGACTGCGAACTGCTGGCTGCTCATCGGTCCGTGTAGTTGGTTCGTGAATTCCGGGCGCG
>JAEUTC010000160.1 GCA_016787985.1 Flavobacteriales bacterium | reverse complement strand
CCAGCCGCTCCAGGTACATGCGGTCCACGCTGGTGCGCATGCTGATCTGTTTGAAGCCGAGGTTGAAGTTGAAGTCCTTCACCAGCTTCAGCCATTTGCTCTTGCTCACGAATCCGATGCCCGCGAAAGGCTCGATGGGCCTAGCCTTGGGAGAGTGCAGGTAGGCGATGGAACCGCGGTACGTGCGCGTGTTCTCATACGCGGTGTTCACATCGTAGTACTCCTGGTCGCTGTAGGCGTAGTTGAAGCTGAGGTTCTCCACGTCGAAGAACTGCTCTTTGCTGCCCTGGCCGCGCTCCTTGCGCACGTTGGTGAGGTTGATGCTGCGCCGACGCGTGTAGGTGCGCGAGACCTTCAACCGCTCCTTGCGCTCTTCGCGCGAGAGGGCCCTGGTGGCGTCGTCGAAGGTGATGTCGGGGCTCAACGGATCGAACTGCGGATTGCTGATCTGTTCGGAGTAGCCGACGTACAGCGGGATCTTCACCTTGGTCTCTTCGGGCAGGAATTTGCCCATCTCCAGGTTCGCGCTCACATCGATGCCGTACTTGGTCTCGCGCTGGCGCTCGCTCACCTTCTTGTCGATGCTGCCCCAGAACGGCGTGCTGTAGTTGCCCGCCACGCTCAGGTTGCCCAGGTCGGCCAACTGTGCGTTCACCCGGGCGAGCGCCGCCCAACCGCCGCTCTGATCGAAATCCGTCAACCGCAATTCGTTCACCCAGACCTCTAGGCATTTCGAAAGCCCATCGTCCTGCGTCCAAGGGTTCGCCTCTTCCCCATCGCGCTTCGGGTTGCGTACGCCGATCATGATGGTGCGCATCTGGCTCAGGTTCGGCGCACCTTTCACGAATATACGGCGATCACCGTCGGTTCCTTGGTAACGTTCGGTGCGCGATGCACCGCTCTGGTCGCGCTCGATCTTCAGGTCGTTCAGTTTGGCGAACTCGATGATCACATTGTTCACCTCGGGCCACACGCTGAAGGGGTCGCGGTTGAAGAACGCCGATGGGGTCACCGGCACTTCGTACTCGTAGTAGTTCTGGTCGAAGTCGTTGCCCAAGCGGATGAACACCGAGGCATCGCCGTATTCGATCGGTGTGTTGGGATCGCTGCTCTCCGCGTGGATGTACATCTGCAGCTTCTTGTAGCTGCGGATGTCGAACTGCACGTTGCGGAAGCCGGCACGCGCGTCGCCATCGCGCAGGTTGCACACTTTGTATTGCAGTGATTGCTCGTTCAGGTTCCGCAGGTTGGCGCTGGCCACGTCCACCTCGGAATTGATACCCGGCGGCAGCACATAGTTGATGGGGGTACGGTTGCCGTTCTCTTCGATGTTGACCGCCGCGATCTGGAACACGGTGGGGTCGGGGTCGCCGCCCACCACCTCACCCGGTGTCTCCAAGCTCTGCAGGTATTTGCGCCACTCGCCGCGCACGAACTCCAACCGCGCGAAACGCAACGTGGCCTCCTGTTGCCACCCGCGCAGGTACATGCGCATGAAACGGATGCTCCGGAAGTCCTGGATCCCGTTCACCACTTGTGTGGGCTGGCGCACCGGCACCTTGAACTGGTACCAGTACACTTGTTTGGGGCCCTCCGGCGTGTTCGCAGTGGCCAGGATACGGTCGGTGATGAAACCCTGCCCAACCACCATGTCCTGGGGCCGCAACGGTATGCGGTAGTGGAAGTAGCTCTCGCTCTCACCCAGGTTCTGGTCCTGGTTGATGTCCTCCGTGGTGGGCAGAGTGGTCTGTTGCGTCGGGTAATCCTCCGGCGAATCCTCGTCGGTCACCGAGTTACCCTCCGGTGCATTGAAGCGCTTGTACCGCGTGAGGATGTCCGCGGACTCTGAATCATAATCGCTGCCGCGGAAGAAGCGGTAATCGTCGTTGGAGGGATCTGCTTCAATGGCGCTCAAGGCACTCGGAACGGTCACTGCCGAACTCACCGGACCTAGATAGGTATCCTGAAAGAAAACGGCTTCGTTGCGGTCAGTAATACCCGCACCCGGGCTGCCGAGACCGTCCATACCCACGTCCTGGAAACGGTTGCTGTTCGTTTCGGTGATGGCGAAGGCGTTCACCACGCTCTGGGTGGCGGGCACCACACCCCAAGGCGTCTCGTCCGTCACGGCCGCTACATCGGTGGCGCTGTTCGGCAACCCGTTCTCGAACGCCTTTCGACCGTCGCGCAACACATCCTCGCTGATGTTGCCCAAGTCGATGTACAGGTCACCACCCGTGCTGTTCAAGCTGTTCACGTTGGTGGCGGGCTCGCCCTGGCTGTTGCTGGTGTTGAAGAACGGATCCATGATCCAGAACTGCACCGTTTCGATGTTGCTCGCTTCGAAATCCGTGGTGGTGATGCGCCGTGTGATGCCCGCCCAGTTGTCCTCGGGGTCCGGCAAACTGCCATCGGGCTCCAGGTCAGGGTTGTAGTTGTACGGGCCGCGCTCTCGTGGGTAGTACGAAAGGTCCAGCACCGGGATGTTGGTAGGCGTGCCAGCGGCGAGCTGCCGATTCGGGAACACTTCCTGCTCCAACACTTCGCGCTGCCGGTGGTCACTGCGGATCTCTTCGCTGTTGGCGATGTTCTCCGGGGTGAGGTTGTTGTTGCGGAAGAACAACGGATCGATCACGTACCACGACAATTGTGCGCGGCGGAATCCTGCGCTGAGATCCCCTACTCGCTCCCCTTCCGGAAAGAGGGTGGGCAGACCCTGTGGCACAGCGGAATGGAACCACAGGCTTTGTGTGCGCATGTCGATCACGCTCACACTACCCTCGAAGTCGTCGATGTAGCTGGTACCGGCCTGTCCCACCGCGCGGCTATGCCCGGGGATCAAGTAGGCGCCTTCTATGCTCGCATTGATGTTGCTCTCCGCCTTCGTGGCGTAGAAGGGCAGCTTGTCCACCACATCCGTCAGCCACTGCGAACGCGTTTGCCAGTTGGCATCCACCCCCACCATGGTGTTCCGGATCGGCTCTTCGCCCACGTTCACCTTTTGGGTCAGCGGTCGCTCGTAGAGGTTCATGATGGTGCCGCCCACCACGAGGTCCTTGTTCACCTTGTAGTCGAAGCGCGCTCCCGCCAAGGTTTTCGTTTGAATGCTGAACAACGAGTTGCTTTCCAGCGACACGTTCACCGGCGTACCGCTCTCCAGGATCCCCTGGTTCAAGATGCGCACACGACCAAGGTTGTAGTCCACCGTGTAGTCCTGGTTCTCGATCAGGCGCACACCACCGGCGGTCACCACCACGGATCCTTGCGGGATGTTCACCGAGTTCAACGAGATCACGTCACTGGTCGCGCTGCGGTAACTGCCTTTCAGCTTGAAGCGATTCAGTTCGGGGATGTTCTGTGCAGCAGTCTTGGTACTATCATACAACTGCTGGTACACGATGGTGCGCTTGATCTCCTCCGGCACACCTACCAGCTGCTGATCCAAGTAACTACCAAAAGGTTCAAGTGTGGTGAAGTAGATGCGTCCCGTCTGCGCTTGGATGGTACCGCCCGTGGTGGCCGCACCGTCAATGAAGTCGAACCAGCCATCCGGGTTGGGTGCGTTGTTGGGGTCCAAGCGGTCCATGCCGATGGCTTGGATCAACGGGATCTGATCCAGTGGAGCACGCGGGATGTAGTTCACGTCCACCCCCGTGGTGGGGTTGTTGTACAGGAGGTCCAGGCGGAAATTCTCCGCGTTCACCTGGAAGGCACCCAGCGAGTAGATGTTCTTCATCATCAGGTCCCACAGCGGCAGGCGTGGGTTGGTGATGGTGGCTTTCAACAAACGCAGCACAAGCGCCTCCGTTCCCTGGGGTCCCGTTTGCTGCTCTTCCCCCGGAATGGGCGTGGTATCCGTGCCGGGTATCACACCGTCTTGGGCGAATTGCCCGACTTGGTAGGTCTGTCCATCCAGTGTGTACTGGAAGGCCACGGCCAGCACTTCGTCGTTGTTCAGCGATTGGTTCAGGGAGATGAAGCCCAAGCGCTGGTTAACGGTGTACTCACTCGCCGTAAGCAACCGTGCGCTCTCCACCTTCTCGTAGTGGCGTGCGGCCACCAAGCCCAACGCTTGCAGCGCCTGGCTCGAATTCACGAACCCGGTGATCCCCGCATCCTGGCTCACGGTCTGGTACAGCGTGTTCGCGCTGTTATCCGCCACGATGGAATTGGGACGATCCTGGACCAGTCCTGGGGGCAGGTCACTGCTGAAGTGACCGGCGGCGATGGAGGGGGCGCTTCCATCCTCCCCCAGGTCCGTGAAGGCCACGAAGTTCCTGGTCTGCTGGAAGTCCTGCCGCATGTTGGTCACCCACACTTCGATCCGCTGGATGAGCACGCCGCTGTTCACCGTGGGCAACGTGCGCAAGGCCTGGTCATAGCGGTCGCGGAAGTAATGGCTGAGGAAGTAGTGCTTGTTGGCCTCGTACTCATCGGCCTTGATGTCGAATACGGTGGTCTGCGCACCACCCTGGGTCTGCACGTTCCTCCGTTGCCCTTTCTCCTGGCTGAAGATGGCCGTGGCCGTGAGCCTGCCGAAACGCAGCTCGGTCTTGAGGCCGAAGAGGCTCTGGCTCCCTTGGATCAACGTACCGCGCAAGGGAAGGCTCACGTTACCGGCCTCGATCTTCTGGATGATCTCGTCCTCATAACCCGTGTAGTCCAACTTCACTTGGTTCTCGAAATCGAAGGTGGCCTGCGTGTTGTAGTTGGTGTTGATCTTCAGCTTCTCGCCGATGTTCCCCACCAGGTTAAGCTGGATCCGCTGGTCGAAGTTGAAGGTGGTGATGCGCCGCTGATCGATGGGGATACGCGGGTTCTCCGTCTTGCTGATGTTAACGCCGAAGATGACCTCGGCCGATCCTCTGGGTTTGATGTCGATCGTATTCCCACCGAAGATCCTGTCGAAGGCTTCGCCGCGCACCTTGATCGCGGGGATCAACGCTTTCTGCGCGCTCTCGCTGTCCTGCTCCACACGGTCCAACCAGTAGTTGTCCATGCTGCGCTCCATGTCGTAGTTGAGGTATTCCTCCAACGACATGCTCATGGGTGGCCGATAATCGAAGGCGCCGCCCACCGTGCTGCGCATGATGTACTGGCCGCTTTCGGGATCGTAGATGACCTCGTTCTCGATGTTACCGGGATCCTCCAGGTTGATGCTGCCCGTGCTCGGTGCCCCAGGGGTGAGCGGGTCGGTGATCGGGAACTGTAGGTTCACCGGTGAATCCACCTGGAGCAGCAACACCTCGTATTCCAACTCCATGGCCTGCGCCTCCCACGCCACCACAGCAAGCAGCAAGGCCACCAGCCACCGGAAGAGCAGCCGGGCACTGATATGAAGCTGATGCAAGCGGGACATGCGGGACACCGTGGTCAGAGGTTCTTCAGGGTAAGCCGGATCAGTTCTTCCACGGCAGGTGCATCGCCCGTGCGCTCTTGAAGGACCGTGTTCATGGCCCGTTCCGCTTTCACGCGGTCCAGGCCCAGTGAGGTCAGTGCCGATAACGCCTCGGCCTTGAGCGTATTGCCCGGCGACAGCTGAACACTACCGCTCGGCATGGGAACACCCGCGAGTTTCCCCTGCAATTCGGCGATGATGCGTTGAGCCAACTTGGGGCCGATGCCCTTCACCCCTTTCAAAAGGGTTTCATCGCCTAGCAGTATCGCCGAATGGATATCCTGCGATGACCGGGCGCCCATGATGGCCATGCCGATGGTGGCACTCACCCCTTGCACGTCGATCAGCCGACGGAAGAGTTGGCGGTCGTCGCGTTGCAGGAACCCGAACAAGCGGTGCTCACTGGATCCCGAACGCACATCCACGCTCACCGCATAGTGCACGAACAATCGCACCCGGCCGGTCGTTTGAATGGAGGTGATGACGCTGGCGGGTACGCTCACCCAATAGCCCACGCCACCGCATTCGAGGACCACGTGGTCCACGCCGGTATCCAATACATCACCGTTCAGGCTGTCGATCATCCTGTCCCCTTCTTCCGGGTTCGTTCAATAAAACTGGGGGTACAGTGCTGCTATGCGCGGCGGATAAGGTCCAACAAGGAGGCGCGAAAATAAACGGATCGGCGGAACGGGCGACATCCGGTCCGCAAGCTAGATTTCGGCGTCGTCCGATGACCATTCATCGGCGATGAACCCATGGAACGCAAACTCGTTGTCTTTTCAGGTGCCGGGGTGAGCGCCGAGAGCGGGCTGAAGACCTTCCGCGACGCCGATGGGCTGTGGGAGAATTACCCTTTGGAGGAAGTGGCCACCCCCGAGGCCTGGCGAAAGGACCCCGCCAAAGTGCTCCATTTCTACGACCTGCGCAGGGCCCAAGTCCTTGCTGCCCAGCCCAACCCAGCGCACAAGACCATTGCCGAACTGGAGCAGCTCTTCCAGGTGCAAGTGATCACCCAGAACATCGACGATCTCCACGAACGCGCGGGAAGCTCACGGGTGTTGCACCTCCACGGCGAGGTCCTCCTCGCCCGCAGCACTGCCGACCCCACACTCGTCACACCGATAAACGGACCATCACTCCGCTTGGGCGACCGCTGCGCGCTGGGATCCCAACTACGCCCACACATCGTGTGGTTCGGCGAAGAGGTGCCGCTGATGGGCACGGCGGCTGAGATGGTCCAGGAAGCCGATATCCTGATCGTGGTGGGTACCTCCTTACAGGTGTATCCGGCGGCGAACCTCGTGCACTACCTAAAGCCTTCAGCGGAACTGCATCTGGTTGATCCCATGGAACTGCCAAGCGGACTGCGGAACCGCGCGCACCATTGGAAAGAAAAGGCCAGCGTAGGTCTCCCCGCGCTGGCCCAAGATCTTCGGTATCGGCTGTTACCGTCGTGATCCGATGATGATGCGCCTGCTCTCCAGCACACGACCATTCACCTCCACACTGGCGAAGTAGATGCCAGACACCATGTCCTCGCGGCGGAGGGTGATCATGGAAACGCCTGGTGTGAGCTTGTGCTGCTGCACTTTGCTGCCGAGCGCGTTGTAGATGACCAGGCCCGCGCTTTGTCCGGTCTGTGCCAGTTCCACGCTGATGCGCATGTCGCTGTCCAAGGCGGGGTTCGGCATCAATTGCATCCCAAGGAACGGGTTCGTCCGCTCGCCGATACCTACCGCTGCACCGAAGTCGATATCCACCCAGCTGGAGTCGGCAGCGCCCGGATCGGAAGTGCGGAACCAAACGAAGCGGAACCGGGTGGTGCCCGGTGTGTTGTTCGGCTCGTAGTACGAGTGGAAGTTGTTCACGGGCACTCCCGGGGTCATGTTCACATAGTGCTGAGACAACCAGGACAAGTTCTCCCCACTGGGCACGGGGTTGTAGCAAACACCCCAGCAGAAGTAATTGCTCGATCCCGCTACGGGCCACATCTCATAACGGCGCACATTGATCTGCTGGGCATCGGTCCCGTCGAGCAGTTCGCAACTCAAGCCAATGTCGCTCAACGGCTGGGAGATGTCCGTCTGCACGAAGACCACCGACCCGTTCACCAGTTCTCCTTCGCCATTGCGAATAGCGACCAAGCCTTGAGCGCCCGCACTGGAGGCGAAAAGGGAAATGAATGTCAACGCGTAAAGTGTACGTTCCATGAGGTGTTAGGCTTCAAAGGGTGTGTCGATCCGTCCTTTCTTGCACAAAACTACAAGCTCGATCACCAGAACCGACGCCTTTGGCCTCACCAGACCCTCGGTGTCGCACATCATAGGATCCCAAGCTGGAAGTTGAAGCTTACCACCCCTTCCAGCTCGGACCCCACTATGTTCGTGTCCGCTTCAAGCGAACGACCATCGGCCCAAGGGCACGGTCCAAAACCGGAAGCGAACCGAAACCCAACGTAATACTAAGACCCAACGCACATGCACGGAAGAAAATTACTCACCTCTCTAGCTCTGGGTGCCGCCACGGTGGTTTCGGCCCAGAATTGGACCGCGACGGACATCGATGGTGTTGAGCACAGCATCGCAGACTACGTAGCCGATGGCAAGACCGTCCTGGTCGACCTCAGCGCTCACTGGTGCGGGCCTTGCTGGGCTTGGCACGGCACTGGCATCATGGAGAAGATGTACGAGGAGTTCGGACCGGAAGGTACCAACGACCTGATGGTCTTCTTCATCGACGGTTCCCAGAACACCACGCAGACCGTGCAAAGCACGATGGCGCTGTTGGAAGGGGCCACGGGTTCGCAGGGCGACTGGACAGCTGGTACCGAGTACCCTATCATCGGCCCCAATGGTGAAGGCGTTTCCGTAGCGAACCAGTACGACTTCCCTGGCTACCCCACACTTTTCCTGCACTGCCCAGGCTCACCCAACGGCGTTGAGATCGACCGCACGAGCACCTGGCGTCAGTTCTACACCAGCTGGCGCAATGCTTGTCCGAGCTCGTTCACCAACGGTGTGGTGGATGCCACCCTGTTCAATAGCGAAGACCCGCTCTACTGCCCGGATGATGAGGTGACCGTGGAACTCCACAACCAAGGTACCGGCAACCTGACCAGCGCCACTGTGACGTTGATGCAAGGCGGCACCGAAGTGAGCACCGTGGAATGGACCGGTAACCTCGCGCGCTGGGCATCTGCCGACATCACCTTCCCCGGCATCACCGTTGCCGGCCCAACGGAATACAATGCCATCATCTCCTCCCCGAACGGTGGGCTGGATGAGCATCCAGAAGGCGACGAGCAACACTACGAACTGGATGTTGCACCTACCGCAGCATTGGCCACGGTGAACTTCGAACTGCGCACCGACCAGTACGCGAACGAGATCACCTGGAAGCTCTTCAACCCCAATGGCCAAGTGGTGGCACAGGATCCTGCTGGCAACTATGCCAACAACACCACCTACAACTACTGGTGGAACCTCGACCCGAGCGTGTGCTACAAGCTTGAGGTGTACGACTCGTACGGCGATGGCATCTTCTCCCCTGGTTTCTACAAGGTGAAGAGCGGCGGCGCCACGCTGATCCAAGGCGGTTCCCATGGCTCCGTTGGACGCGAGAAGTTCTCCACCGGCCTGTTGGTGAGCGTGGAGGAGAATGCCCTGGAGGCTGGCCTCTCGGTGTTCCCGAACCCGACCGCAGGCATCCTCAACATCAACCTGGAACTGCCTGGTGCAGCGAGCGTGGAATACACCGTCCATGACATCCTCGGCAAAGTGGTGCTCCAGCGCACCGCGGGCGGAAACCAAGGTTCGCAGCAAGTTTCCCTCGACATGAGCGGCTTGGCGAACGGCAGCTACGTGCTGAACGTGGTAGCTGATGGTATGAGCGCCAGCCGTTTGGTGAACCTCTCGAAGTAAGCCTGGAAGGCGGAGATAGTGGGAGGTCGGCGTTCCGGTACGATGTTCGCATCAACGGGCGCCGACCTTCTCTTTTTCCCCCACATGAAGAACACCATGAAGAACCTCCTGACGACCCTCACCGCATTTGCCCTGCCGGTCCTGCTCGCGGCGCAGATCAAGCTCCCCTCCGTGACCCTCCAGAGCATGGATGGAAAGAAGGTGGATACCAAGACCTGGAGCAACGACGGAAAACCCATCATCGTGAACTTCTGGGCCACCTGGTGCGCACCCTGCAAACGCGAATTGAGCGCCATCGCAGACCAATATGACAAGTGGCAAAAGGAGACCGGCGTGAAGTTGATCGCCGTTTCCATCGATGATGCACGCAGCATGGCACGCGTAGCACCCTACGTGAATGGACAAGATTGGGACTACGAGGTGTACCTTGACCCCAACGGCGACCTGAAACGCGCGCTGAACGTGAACAACGTGCCGCACACCTTCCTGCTCAACGGCAAGGGCGAGGTGGTGTACCAACACAACAACTACGAACCTGGCGACGAGAACGAGCTGTACCAGAAGGTGCGCGAGCTCGTCGGTAAGAAGTGATCTCCGGAATGGTCAACCATCGCGCCTACACCACAGGCCGCATCCTCCTCGCCCTAGCGCTGTCACCGTTGGCCCTGCGTGCGCAGGACGGTGGGCAGATCCACGGGAATTTCAGTACCGACGCCCAGTACTACAACGTGGATTCGGCGATCGGCGCCGTGGTGCCACCGCAACGCTTGGCGGCCAATGCGTGGGCCAATCTGATCTACACCAATGGCCCCTTCGAGGCCGGCGGGCGCTTCGAGAGCTACACCCCGGCATTGGCGGGATACCCGGCCGGTGTCCCATACTCGGGCAGTGGTATCGGCTATCGCTACGCCCGGTACAAGCAGAGCGACCTGGAGGTGACCGTGGGCAACTTCTTCGAACAGTTCGGGCAAGGCATGATCTTCCGGAGCTACGAAGAGCGCTACCTCGGCGTGGACAACGCCATGGACGGCATCCGCTTGAAGTACCAACCCATCCGGGGCGTGTACCTGAAGGGCTTCATCGGCCAGCAACGCCTCAACTTCGTGAACGAGGCGGTGAAAGGACCCGGTGTGGTGCGCGGTTTCGATGCCGAGGTCTCCTTGAGCGAATTGCTCGATTCGAACTGGACGAGCGCCAACAACCTGATCATCGGTGGTGGTTTCGTGAGCAAGTACCAGGAGGACCGCGACCCCTTGCTGGAACTGCCCGAGAATGTGGGCGCCTATGCGTTGCGCGCCAACTTCACCACACCGAAGTGGAACATCTACACCGAGTACGCCTATAAGATCAATGACCCGAATAACAAGAACGGCTTCATCTACAAGGATGGCCAGGCCTTGCTGGTGAACGCCACCTATTCGGTGAAGGGCTTCGGCATTTCCGCCGGTGCCCATTCCTTCGACAACATGTTCTTCCAGAGCGATCGGTCCGCCGCCACACCGTTCGACCTCAACATCAACTTCCTGCCTCCACTGGCGAAACAGCACACGTACAACCTGCCGGCCACGTTGTATCCCTACGCCACACAACCCAACGGCGAGGTGGCCGCCCAAGGTGAACTCTTCTACAAATGGAAGAAAGGCACCGCATTGGGCGGTAAATACGGCACCAAGATCGCGTTGAACTATTCGGTGGCGTACGCACTGGACACGGTGCGTCTTGGCCTTGCGGATGACACCACCGCCCGCATCGGCTACCGCACCGCCTTCTTCAGCCCCGGCAAGCGGCGCTACTTCCAGGACATGAACGTGGAACTGCGTAAGAAGATCAGTGATAGCTGGGAACTCGCCCTCACCTACCTCAACGTGTGGTACGATATCGACATCATCCAGGGCAAACCCGGGCAGCCAGCCGTGCACGCCGACATGGTCATCCTCGAAGGCCTCCACAACTTCAACGACAAGAATTCGCTCCGCTTCGAACTGCAGCATTTGAGCACCAAGCAAGACCAGGGCAACTGGGCCACCGCATTGGCCGAACTCACCTTCAGCCCCCACTGGTTCGTGGCCGCCATGGACCAGTACAATTACATCGGCGATGCCAAGCTCGAAGCGAAAGGGCAGAAACAACTCCACTACCCCATCGGATCGGTGGGCTACATCCGCGGCGGTAACCGGTTCCAAGTGAACTACGGGCGGCAGCGAGCGGGCATCTTCTGTGTGGGTGGCGTGTGCCGTCAGGTACCCGCTGCGAACGGCCTTACCTTGTCCGTAACAAGCACCTTCTAAGCCATGTTGAGGACCATCACCAAACTCTTCATCCCGGCGCTTTTCCTAGGGCTCGCCGGATGTGACTACGTGGACGACCCCACCCCTCCCATGACCGATGGCGGCGGTGGTGAGCAGCCCACTGTGCCGCGCAAAGTGCTTCTCGAAGACATCACCGGCCATCGGTGCAACAACTGCCCACGTGCTGCACGTATCGCCCAAGCGCTGAAGGACGACCTGTATGGCGAGAATTTGATCCTTGTCGGTGTCCACGCAGGTGGATTCGCACCGCCGTACGCACCGATCGGCGACGGCTTCTATGATTCCGATCATCGCACACCGGATGGCATCAGCTACCAACAAGCCTTCAGTGTCTCGTTCTTCCCCGCCGGCCTGATCAGTAGGCGCAGCTTCGCCAGCAGCGACATCGTTTCGGAGGGAAGCTGGGGGGCTGCCGTTTCAGAGATCATCGGTCAACCGTCGGCGTTCGACCTGAGCATCGATACCATCATCATCGAGGGTGGTTCCGTCTCCGCGACGATCGACCTGAGTTTCGTGGAGGATGTGGAGGGTGACCACAATCTGGTGGTGTACTTGGTGGAAGACCATGTGGTGGACTGGCAGCTCGACTCCGAAGCCACCCCACCCGATGTGGAGAACTACGATCATCGCCACATGCTTCGTGCCAACCTCAACGGCACGTGGGGGCAACCGGTCGTCACCGGTTCCGTGGCCGCTGGGCAGACCGTAACGGTGAACCTCCCCGCCTATGCCTTGAACCCGGCGTGGAATACGGCCAACCTCTACCTGGTGGCTTGGGTGTACAACACCACATCGGATGAAGTGATGCAGGCTGAGGAACGCAAGTACCAGCCCTGACAACACTTTTTGGCACAAACCAAGTACGGTTCCCCACCCCACGGCGTTAACCTTGTCCGCCGATGCCGGTGATCGTGGATAACCGTTCGACGAATTTCTTCGACACCGCCTTTTGGCCGTACTATCTTCAACCTCGCTAAAGCCGAACCGTGATGATGGACCAAGGAAGGAAGATGATGGAGT
>JAEUTC010000159.1 GCA_016787985.1 Flavobacteriales bacterium | reverse complement strand
GACAAGCGCATCCAG
The DNA here is from genome assembly GCA_016787985.1 of Flavobacteriales bacterium. GTDB lineage: Bacteria > Bacteroidota > Bacteroidia > Flavobacteriales_F > PHOS-HE28 > PHOS-HE28. The sequence continues at coordinate 9,469 of JAEUTC010000159.1, read as the reverse complement.
ATCGACACTGTCACGATCACAGGCTAAGTACTGGTCGTTCGTGAGTATCTCCATTGGTGAATAATCCAACAGGGTGATGCGCACGGAATCGGTAGCCGTGGATCCACAATCCGCGACCCATGAGGCAACGATCCAGAGTTGTTCGGCTCCTTCCACGATACCATCGTCTACGGCGCTTATCGGGAAAGAGAGGCTTGTCGTACCCGATGGTATGGTCACGGACGCGATGTCACCGGCCAGTTCATTCTCGTTCATCGCGGATCCGCGGAAGCTGAGCTGCACGTCGGCATCGCCGCTGCGCGCGGGTACTTCAAGGGTGATGATGGCATCGCCACAGCCTTCGGTGAGCGTTCCGTTGCCTTGTGGGGTTTCGGCAGTTACCCCAAGAGCGCTGGTGGACGAGAAGCTTCCACCTTCGATGAACACCGCTGAATCAAGGCTCGCGTCCCCGCCAGCATGGGCGATAGCGATCTTGATGTGGTACGTTTGGCCACATACCACTGCTGCCCCTGTCCGTATCGGCACAGTGAAGCCGTCGAGTTCCACGGTTGCACCGCCTTGGTTGTTCACGTAGTATGCGGAGTTCAGTTGCCAGTTGGGGTCCGACGCTGTGCAGCCCGAAGGCCCACCCCCTAGAACCCCAGGCACGCCGCTATTCACCGTGTTCACAGTGATGGGAACGGTGGAATTCGGAAGCACGCCCAGGTTGATGGCGTTGTTCGTGAACGGTCCCTCGATACCTGGTCCGCTCAAGAAGAAGCCGAATACATCATTGTATTGCGAGCAGACATACTCAGGGTATTCCTCCGAGCCGAAAACGAAGCGGAAGTTGATCGAATCACCCGTGGGGATGAAGTCGAATTCCAGCACCGCGATACACCGCTGCACCGTCTCGATCAAAGCCAGGTCGGGGTCGGAGACGTTCAACGGAAAGGCTGGTGGAACCGTGAGGCTGGTGTTCTGATTGGACCCGGTCACCCCCACCACTTTGCCGGTGGCCAGTACGATACCATCCGTGAGGGCCAGATTGGAATTGGAGCTATAGAAGGCGCCGACCTGATCGCTCACCGTGGTGGCGGGTGCACCATTGAAGGAGAGGTTGGTCACCGTTACTCCTTGTCCGACGAGGATATCGTTCACCAAGTCGGCCGGTGTGAACGTGGTGTTCACGTCGAGTTGAGCGGAAGTGGGAATGTGCAGGAATAGGCTGGCCATGAGCAGGAGAGCAGGGACCGGGGATGATCGTTGCATCGTACGTTTCGGATGGTCGAAAGGCATCGTGCAACCAAGATGGCGCATTGGTGTAGGGTCGCTGGTTCGGACGGGGTGGTCCGTTGAACTCGGTGTGGATGTTTCGTAGGCATTCTCGAAGTGATGCCAGTTGCCGGTAGGTATGGTCGCACGAGCGGCCTGCGGATCATTCCGCGTGATGGCAGGATGCAGCATCGGTGCATAGTGCCGAGAGCAAGAAGCAACGAAAGAGGCACGGAGCGGTTCCGGTCACGACCCGACATCGCGATGGGACGCGGTCTCTAGCGCAGCACGGTCACATGGCCGACGTATTCGCGCATTATCCCATCTACCCGGTTACGCGAACGCAGCTTCCAGACATACACATCGGTCTTCGGTCCGGCACCGTCCACACTGCCATCCCAGCCTTGGCCAGGGTCGGTCGTACGGAAGACTTCGCGACCCCAGCGATCGAAGATGCGCAGGTCATGGTCACTAGGAACATCATCGCGTATCATCGGCAGGAAGACCGCGTTCAACCCGTCGCCATCGGGAGTGAAAGCATTAGGGGCATACACGGAATGCACACCGTCGATCGCCACTACCGCTAGAAGCGTATCCGTACAACCAAATCGATTCGACACGACGAGTTGGGCAGGGTAGCTGCCTCCATCGTCGTTGGGGTAGCTCACCGTTACCTGTCCGCTGGAAGCGGTGTCCGGCGAACCCTCTGGAAAGTGCCAGCTCCAAAGGATGACATCGTTACTGGATGCGTCCACGAAAGTGACCTCGGGCTGATAGAAGTTCGTGGGTTGTGGACCGAAAGTGAAATTCGCTGTAGGCGAGGGGTCAACATGCACCAGGTGGTACAAGGTGGTATCCCCTTCGCAACCCGCAGGGGAGTTCACGGTGAGCGATACCGTGTAAGTGCCACTATCCTCGTAGGTATGCTCAGTTCCACAGGAAGTGGAAGACATGCCATCGCCGAACGTCCAAACGCAGCCCCCGATCATTCCAGGGTCGGTGGTATTCGTAAAGCGGACATCCAGTGGTGCACAACCGGAGTCGGGCTCCACGAAGAACGTCACCAACGGTAGGCCATATGCAGTGATCGCGTTCGACACGGTTCGAGTCGCACTGCATCCAAGTGTATTCGTCATTGTAAGCGAAACGGAATAGATACCTGGGGTATCGTAGAGCGCGATGACGTTCGGTGTGGTAGCGGATTGGCCATTGCCGAGGTCCCATAGTGCGGTCTGTGACTCCTGCTGAGGGGTTTCGCTCTCGAACCGGACCTGCAGCGGGATACAACCACTGTCAGTGGTGAATGAGAAGGCGGGCTCAGGTGTAGGCAGTATCGTTATCAGCTGCGAACGGAGGGTATCATCGGTGCAGCCGAATGGGCTCGTCACAGCGAGCAGGACGTTGTAAGACCCGGCAGACGAGTAGGCGTGCGAAGCAGCGCAATCCGAGGAGAGATCGCCATCGCCGAAGGACCATGTACAGGTGTACGTATCGGCCGGGGTGCTGGTATTGGTGAAGGCGATGGCCTCATCTACGCAGGCTTCAACCACGCTGGGTGTGAACGATGCGTTCGGTTTCGCATGAACCGTGATGAGGTCTTCGAAAAGGCTGTCACGCTCGCACCCAAGGGGGGAGGTGACGGTGAGTCTCACATCGTACGTTCCTGGCTGGGTGTAGGTGTGCGCTACGAGCGATGCGTTCGCCAATGTGCCGTCACCCAGGTCCCATTCCAGAGAGCCTGTCGATCCCGGTGCGGTCAGATTCTCGAGTTCAACGTTCAGCGGAGCGCATCCGACAGTTGGGGTGGCTGCCGCCAAAGGTTGTGGGTATTCCACGGTGATCACTTCCTCTGCGTAAGAACAAGCTCCAGTAGGGCTGAGGCTACGGATGGCATAAGTGCCGTCGGCGAGTCCGAGCGCGGATGCTTGCAATGTGGCATTGGTTTCGCCAACGATGGCCACACCGTTCAGGTACCATTGGTGATCGTTCGTTGGATCGAAGGGTATTGCGGTCAGGACAAGATCGTTCGTGCATGGACTTCCGGTCGCGTTCGCAGCAAGTTCCACGGGCTCCAATGAAAGGCCATCGACGAAGAAGTAAGGCCATGTCTGGTTGGAAGAGGTGTAGCCCGCCGGCACCGGGCACGCAGGACCGAACATGATGGCCTGCACATCGAACGGCGCGATGAAGGAGAAATTCAACTGTTGCCAAGCGTTCGTCGGGGAGTAGGTCACATGTCCGAGTTCTGTCCAACCCAGATCGAGCGGGCAGTAGTTGGCAGGTAATGGGTTGCCGAAGATCGGATCGTAGAAGACGTAGGGTTGCGTTGGGCAGCTGCTGAAGCCATAAATGGTCAGATCGATCGGGCCGAAATCGATGGGGAAGGAAATGCCCATCGCCACCAATGGGCTCATATGCGAACGAGTCGCTGCCACGTCGAACTCCAATTCGTACAGCTGCCCGGTCACCATCGGCTCATTCAAACAGTTCATCAGGAACTCGTAGTAGCTGGTTGCTCCGCTCCAATCGGTGAAGGCTCCGAACCCCGCCGCCGCTTCGCCATCCGGTATGGGCTGTGGAACAGCGGCAGGCACGAAATCGCATGCGAAGTAGTCGGCCGTGGATGAGACCATGTAATCCATCCAACCTGAGGCACAGGCGAGGTAGTCATCAGGGCTCATGCTGATCCCCTCGGGACAGCAGCTGTTCGATTCGAATGAGCCGTTGGTGATCAGATCGTCCTGTGGCTGGACCAGGTCACAAGGGCAGCCTGTCAGGTCATTCAGGTCCACCAGGCCGTTCCCATCATCATCCATTCCGTTGTCGCAGACCTCCTGCGCTGCAAGGCGGTACGTGCACAAAAGGAGCGCGACCATGACCAGAATCCTTACTGGCCACATGGTTCGCGTGCTGGTATGGTTGGCGGGGATCAACGTGGAGTGTCAATTGTTCATCGGCCCACCGCGACCTGCGATCGCACGATGCTTCCATCGGATAGTTCCGCACGCAACGTGTAGATGCCTGGTGCGAAGCCGTGCACAGGGACCTGTACCTGCGCTGCAAGCACCTGGTCCATTCGCGCCACCTCTCGACCACCCGCATCAACAAGCCGAACGGTGCGGATGGTTCCCTCCGATGAGCGCACGGTGAAGCTGGCGTCCGCTGGCGAAGGGAACACATCGACGTTGGATGCCGCAGTGCCTTCCTCCACGCCAACACCGATGGAGATGGACTCGCAAGTGGTCGCTTCCCCGCATTCCCCATAGGCGGTCAGACATACGGTGTAAGGCCCGGCTTCCGTATACAGGTGGGTTGGTGACTCCTCATCGCTCTGCGTACCATCCCCCAAGTCCCACAAATAGGTTGTCGCCCCCTCGCTGGTGTTCTCGAACGTGAACTGGTAGCCAACATTGGTCGTCGAATAGCTGGCTGAAACGGAGCAGCACGGGTTGAAGGAGCTCACCACCACGGCTTCGCTGCCCAAGGCGTAATTGAACACCTCGAAGCCGGAACCCGGCAGGCTGGTAAAAGGCGTCACGATCGCTTCATCCACCGTCCAAGGCAGGTCGAGTTCCAGATTGTTGCAAACCGCATCCAGGTTCTCGTCCGTGCGGATCAACAAGCCGCTCCAATCATCCGTTCCACTATTGGTGAAGCCGATAACGGCCAACGAGCCATCGCCCATATCGAATAGGGCTGTTCCGTTGTCGGATCCCGCACCGCCGAAGAGTTTGGAATTGATCAAGGTCCCATCCGCCGCGAACTCACCCCAGGCCATTTCGTAGTCGCCCGCTGCTCCTTCCACATATTGAGGATGCGCCAAGTAGATCACGCCTCCATTCTCCCCGCTCAATAATGACACGGTTTCGATACCCTGCTGCAGCACGCGGGTCCACAGGTGCGTTCCTGTGCTGGAGATCTTGGTGATGAAAGCGGTAACGTCTCCGCTGAAGTAACCGAGCGAACGACCACCCACATAGATGTCGCCCGTTGTGCTTTCTGCTACGGCATAAGCCTCATCCACACCGCCGCCACTGGTGATGCTACGGGCCCAAAGCTCGTTCCCCAGCGCATCGGTACGGACCAGGTAGCCAGATGGAGCGAACCCGGTACCAAGGCCGTCACCATAGCCTACCAGGGCATATCCTCCGGAGAGCAACGGTGTGGCTTGGTAGCCCCAATCCCAGCCCGTGGTGCCATAGGAGCGCTGCCATTCGATAGTGCCTTCATCGTCGAGTTTGGCAAGGGTCATGTCATATTGGTTACCCCCGGCATCGGATCGCCCGGTGGCGATGAACCCTGTGGGCGTGGCCTTCAGGTAGTGAAAGGCATTGGAACTGCCGGTGTCCACCCGTTTCGCTTCGATCAAGGTACCATCTAGGGCGATACGCAAGAGCAGACCATCGCGTGAGTTCGTGCCCAATCCGATGGTGTAGCCTGCCACGAGAATGCCCTCGGGTCCAACAGCGATGCCATTCCCATAGAGCCCTTCCTCGCTGAATAAGGGGTATTTGTTGGTCCAGACATGGTCTCCTTGTGGGGAGATACGCGTGACCTGGATGTCGCCTTCATTCACGGAGGCGATGAGGAAGTGGTTCTCTGCATCCTGAGCTACTCCTGCGATATACAACGCGCCAGGCATTGTCAAGATGCGTTCGAAGTGGTCTTGGGCGAGTACAGGTGTACTGAGTGAGAGCAGGAGGAGCGGAAGGACGCGCATCGATGGATGTGTTTTGACAAAACTGTGGAAGTGTGGCGAGAGTGGCACGAACGTTCACCCCAGGCTGAACGGACCGCCCCGTCCAGCCTTAGGCTTCGTCGATGGTTCGACTTAGAAGCTTGGCGATGTGCTCCTTGTAACTACGTCCACTGAGCACGTGTTGCCCATTGCTCATGGTGAACAGGAATTCGTTGTTGCCGCTGTAACGAGTGTTCCGCACATGGGCCATATTGACCATATAGCTGCGATGCACACGCACGAATACCGCCGGGTCAAGGTCGGTCTCCACCATGTTCATGGTCATGCGCAGCAGGTAATGACGGGGTTTCGTCTGAATGATGAGGTAGTTCCCTTCGGCCCTGATGAAAAGGATGTCCTTGACCGGCACACGGTACTCGCGACCTTTTTCCTTGATCACGATCACCTGTGTGTACTCCCTGCGGGTGTTCAAGTGGTCCTGGACCAGGTCCATCAAACGGCCGGTTAATCGCTTGTTCTCCCGCATCTCGATGAAGTCCTTGGCCCTGGCGAGCGAGGTATAGAAGCGCTCGTCATCATAGGGCTTCAAGAGGTAGTCCACAGCGTGTACATCAAAGGCCTTGGTGGCGTACTGGTCATGTGCGGTCACGAAAACCACGAAGGGCGATTGCCCTGGCCCGAATTTGCGGACTACATCAAAGCCGCTCATCTGCGGCATCTGCACGTCGAGGTAAAGGAGGTCTACCGGTTCTTGTTGAATGGTGGTCAGGGCCTCTTGACCATTCCTGCATTCGGCCACGACACGGATCTCTGGATCCGCGTTCAAAAGGCGCAGGATGCGGGATCGAGCGGCAGGCTCGTCATCGACCACCAACGTGCGGATGTTCTTCATGTCGTTTTCGTTCCTTTTGCTCGAAAGGAATTGAGATCATGACGCGGAAGCCATTGCCGGGCTCGGAGGCAACTTGGAATCTACCGCCGTGGCCATGGAGAAGGGATAAACGTTCGCGGACGTTGCGCAGACCGATGCCCCCTTTGGCCAGCGCTTTCGACACGTCCGTGCAGCCCCGGCCATTGTCGCTAACGGTAAGTACGAGATCGTCGCCCTTGCGCTGCGCGTCTATCGTAATGCGCACTTCAGCGCTTACAGCGTCGAGACCGTGTTTAATGGAATTCTCGACGAGAGGCTGTAGTACCATGCTCGGAACCAACGCATTCTGGCAATCGGATGGGATGTCGTACCGCACTTGCAATCGGTCCTTGAACCGGATCGCCTCGATGCCCAGGTAGTTGCCCACATGGTCGATCTCATGGATGAGGGTCACACGCTCCTTGCGTTCCTCATCCAACGTGATCCGCAGCAACTGTCCGAGTTTGGAAAGTACGATGCGCGCACTTTTCGTATCCTCGTCCATCAATGCGCTGACCGTGTTGAGCGTATTGTAGAGGAAATGAGGTTGTAGCTGTTTCTTCAGTGATAACAGTTGGGTGGTCTGTAACTCGTTCTGGAGTTGCAGGACACGTGTTCGTTCTTGGCCCACTTGCCGATGGGTTTCCATGTACATGAGTATGATCAAGAGTAGGCCGTATTCCATGAAGCGCTGCACCACACCACCAGGTAGGCTCAGGATGATGCCACTCATCATTTCGGGCTGCCATTCCAAGCGGCCGATGTAGTTGAGTAAGAGGATGTACAGGGTGTTGGTGAAGATCTCGTGAATGACGCACAGCAGCAGTCCATACGAGAGGTGGATCACGATGGGCTTCCAGATCGGCCTTGTTTTCAACGGCCACTTCTTCGACCAGTCATGCACCAAAGGCAGGAATAAGGCCCAGGTGAAGAAATTCAGGAAGGGGATCGGGGCTTGCATCCACCAATCGAACCTCTCCGGAGCCATTCCCAGTTGGGTGCGGCCAATGAAGGAAGTGAATACGAAAAGCCCAGAAAGTAGACCGGCCGCGAAGAATACGGTCCGCATGGGGACCGGCGCTTGGGCGAAATAGGAGCGGACCTTGGCAATGAGCATCATTCTTGGGCGGGAGCTCCAACTGAGAGAAGGGGCTGCAGGAACGTCCGCTTCTTCCTCCTCGCGGAACGCCGATACATAGCGCCAATGTACTACGTCCAGCTCTTCCTGTGGGTCCTCCACCGCTTCGGTGACTTCCGGTTGCATGCGATACTCGGTATCCGGGCCGACCATCCAGAAGGGAGGGTCATTTCGGAAGGCTCAAAGTATCGGGGCTCAGGCCGTGCCGAGTTCGGGACGGGACGGTCCGTGGGGATCGGGGTGGAATACGCGCAGCAGGACCAATCCAAAGCGGCCACCTCACCGTTATGCGATCGGTCTCAGGACGGGGTTTCCGCGCGTGTAAGGTGCGAAGCGATCTGTTCTTTATAGCTGCGACCGCTGACGATCCGCTCTCCGTTCGCCATGGTGAAGATGAACTCGTTGTTACCGCTGTAACGGGTGTTTCGGATATGAAGAGTGTTCACGATGTAGCTGCGATGGATACGCATGAATCGTGCAGGGTCCAGTTCGGTTTCCACCGCGTTCATCGTCATCCGGTAGAGGTAGTTGCGCTCTTTCAGCTGCAGGCACAAGTAGTTCCCTTCGGCGCGCAGGAAGACCACATCGTCCACATGGACCACATGGTCGCGTCCCTTATCGCGTATGGTGAAGGTTTCGGTGAACTCGTTCTGTTCATGCAAATGGCCACGGACCAGGTCCATTAGCCTTCCCGTCAAACGGTCATTCGTGCTCATGGCAGCCAGCTTCTTCGCCTTGCCCACCGCAGCATGGAACCGAGCGTCATCATAGGGCTTCAGCAGGTAGTCCACGGCATTGACCTCGAAGGCCTTCAAGGCGAATTTGTCGTATGCCGTTACGAAGATGGTGAGGGGCATGCGGGATGGGCCGATCCTTCGCACAACGTCGAATCCGTTCATCAGCGGCATCTGCACATCGAGCAGGACCAGATCCGGCTTGTGCTTGATGATGGCATGGACCGCTTCTTCACCATTGCGGCATTCCGATACCACTTCCAAAGTGGGGTCCTGGCCGATCAATTCCACTGATCGTTCCCGTGCGTCCGGTTCGTCATCCACGACGATGATGCGAGTGCGTTTCATCTGTTGGAGTTCCTTGTTCGTATGGAAATTGAAGGTCCACTCTGAATCCACCGGGATCCGGTGTGGAGGCGTGCATGATGCCGCGCTCACCATATAAGGTCCGCAAGCGCTCGCGCACATTCTGAAGACCTATGCCCCCGCGCAGCAATGCCTTCTCGACATCGGGGCACCCATGCCCATCATCCACCACGGATAAGACCAATGATCCGTTCATTCGTTTCGCCGTGACGATTATCTCCACGCCCTCATCCTGGGAGTCCAGACCATGCTTGATGGCATTTTCCGCCAATGGTTGAAGGATCATCGATGGCACCAAGGCTTCTCCAAGCTCATCTGGTACATCGAATTTCACCGAAAGTCGATCACGGAATCGGACGGCTTCGATC
>JAEUTC010000133.1 GCA_016787985.1 Flavobacteriales bacterium | reverse complement strand
CTCCTGCAAGGTCTTGTAGAAGGTGGAATGCACCCGCGTGAAGTGCGCCTCGAAGGCCGCCCAATTGTGTTCATCATGACTGGCCTGCAGGTCGCGTACGATCTCCTGGATCACCTGCTGGTTCTCCTGCTTGAAGGTGGGCTTGGCTTTCAGGAGGCGTTCGGCGATGTGGCCGATGAGCTCGTTGCGCTTCAGCAGGAACAGCGCATTGGCGGTGAGTTCCCGGTCCTTGGCGGCGAGGTTCTCCTGCAGCGCCGCTTGTTCAGCCTCCAGCTTCTCGCGCTCCAGCCGTAACTTTTCCTGTTCCAGCCGGCTCGTGCGTACCCGTTGGCGCAGCACCTTCGTCACCAGGTAGGTGGTCAATGCCAAGAAGAACAGGGCTCCGATCAAGGCCCAGTTCCAGATCCGCTGCCGGGCGTTCTCCGCATCCTTGCGCGCACCTTCCACACGGAACATCTCCCGTTCCTTATCGCGCCGGAACTCCTCCTCCATCCGGGCCATGGTCAGGCGGCTGTCCACGTTGTACAAGCTATCGTTCAAGGTCTTGAAGGCCCGGTGCGCGTCCAACGCAGCTTCATGCTGGCCGAGCGTATCGTAGACGAGGGAGAGTGACTCCAACGAGATCACCATGGACTCGCCGCTGCCGATCCGTTCGCCGATGGTCAAGGCCTGTTGAAAATGATCACGTGCCTCGGCGAAACGGCCGAAGTTCACCTGGTTCTTCCCCAAGTTGTTCAACACTTGCGCCTGGCCACGGGCATCGTCCAACTCCTTGCGCAAGGCCAGGGCACGCAGGAAATTCTCATTGGCCGGTCCGTATTGGCCGAGTTCCATCAAACAGATGCCGATGTTGTTGGTCAAGGAGGCTTCATTCCGCGCATCGTTCAATGGCCGGTTCATGGCCAAGGCCTGCTGGAAGTACGGCAGGGCCGTGGTGTAGTCCGATCGGCGCACATACACCGCGGCCATGTTGTTGAACAGGCGGACCTTGCGCAGGGCGAGGGCAGCACTGTCCAAGCCCACCGCCTCGTCCAGTTTCCGCAACGCACCGTTGAAGTGCACGATGCTCTTCTCCTCGTCGCGCAGGTTGAAGTAGAGCAGGCCGATGTTGAGGTCGATATCGGCCTGGGCCAAGCGCAGATCCGGGGTAGCGCCTTTGCGTTGCACCGCCGTGTCCACAGCCCGCTGTGCGCGCTGGTAGGCGTCCAACGCGGCAGGCATATCGCGAAGAGTCTGCTGCGCATCGCCGATCGCCATGAGTACGCGCACGCGCTCCTCGGCAGTACCCAGGTCGGCCATGCATTTCTCGGCTTCCACCGCGTGGAACAAGGCGGAATCGGCGTTCAACGGCAACAGCTTCTTCGCCAGGGACAGGTGTTGAGCACAAGCGTTATCCGCACCCAGACTGACATGACCCAAGGCACAGGTCAAAAAGAGCAGGAAAAGCACGTTGAACCGGGCACAGCACCTGGACAAGCCGGTCCATCGCTCACGAATGAACCGCAACGAAGTGCGGTCCAGCCAAACTGTGTGCCGTTCGAGCAATGGTTCCGGAAGCATGTCCGGTCCTAAAGTAGTTGCACCGGTGGATCCGCTCGGTCGAGGGCTGCCCTAGGATGCGTTATGCTGGTATTCCTTTGCACTGGGCAGGCAGCGCTATGCCGCTCTCCACCGTCTGTACCCACAACCCGAATGAAGACCACCACCACGCTCCTCTCCCTGCTGTTCGCGGCATCCACCAGCGCGCAGACCTGGTCGAACGCGCTAGAGATCCCTGACCATCGTGGCACCGGAGGATCCATCGGCTTGTGGAACAGCATGGTCATCGTCAACGGTACCCCGGCGATCGCCACCTTGGATGAGACCCACCGGATGATCCGCTTCGTGCGCGCTGCCGATGCCGCAGGTACCACCTGGGGTGTTCCGGTGATGGTGAATGCTCCGGCACTTGATGGCAGCCACCTCACCCTCGCCGTGGTGAATGGCAGACCGGCCATCGCTTACCAAAGCTTCCCCGGAAACGACCTGATGTACGTGCGCGCCTTGGATGCGAATGGCGATACGTGGGCTGCTCCCGTGGTGGTGGAAGAAGGCAGCGACGTGGGTAAAGCAGCCAGCCTCGCCGTGGTGAACGGACAACCGGCCATCGCGTACTACAACGCTTCCACCAACCGCCTTACGTACTGCCGCGCACTCGATGCGGATGGTGAGTCTTGGGGCACACCCGTGAACCCCGAACTGCTTGTGGGCTTCGTCATCCGCACCGAGCTGAAGGTCGTGAACGGGAACCCAGCGATCGCTGTTGGACGGGGTGGCACGACACGGTACATCCGAGCCGCCGATGCGAACGGCACTGCATGGAACACGGGGTTCACGATCGCGACCGGCGTGAACAACGGTGTGTATCCCTCCCTCGCCGTGGTTGGAGGTGTGCCATGCATGGCCTATTACCGCGCGGACGACGATCGCGTCTCTTTCCGCCGCGCCAATGATGCCAACGGCGATTCGTGGGCAGCTGATGTGACCGTACACGATGTGAACGGCCAGGACTTCGGAGCGTATGCCCGAATATTCGAAGTGGAGGGTTCACCAGCGGTGGCGTACCACAACGTGACGAACGGCGACCTCTACTACGTGCGCGCCGCGAATGCCAACGGCTCCAGTTGGACCAACCACGTTATGGTCGATGCGCCCGGGATCGTGGGTCGTGAGATCAGCGTGGCCGTGGTGGATGGAGCCCCTGCCGTGGCCTATCAGGATGTGACCACACGCGACTTGAAGTTCGTGCGCGCCAGCAACAGCACAGGCATGGGTGCGAACGCTTGGAATGCACCGGTCATCATCGACACCCATCCTGCTTTGGGCCGCCATGTGAGCCAAACGATCGTGGACGGCCATCCCGCATTGGCGTACTACGATGCAAGTAACAAGGACCTGCGTTACCTGCGCGCGTTGGACAGCGCCGGCACCCAATGGGGCACCTCCATAACCGTGGACTCGCTCGGCGCATGTGGTGAATACTGCAGCATGACGATCGTGAACGGGCGACCCGCGATCGCCTACTTCGACGAGCAGGACAACGTGCGCTACGTGCGGGCGGACGATGCGTTGGGTAGCAGTTGGGGAAGCTCCGTGGGCATGGACGACAGCCAGAGCCAACCGCGCGGGCAGGGCATCGCGTTGAAGGTGATCGCCGGGCGACCCGCGGTGGCCTATCAGAACAACACGAACAGCAACGTCCGGTATGTGCGCGCCAATGACGTGGACGGTGCCACCTGGCCACAGAACGGGACCACCGTTGGCAGCAGTGGCGCACTGAACATCACCGTAGCCTTGATGGAACTGAACGGCCTGCCCGCCGTGGCCTTCAACCAGATCGCCACCGGAGACCTGCTCTTCGTGGTCGGCAACAACGCCGACTTCAGTGCCGGGGCCTTGGTGAGCACCACCGCCGATGCCACTGGTAACGTGGGGCGATTCGCCACCATGGCCTTGGTGAACGGCTTACCCGCCATCGCCTATTGGGATGAGACGAACGACGCGTTGAAGTTCGTACGCGCCACCACCGCGAACGGATCGGCATGGGGTACTCCAGTACAGGTGGATGCCGTCGGTGGTCGCTTCGGCTCGCTCGCCAGCGTGGATGGGGTGCCGGCCATCGCCTATCAAGGTGCGGGTGACCTGCGCTACGCGAAAGCCAGTGATGCCAACGGCTCCGGTTGGACCGTGACCAGCGACCTGGGCGCTCCTTCACACGCCATCCAGTATCCGAGCTTGGTGGCGAATGGCACGCATACGGGTATCGCCTACCACGACCTCCGACGCGAACAGCCGTGGTTCCTGAGCGGGTACACCTGCACCGATCCGCTCGACGTGAACGTGACCGCGGATGCGAACATCCTGTCCGCAGCCCCAGGCCTGGACTACCAGTGGCTCGATTGCTTGAACGCCTTCACACCCATCGCCGGAGCGACGGAGCAGACCTATGCGGCGAACACTGGTTCGTACGCTGTTCGCGTGAATGTGGGCGCATGCGCGGATACGAGCGCCTGCGTGCCGGTGATCCTCACTTCCATCGATGGACCGACGAACAGCCGGATGCGCATCGCTCCCAACCCGGCGACGGACGTGCTCAGCATCGAACTTCCATCGGGTCAAATGATCACACGCATCGGTCTACGCGACGCTCTCGGGCGCTTGGTCTTGGACAGGAACGTTGCGGCCACACGACGCATGGAGCTGGAGGTCGCCTCGTTCACCTCGGGAGCCTATGTCGTGGAAGTACGAGACGCCATGGGCTCTTTCTGGATGAGCCGCGTGCTCTTGGAGCATTGAGCACCTCAAGCGGATACTGGCTGGGGATCGTTCACCGGGGCGCGCCTTCGTGGCAACAGTGTACCGTCTTCGCTGGCGCGTTCCTGAACTGATGGGCGTGTAGGTGTACGATGGGCCACCCTACTTCGCTCTGCACGTGGCTTAGCCCAAACTTCCCTCGAGCCGGATAAGACCGGGCGGTCACCTTCTCCCCTTCGCCGCATTAACAGGTGTACGGGACAATGATCCCCCGTCGGATCCTGTTCCAAGAACATGCACTAACACCTCACACCATGGCACGCCGGATCCTCCTAACGCTCTGCTTGCTGTTCGCCGCTTACGGCTTCACCGCCACCACCCACCACGATCTCCTCGTCCACTTCGAGAAAGACGAGAGCACATTGACCCCGGCGGCCACCGCAGCGCTCGATGCCTTCATCGCCACCCTGACCATCCGCGGCGACTATGCCTTCACCGTACATGGGCACACCGACAGCGATGGCCCGATCGACTACAACGAGGCGCTTTCCCAAGCCCGTGCTGAAGCCGTGTTGCAGTACTTGTCCGACCATGGCGTTGATCCGCAGCGCGTGCGCATCCAACGTTCCGGTGAACGCGATCCGCTCGCGACCAACCGGCACGATGAGGGCATGGCCCAGAACCGTAGGGTACATCTCACTTTCACCCGCCACAGCTATGCCGATACCGAAGAACTGCGGCGTGCGTTGATGGAAGGCAGCGTGCAACGCTTCACCATCGACCCCACAACGCCACAAGTGGTGGTGGGCTCGGCAGGCACACAACTGTCCTTCGCCGCACACGCGTTCGTGGATGCTTCAGGCCGACCGGTGCAAGGGCAGGTGGAGGTAGAATTGACGGAAGCCGTGGGACTGCAGGCCATGTTGGCCCACCAGCTCAGCACCCGCAGTGGGTCACGCATGCTGGAGACCGGCGGCATGTTGCAGGTACGCGCCACGGATGCGAATGGCGCGGACCTCCGCTTGCAAGCTTCCACGCCCATGCAGGTAAGTCTGCCCGCTAGCAGCCAGGAGGCAGGCATGGAGCTTTTCGTAAGCAACGATGGTGCCGACTGGACAGCGACCTCCACTCCACTGCCCGTGACCAAAGTGACCACTTGGCGCGAACCACCTTACCCCATTCGCCCACGGATCGCCTTCCGATGGCCGCACTACCGCGAGGACCAGAAGGGTAAACCCATCAAACCTTCGGAACCCACACCTCCGCGCGAACCCATCGCTCCGCGCGAAGAGAGTTACACGCGCAAGCTGCCGTGGTGGGCCTTCCTCTTCCCCGAACGCGCCAAGGAGCGAAGCGAATTCGTCTACAAGCAAGCCCTCCACAAGTTCGATGTGCAACGTGCGCGCTACGAGAAGAAGCTGGCCGCCTTCGAGCTGGAGTGCGCCAACTATCCAGAGCGGCTGGAACGCTATGCCCAACGCAAGGCTGATTGGGAGGCGCTGAAGAAGGTGGAATACGACGCTTGGCATACGAACACCTACCTCCCGGCTCAAACACGCTACAACGCGTTGATGGAACCGCTGCGCCAGCGTTACGATTCGCTCCGCGCCAACTACGAGCAGGTGCGCAAAGCCAGCATGCAGGAATACGTGCTACGCGCCGACAGCCTCAACAGCGCCGACATGGGCGGGGTGAACGCTTACGTCTTCAGCACCACCACACTGGGCTGGGTCAATTGCGACAGGTTCATCAATGTGCCGGAGGAAGACAAGTACGTGGTGGTGGCCAACGCACCGCGCCAGACCGATGCCCAAGTCTTCCTCGTCTTCGACCGCATCCGTAGCGTAATGCAGATGGGACGTAACACGTGGAACAACTACGCTTCGCCCAGCGTGGCCCGCGCGGAACCCGCCACCGTCTTCGCCTACACCGTGATCGATGGCCAAGCCCATGTGTGTATGCGGCCCGCCTCACCCAGTGCCGAAGTGGAACTGCGCTTCGAGCCCAGCTCCATCGCGGAGATCGGCGATCTGTTGCGCTCACTCGCCGGTATAGGGAGTTGACCACTCACCCCGGAATGACCCTCCGCCGCGCCCGGACCGGGGCTTTTATGGCACGATGATCGCAGCTGCCCGCGCCCGCGCATTTTCCACGCGGCCAACACCCACCATGAAAGACCTTGCCCGCCTATCGTTGCTGAGCCTTGCGCTCGGCGCCAGCACCATCCTCTTCGCCCAGAAGAAGAACGTCGCCGTAGTGACCTGCTATGTGGACAAATACTTGGACACCTCCGACCTGAACGGCGACGCTGCGTTCGCCGCTGGCGTGGCCACCCTGGCCAAGGACGAACGTTTCGACCTGACCTCCGTGCTCAACAAGTTCCACGATGACTTCTTCAACATCTATGCGAAGGAGTTCACCTTCACCATCCTGCCAGAAGCGGAAGTGATCGGCGACGAGGCGTACAAGGCGTTCGACAGCCGCTCTGGCGAATCCGAACAGGATGGCAGCCGTTGGTCCGATGGAGCGATCCCTTACGCCGGCTACAAAGTGCTCATCCCGAACGCGCTGAAGAAGGAGAACAGCAACAAGGTGAAGATGTTGAACATCTTCAAGGGCAAAGCCGATGGTGTCATGTTCATCAACCTCGGATTCAAATTCCAGCCGAAAGTGGCTGTCGGTGGCATGGGCACGGCCGGTGTCGCTGCCGTCATGAATATCATGCTCTTCAACAGCGAAGGCGACAAGGTCTTCAACTTCGTGGAGTACGCACCAGCGAAGAAGTCGATCCCCATGGTGGCCGGCGTTCCGGTGCTGGACCTCGACAAGATCAAACCACTGTGCGAAGAAGCCGCCGAGAACCTGATGAAGGACATGCAGGAGAAGATGCCGAAGCTGGCGAAGAAAGTGGAGAAGAACTTCTGATCACCACCTACCTATCGGAGAAAGGCTGCTCGAAGGGGCAGCCTTTCTTGTTGGTAGACCTGACGCCCGTTCAATCCAATAGCCTCGGCACCACCAGCTCCACCTTGGCCACGGCCGGTTGCCGCGCCAATTGCTCCAACTGCCCGATCAAAAAAGGTCCGGCCAGTCCCGAGACCGGCTTCGCTTCCACACCGCCATCGCTGAACGCCGCAGGGAGTATCCGTTCATCCGCGTAGCCGGTTGTGGTCTCCGTCAACCGGAAGCCATACTGATCGAGCAGTCGGTTGATCCCCAAGATGTAACCGAAAGCACCCTGCTCCGTCATCGCGGATCCATGGAACCTGATGCGTACGATGCCCGTGTACTGGTGCTGCACCGACATGCTCAACCCTGCGTGAGGGACCACGCCTACGCCCTCCATCAGATCCCGCTTCTGGTGCTCGGCATAGAGGCCAGCCCCTATCACGGCCGGGTTCTTCCGCACGGCTTCCAGCTCGGTATTGTGGTGCAGTTTGAACTTACCGCCGCCCTTGCGCCGTAAGTAGGTGCAGGTATGGGGCTCACAGACCAGACCACGTTCCGCGAACCAAGGCCGCAAGCTGTCCGTGCGAATGCCAGGGTGATAGTCCACCTCCAAGCGCCGGTCATCGAAGACCAACCGCGCCTGCCGATGCCCTTCATCGATCAGGTAGTACGGCCCTTTGCGCATCGTCATCCGTACCGTGTCGGGCAGGGACCCATACCACTGACAGCCGTTCAGCAGCTTGCCGGCGGCTTTCACTTGTAGGGCATCGTAGCCTTCGGGGATGTCGTCGAAGGTGAAGTGGCCATCCTTTTTCGCCGAGGGTTTCATGCCACGGTCGCGTGCATCGCGCAGGCTCACGCGAGCGCCCGGCATCGGCTTGCCCGCTTCATCGGTGACGACCACCACCAGGCGCTGGGCGAACGCATCGGAACAGGCATTGAGAAGGCACAGGCCAAGCAAGAACGATAGGTAACGACGAACGTGTTCCATGATGTGGTGGCGAAGCGAATGAATGTTCAACCACCTATCGTGCCAAGTTCCATCATTCCAGGGTAATGGTACGCATAGGCACCTGTCACCCCTCCTTCAAGCGCGCACCGGATCACTGGATCACGACCTTGCCCGTCGTCCTTCGTCCATCCACTGCGGTGAAGATCCACGTATGCAGCCCGGCTGGAGCGACCCACGAACCCAGCGCATGTGGACCAGTGCCCATGAGCTGCGTTCCAAGCACCTGCCGCCCGCGCGCATCGAACACGTGCAACTCACCCGCTGCACCGTTGGTAGCCATCCACACATTGCCGTCCGAGCCATAACGCATGGCCACCGGGTCCGGTCGATCCTGCACAGCGCTTCCGGTGGAGATCACCGGACTCAAACGCCCCACCCACAGGTCGGGCGTGGCCACGCTGGTCAGTGCGATCGGACCGAGTTGCAGTGGTGCCCCGAAAACGCCGGCCAAGTACAATTCACCATCTGCACCGTACGCCACACCGCTTCCATTATCATTCCCCGTACTGCCGGCTCCGTAGGCACCAAGCACCTCCCCTGCCGTGCTGTATTCGATCACGTACAGATCATTACTTGCGGGCGCCGGTAGAACATAGCCTCCTATGGTGGGTGTATTGAAGGCATAGCTGCCCGTGAGCGCGAGGCGATCGCCATCATCGTTCATGTCCATGCCATAGACCTCCATGTAGGCAGTGGAACCCATCTGCACGGTCCATTGCCAATCGCCGTTGCCGTTCAGCTTCGCCAACCACCCGTCGTTATTGCTACCCGTGGCGGTGACCTGCGCAGTGCCAAAGGTGGCCGTGTTGCGGAAGGTGCCCGCCACGTAGACATCACCTTGTTCATCGGCGATCACACCGAACCCTTTGTCCCAATGGCTTCCACCCGCTTGACGTACCCAGGTCCAGTCACCTTCGACCGAAAGCCGCGCCACATAGGCATCGTAGAAGTTGCCACTCACGCTGATGGTGTTCGCTCCGAACGTACCCGTCCCATAACAGCGACCCGTGAGCACGAGGTCCCCATCGGGCAACACATCCATGGCGTAGAGGTCCACCGAACTGCCGGTGCTCGTGGCCGAAGCGGACCAGCCGGCAACGCCCGCACCCGTGTAGCGGTACACGGCCAGGCCATTGCCCCACTTGCATCCGAGCAGGATCGCATCGGCCGCATCCACTTCCACCAGCCAACCTTCCGTACTGATGGCGCCATCTACACCGCTCACCCAGAGCCATTCGCCCGCTGGGGAAAGTCCGCCCACGAAGGCTTGCGTTCCGAACTCCATCCCCTCCAACGAGAAGGCGCCGAACTGAGCCGCATCGCCGTTATGGAACACGGTGCCGCAGACCACCACTTCGCCCGAGCTGCGGTAGGCCACATCGTGAACGGTGAGGGATCCGGTATGGTGCGCCACCGCGGACCAGATGACGCTGCCATCGGCTGCAAGCGATAGTACGAAGCCATCGTCCTGACCGCTGCTCGTGAGCGTGGTGCCATTCGCATCGATGCTGTTCTCGAAACCGCCGTACACATGGACATCGCCTTGGGGCGATACGCTGACCTGGGCATTCTCGGATCCTGCGCTGCCGGCGGACCATGCCCAGTCCCAGCCGTAACCTTGGGCGTGCGCGGCGATGGCCGACAAGGAGGTAACAAGAAGAAGGTAGTGGCGCATGGGCAGGTTGTTTCAAGGAAGACGGGGACGTCCCCGTACGGTTGTGGCCGTGCCGAAGGTAGCCGTTCGCCACCCCGAATTCCACGTGATCAATGACAACTTCAAACGTGCGCGAAGGAACACAAGGGGCCGGAAGCCCTTGCCGAATACCTTGCACCCATGCGCCACCTGCTCCTTGCCACCACCCTCGCGCTCGCCTCCGCCGCTACCGCCCAGAACGACAGCGCCAATGCCGCCACAGCACGCCGCTTCGCTGCAGCCTTCGAGCGCGGCGACTACGAAGCCATGCACGACGAGCTCGGCGGTCCGCTCGCCCTGCTCTTTCGGCCATCCGTGCTGAAGAACAGCTTCGGGCAGATGAGCAGCGCCCTGGGCACACCGCACTTGGATAGTCTGGTGAAGCGCAGCCCCACCAGCTACCGGCTCTTCTTCAGCTACGGCTACGACCCTACCGAGAGTGATGCCTTCAACGTGGTGCTCAGCAAGAAGGCACGTATCGTGGGCATGGGCAACCGGCCCAGCAAGTTGCTCTTCGCCAAGGACAGCGTGCAACGCCCCGTGCCCACTGATGCCGACCTGCGCAACACCCTCGATGCCTACCTCAACGACAAACACACACGTGCTTCCTTCGACGGTTGCGTGATGCTGATCGACAGTGGCCGTGTGCGCTACAGCAGCTGCCTCGGCCTGGCCGATCGCCGCACCGGAGAAACGCTCACCGACACCACGCTCTTCGAACTGGCCTCGTGCAGCAAGCCCTTCACCGCAAGTGCCATCCTGCGACTGATGGAACAAGGTCGCCTGCGCCTTGACGATCGTGTACAACAGCACCTCCCCGAACTGCCCTACCGCGACGTGACCATACGGCAACTCCTCTCCCACACCGGCGGTCTGCCCGATTACATGGAACTGCTGGAGAAGCACTGGGACAGGAAGCGCATCGCCACCAATGCCGATGTGCTCGCCGCCTTGGTGCAGCACAAGCCGAAGCCCGACTTCAAACCCGGTAAACGCGAGGAATACAGCAACACCGGCTATGTGCTGCTGGCCTGCGTGATCGAACGCATCACCGGTCGCCCCTACGCGCAAGCCATGGACGAGCTCCTATTCCGCCCCGCGGGCCTGCAACGCACCCGCGTGTACAACACCCGTCGCAGCGGTGAGGTGATCCCCGCTTACGCCTACGGCAGCATGCGCGATAGCACCGGCGCGTTCCATCTGCCCGACAGCATGCCCGATCAGGACTTCGTGCGCTGG
Source organism: Flavobacteriales bacterium (assembly GCA_016787985.1). Lineage (GTDB taxonomy): Bacteria > Bacteroidota > Bacteroidia > Flavobacteriales_F > PHOS-HE28 > PHOS-HE28. The sequence goes on along the minus strand of JAEUTC010000133.1, from coordinate 15,088 downwards.
CTCGATGGCATCACCGGCGATGGCACCGTGAACAGCAACCTGCGCGACTACGCGCTGTGGGATGCCGCGCTCCGTTCCGGCACCGTGCTCTCATTCGACGCACAAGACAGCATGACCACCGTGCAACGCACGAAGAAAGGCGAACCCACGGAGACCGGCCTGGGCTGGTTCATCGACGGTGGCGGCACGAACGAACGCGTGGCCCACCACTCCGGCGGATGGCCCGGTTACGCCACCTTCGTGCTGCGCTTCCTCGATCGGCCGCTCACCGTGGTGGTGCTGAGCAACACGGCGTATATGCGTGTGGATCGTATCGCGAAGCGGGTGGCGGAGGTGGGGCTGGGAAGGTGAACCCGCTGTTGGCTCCTTCACGAAGGATCACTCCGCCTCCACAACAGTGAACGGCGGCCCCACCAGTTCCTTTTCGCCCACCAGCAGTACCACCACGCGGTATTCACCCGGCTTCCATGGCCTGCCGTGCCCGGGCTTGGCGATGTGTCGTGGGATCAGGCCCACCGTGTGCTGCACCCATTCCGCACTCGGCATACCACAGCACAACTGCACGTTGCAGGGCGGCAGGTAGTCCACCCACGCATCGCCCTCTTTTCGCTGGAAGCCGAACAACGGAGTGCTGGTGTTGCAGCTGCCATCGAGCTTGACATACCCAGTGCTGCAAACCACGATGGTGTCGCTGAGGCGGTAGAGCGGTGAGGAAGCTTGCCCGGAACGTGTATGGCGGTGACCGATCGCGAGCACCCGGCGAGCGCAGATGCGGGGCGGTAGTATCGCTCATGAGCTGAACATTGGCTAGGCGCACTTCCTTGCTTTAAATTAGGACCACGAAAAGTCCTGGCAGAAAAGACCATGACGCGGTAAACGAGCATCGAACCGCGCTCCTCGGATGAACGCTAACCTGGGCATGAAACACGCTCTCCTCCTCCTTGCCACATTGTGTGCCGATCGCCTGTGGGCCCAGACCCCGGATGTGGAATGGTTGCGCTTCGCTGGCCGTTTTTCCTTTGCCCACCGACACCAAAGTGCAATAGATGCCACCGGCCATGTGTATGTGCTGGGCCATGGTGTCAGCGCCGACTATGGTGGTGGCACCACGGTGGTAGGCGAAGGGTACAACCTGGCTCGCTACGATAGTACCGGTGCTCTGCTATGGGTACGCGCCATCACCAGCTCGCAAGGAGTGAACGTACATGCCATAGCCACTACCAGTACGAGCGAAGTCTGGATCGGCGGAGGCTTCGCCGGTGAACTCAACATCGATGGGTTCACAGCGATCAATAACGGTAGTCACAGTTCCTTCATCGCACGCTTCGATACCAATGGCGAAGCACAACAGATGTTCAGTTGGGGCGGCATCGGCAATACGGGAGCCGACCTGAGGGACATCTGGGTCGATGTAGAGGGCCGTGTGTACGTGGCTGGATCGAGCGAATCACCGATCGTCACCGTCGATGGCGTGACCTTGCAGAACACCTCTGGTGGCCCGCAATTGCTCGCGCTGGCCTTCGATGAGAACGGATTGCTCTGGGGCAATTTGAGCGATTCTCCTATAGGCTCGACACGTGGCTATCAAATTACAGCGGATGCAGCGGGCAACACGTACATGACCGGCTTCGTGGGCGACGACGTGGTGATCGGCGGCATCAACTTGGTCACCGGTGGTTCGGACATGGCACTCCTTGTCAAGTACGACAACACCGGCACATTGGTACATGCCGAAACACTCGGCTTTTTCATGCCCACTGACATTGCCGTGGACGATGCAGGACAGGTGTACATCAGTGCGTTCTTCGAATTTCCGATCACCTTGGCTGGTATCACCATGGAGCCGTATACTGGCAGCGGTCTGGTGGCGGCCTTCCCCGGCGATGGCAGCTGCGCATGGGCCGTGCCAGTGGGCGGTGAGGAGGGCGGTGGTGTCTGCAATAGTGTGGTCTTGAACACGGCGCGTACACGACTCTTGGTGGGTGGCACCTTCTTCAACAATGTGTGGTTCGGTCCGTTGCAGGTGGAGAGCAGTGAAGACCCGGGCGCTGCATTCGTGATGGAGCTGGATATCGACGGCACCGTGAACGGCGTGAAGGAACTGAGCGGCAATGGACCTACATGGTACGCCATGGCGGCTTATGGCGTGGCGGACCGCATACATGCTAGCGGGCTCACGATGAGCGATGCATCCTTCGCAGGTGAAACGGTGCTGAACGCCACTACTGGCAGCAGTACCACGTTCATCGCTCGCTTCGATGCGCTGGCCACGGGCGTTACCAATATTGCAGCCACCAACGCGCACTTGCCCTATCCGAACCCGTGCGATGGCACCTTCACCCTGGAGCTTCCGGTCGGAGCACACAGTGTGGAGATCACGGATGCTAGTGGCCGTCTGGTGCAGCGCACGGGACCGATCAACGCACAACGCGCGACGTTCCAATTGAACGCCACGGGAGTTCTTTTCGTGCGGGTGACCACTGATCAGGGGAACGAAGTGACACGCGTGGTGGTGGAGTGACCAATGCCTTCGGCCAGCAGCGCAGAACGCTAAGAATTTCGTCAACGGCACCTGCATGCTGCTGTCCTCCGCGAAGAAGTAACACGTCCGAACGGGTCGCTGTCCGTAACATGTTGGTGGTGCCATTCGGCACAACGCAAGAAGCGTAGAAAGTAGACCGCATTTTGGAAGGAACCGGATGCTATGGCTCCACCACGGTGAACGGCGGCCCCACCAGTTCCTTGTCGCCCACCAGCAACACCACCAAGCGGAATTCGCCCGGGATCCACGGCTTGCCGTATGCGGGCAACGCTACCCGCGCCGGCACCAAGCCCACCGTGTGCTGCACCCATTCCGCACTCGGCATACCACAGCACAACTGCACGTTGCAGGGCGGCAGGTAGTCCACCCACGCATCGCCCTCCTTCCGTTGGAAACCATAGAGCGGCGTTCCACTTCCGCAGCCGCCGTCCAGCATTACATAGCCGGTAACCTGCACCACGATGGTATCCGTGAGGGTGTAGAGCGGCGTTGAAGTTCTACCGGATCGCGTGTGCCGATGACTGATCGATGGCTCCAAGCGGGCTTCGAGAACGGGTCCGTCCACGGATTGGGCGACAAGCGCGGGTGCGAGCAAGAGGATGAGAAGCAGGAATGAGGCGTGCATGCAAGACGGTACACCTTAGGCATGCGAAGGATCGATAGATGTTGTACAGCCGAGCACTTCACCTTACTCTAGGCGGCCTTCGCCGCCCGCAAACGTCCCTTGCGCCCTGCGATCCGTGCGCGATGGGTGTTGCCCCAGTCACGCATCGCCGCGATCAGTGGTTCAAGGGTGCGCCCATGGGCGGTCAACTCGTATTCCACCGTCACCGGCACCGTGGCCTTCACTGTGCGCGACACCAGCTGGTTCTGCTCCAGGTCGCGCAACTCCTTGCTCAGCATCTTCGGTGTGATGGTGCCGATGTCGCTCACCAGTTCGTTGAAGCGCGATGTGCCCTTGGCCAGCAAGGTGAGGATGATGAGCACCTTCCACTTGCCCGAGAGCAGCTCCACGGTGTCCCGGGTCGGGAGGATCTCCGAGATGCACTTGATGCGGTTCGGAACGTTGGGGAAGTGTTTCATGGCTCAGCGTGCAGGCCACGAAGTTCGGGAGACTTTCCCGGCGGATACTACTATCCTTCAGGATAGTGATATCAAATAGATACTCGTTGCCCGGGACCTTTGTCCCATCAACAAGAATCCCCATGAACAACAAGATCCTCATCACCGGAGCCAGCGGACACCTCGGCGGAGGTGTGCTCGCCCACCTCAGCAACCTGCTGCCCCCTGCGCAACTGGTCGCAGCTGGGCGCAACCAACAGGCCCTGGCGCGTTTCGCGGACACCGGCGTGACCATACGCTCCATGGACTTCGATGATCCCGCTTCCATCGAGGCGGCGCTCACCGATGTCGGCACGCTCTACCTGGTGCCCACCGCCGCGCCAGACCGCCTGGAACAGCACCGCCGCGTAGTTGACATCGCCGCACGGTCCGAAGTGAAGCATGTGCTCTACTCGGGGGTCATCCACCACGACGAGCGCGGGTTCGGTCCTGCCATCTCGGACCACCAGCACACCGAGCAACACATGGCCGCCAGCGGGCTTCAGCACACCTTCATCCGCAACGGCATCTACCTCGATGCCATCCCCATGCTCCTGGGCAACGCGCTGGAGAGTGGTGTGTTCGCCTATCCCACCGCACCGCACGGTGTATCCTGGGCCGCTCGTGCCGACCTGGCCGAAGCCACGGCACGCATCATCGCCGACCCCAAGCACCATGGAAAGGTCCACCAATTGAGCCTTGCGCACGCGGTGGACTATGTCGCGTTGGCGAGCAGCCTGAGCACGCTGACCGGACGAGCCGTCATCCACGAGCACATCGCGCCGGGCGCCTACGAGCAAGTATTGGTGAAAGTGGGCGTGCCAGCCGGCCTAGCGGGCTTCCTCGCTGGTCTTGCCGATGCCATGGCGCAAGGGGTGGTGCTGCAGCCGACCAGTGAACTCGCTCATATCCTGGGCCGACAACCGCTGGGCGTGGCTGATGTACTAAAGGCTGAACTGGCACGCCCGTGAGCGTAACGGGTGCCCGTCGCGGTGTCAGCGTATCGATGCGGTAGAACTTCCATCGATCACATCGCACGCGCTGGGGCACGCATAACCGACCATCAGATACCGCTCGCGCTCGATCACCGGGCATTGGCGAATGGGGCATATACCCTGCGTATCGAGCAGGGCGATCAACGCTGGTACGCCACCGTGGTGCACCACCGGTGAACAGTTCGCGCTCCACCGTGCTGCCATGGGATGCTGCGTGAAATGACCAGCTGGTCCGCGCCATGCATCGCGTTCACTTGCGCTCCGCTCGCTCCCTCCGCCCCTGCTCCGCCAACCGCCCCTCCAGCGCATCGTACGTTTCCTCCCCCGCCAACTCCGCGAAAGAGAACGTGCCCGGCCGGAAACGGAACACCTCCGGCGATGCGCTTCCACCCGAACGGGCAAGGGCGGCATCCTCCAAGGGCTTTCGCTCTAATGGATCGTTCGGTACACGGATCCGCATCACCTGCCCATCACGCTGCACCACCACCTGCTGCGCTTCGCAATAGCAGGTGAACAGTTCGAACTGCACGTATTGGCGCAGGCCCGACTTCACCGGCACGCCCATCATGGTCCATTGCACAGGATCACCCGGTTTTTCCGGGCCGTAAGGATAACTCGCCGACACCTTGAACTGCTGGCGTACCAACCAGGGGTGCTTGCCTTGGGCGCTCAGCAGTTCCATCATCATGCCATCCTCCACGATCGGGCCGCGCATCGGTCGGCCCCTGTCATTCTCCACCAGCACGAAGGACAAGGGTGGAGAGGGAGGCTGAGCGGTCAACAGCGAAGGGAAGAGGAAGAGCACCAGGAGAAGACGCATCGTGCAGCGGTACACGGATCGTCCATTCCGGTTCAAGGTCGCAGCGTGGATGCATCCGCGCGGAGCACCATCAGCGCCAAGGCCCCGTGCGACGCACTTCCACCAGCGTATCGCCCTGCATGCGATAAAGACCGCCGCCACCGCCGAACCACAAGCGCCCCTGGCGATCCTCGTGGATGCTCTGCACGGCCGTGACACCCAAACCTTCTGCGGTGCCGATGTTCTTCAGGGGTCCATCGCCGACGCGGTAAACGCCGAAGCCCTCCGAGCTGAACCAGATGTTCCCCGCAGCGTCCTCCGCCGCAGTCCACACTTCGTTGTCTCCGATGGTGCCGGGTGCGGTGTAGTGGCGCGTGGCACCAGCGTCCGTGCAGGTGATGCCGCCGGTCATGGACCCGACCCACGTGCGGCCCCGACGATCCACCAGCAAGCAGGTGATCACCGCCTCGCTCCCGGTGGGCGCATCCTTGATCCGTTCCACGCCATCGCCGTTGGTCTTGTACGCACCCTTATCGGTGCCGAAGTAGAAACTGCCTGCGCGGTCCTCGGCGATGCACAACACCGAAGGCGCGAAGGGCGCGGTCATGTCCGCTGTGCGTAGGTCGAAGGGAATGAACCGCTGCCCATCGAACCGGCACGCACCGGCCGTGGTGCCTGCCCAGATGGTGCCATCAGCGGCTTCGTGTACGCACCAGACGGCGGAAGCACCAAGCCCATCCCGCGCAGTGAAGTTGACGATCCGTGTCATGCTGGAGTCGAACCGTGAAAGCCCCTGATCGGTGGCGATCCACACGCGGCCCTGCCGATCCTCCAAGATCCCCCTGACCTGATCACCGGCCAGCCCCTCTTTCGTTGACGTGCGCAGCAGTTCCACCCCCGTGTAGCGGTAGACACCCTCACCGTTGGAGCCCAGCCACAGCTGCCCGCGGCTGTCCTCGAAGATGCGTCGTACATAGGCCGTGATCGGACCATCGCCGGGCGCTGGTAGCGCCACTAATGCTGGCGTCAGCGGACTTTCCTCGCGCACCGACGAGCGTTCTCGCATCGGACAAGCCAATAGCGGTAGTGCCAGCAGCAGCGCCAAGTGGGAGATGGACCTCATGCCACGAAGATCGTGTTCTCGGCGAAGGCGCGATCGTACGGCGCATCAGCGTATCCTTTACCTATTCGCCGTTGATGCGCGTGCCGCTGAAGGCTCCGGCCCCGATCGCTCCCCATCGCAGGCGCCTTGACCGATCACGATCGTATTCCGATCCCGATGGACAAGAACGGATGTCGATCCTTCGACCATACGCGGTCGAATACTGATCGGCCGCGCACGCCGTTCAAGGCGTGGACCACCGCACCATGCAGAACATCCACCGACCCTTCCTCACCTGCCTGGCCTTCGCAGCCCTCTTCAGCTTCCTCTTCCACGGCACGGGCATCGGCTTGAACCTCTTGCTCTTCGAAGTGCTCGTGATCGGCGCCTTGTTCGCCCTGCGGCGGATCCCCCTCCGACCGAACACGCTGCTCACCGTCGGTGGCACGCTGCTCACGGCGGTGCTGATGGTGCTCTACGGTTCAACGCTTTCGTTGGTGGTGAACCTGATCTCCGTGGTCTTCGCCGTGGGTACGCTGCTGGCGCCCGAGCTGAAAGGCCTGCACCACTCCGCTACCGTGGCCGGCGCCCATCTCTTCGCAGCGCAGCGCAATTTCCTGCGCGCGGTGCCGGTTTTCAAACGCGATGGAACAGGGTTGCACCTGACACCGCGCGGCGTGCTCTCCATCACGCTGGTGCCCCTCATCATCCTGCTGTTCACCAGCCTCTACAGCGCATCCAACCCTTACTTCAACGAGGGTGCCGAGGCCGTGTACACCTGGTTGGGCGGCTTCGACATGAGCTTGTTGTCCGTCTTCCTACTGGGGCTGGTGCTCTCCTCGTTCCTGCTGTTGTTCACGCGCAACGAACCTCTGCTGGCTTGGGCCCGCCAACGCGTGGATGCGCTGTTCCCCAGTGGTCGATCGGGGGATGCGGACCACGAGCGTGCGGTGCGGAGCGAAGCCGTGATCGGCGTTGTCCTGCTGGGCTGCCTCAATGGACTGCTGTTGCTGTTGAACGCCCTGGACATCCACTACGTCTGGTTCAACTTCAAGTTCGAAGGGCAATACCTGAAGTCGTTCGTTCACCAAGGCACGTGGATGCTCATCGTATCCATCATCCTGGGTGCTTTGCTCGTGCTCTACTACTTCCGGGGCGACCTCAACTTCCACTCCCGCAACCGCACGATCAAAGTGCTCAGCTACCTCTGGCTGGCCCAGAACGCGGTGCTCGTGGTGTCCGTGGTCATCCGCAATTACCACTACATCCATCATTATGCACTGGCCTACAAACGCATCGGTGTGGCGTTCTTCCTGCTGGCCACGCTGGTGGGCCTGGTCCTGCTCATGATGAAGGTGCGCCACCAACGCTCGCATCATTTCCTGGTGCGCTGGAACATGGTCTCGCTCTACGCGATCGTGCTCCTGATGGCGCTCTTCGATTGGGATACGCTCATCGCACGCTACAACATGGCACAACGCGGCAAGGCCTTCGTGGAGTTGGACTACCTCACCAGCCTCAGCGACAAGACGCTCCCCTACCTGGTCGTTTCCACCCTACAACTTGAGAAACTGGATGCCCACAACGCACAGATACTCGGCGGACCGAAGCGCTACACCCGCCAGTTGTACATGACCCCGACCACCTTCGCCAAGTACGTACACGAGCGCAGCGAAGCCTTCCTTGCCGAATACCCCGTACGCTCTTGGAAGGAATGGAACGCGGCCGATGCGCGGGCCTATGAACTGCTCAGCGAGTTGAGGGTGCCGTAGACGGCGCTGCGAGAGCGGAATCGTTCTGCTTCGATGGGGCCGCCCGATCAGGCCGCTTTGGCCAGGGCGATATCGCTCACCGGGCTTTCACCTTTGGCGCCGACGGCCACCACGCGGAAGAAGTACGGGCGGTCGCTCTCCAGACCATTGGCCCGCACTTGGTCGATGTTGCTCACGGCCAAGGTGCACATCGTGTTGCGGTGGTACGTGAGGCGTTGCCGGCGGAAGTACAGCGAAGGCGGGTATTCGGGCTTGGGGATGGCGGGTTTGGTGGGAAGGGGCAGTGCTTTGAATATTGTCCACCGCAGCTTTTGTGTAGCCGGGTTCGTATGCTCGGAAGCTTGGGGCCACGGTCGCGTGAGCGATTTGCTAGTGGTGTATATTTTGCAGCACTATGACTTTCAAGCTAACCGCACTCGGATTCATGGCTTATCTGCTTTATTCCAACTACGCCAAGGACAGAGGCCGCTACCCAAACCCCAAGGTTATCCATGCGCTTTCCATGGTGATCTTCGTTCTGCTCGGTTCTGGTTCGTTCAAAGCAGTGACCTCACTGTTCCAGCATTTCTCCCGGTTCAAAGAGTACTACTCCGTAGATCTTGGACCATTGCCCGCAGGTCTCAACTTCGCAGCAGCTGCGTTGGGTTCGATAACGGACCTTGCGCTCTTCCTCGTGGTCTACAAAGCGGCTCAGCGCGACCAGACAGCTATAGCCGTATTCCGGTACACGCTGTTGGCCAGCATACCATTCGGGATCATCAATGCGTATCGCGGTGTCCTGAGTACCGATCTTCTGGCCTCGCCCAATAACTCGCTGGTGCTAGCCGCAGGCACGATCGTCACCCTCAAACTTGGCCTTTTTGTGCTGTATGGTTCTCACTGGATGCGCCCTTTCCTTGCCTCACCCGCAGGTATGAGCATCTCGGAGGGCCATTGGAAGGAACAGGTGTGATCATAAATGATGATGTTGGCGGTGCCACTCCAAGTACTCAGGCTTAGGACCAGCGGCCTCCGCAGGAAGGGCCAGGGGCTGCCCTTCATAGGCTTTGAAGCTTTGGCTTACGGTCGCGTCAGAGAAATGCTCCTTGAGGGCTTTTGAGCAGACCAGCCGAAGGTCGGTATCGAAGGTGATAAGCCCGCGGTCGAAGGCTTTGTCGTGGAGGGCGTTGAGGGCGATGCCGTTCTGGGGATCGAGGCGGTGTTGCTCGGCGGTGCTCCACGGGACAATGTGCGAGGCCACAAGAAGATCGCGTATGCCAAGACCGGTCACAGCACAGCGGCCCTTGTAGGCATTAAGCACCGCTTGGCGGAAGTAGCGTTGCCCCCGACGAACTTTCACAGAAGCTGCGCCTTCGGTTGGGCCTTCAGGTACGCGAAGCACCTTGCCGTCCGGTTGCACTTCGATGGGCGCCTCCGGATCGCCGGTCATCAATTCAGCAAGCAGTGCCTCGCCCTCGGGTACCAGTTCATTCAAGTTGGCGTGGTACTCCTCCCACATGGCCCGGTCAAACTCGCTCGCACCTTCCAGGCCCTTGCGCCCCGTGTTGCGGAATTCGGGATCGATGGAAGCGAGGTTACTCAGTTTCATTGGTAGCGCGGAAGGCTTGCGCCCCATACGCTGCGAGATGTCCACAAGCATCTTGTTCTTGTTGTGGAACTTCCCGAACGCGACCTTGTGATAAAGGTTGAGTGCGATCAGGAGTTGATCGCGGGTCCACTGGTCCTTCTTCGCTGTCATGGTTCAGTTCTGTGATTTGGCCAACCGCTTCTCGATCATCGCGCTAATAAGCAAGCCAGTGATGCAGTATCCCGTGAAGAGATAGAACCCCGACTGTAGCACCGAGTTATTGGTCGTGAAGACCTCTACGTTGCCACTGAAGGCCGCAAGCTGGGTGAGCTGACTGTTGATGACCCCGTTGAAACCGATGTACGACATGAAGATGGCTACGACCATCACATCCGCCATGCTCCACTTACCGCTCTTGAAGACCAAGAACCGATGAAGCCAATGGGTCGGCTCGCGATCTTGCACGATGGTGACCACCGATGCGATGAGCTTGGCCATGGGGAAGAGCACACTGAACGAGAATACCAGCAAGGCCACGAGCAGCAAACCGACTCCGCCGTTCTTCAGAAGAAGTCCCACGACTTGCAAAATGCTCTTACTCTGGAAGAAAAGGACCTGATCCTTGAACTCCACCGGTTCTCCGACCAAGGTGAACGAGAAGCTGGCAATGGTGGCCTCGATGTCGATCATGGGAAGGGAAAGACCCGTGAGCAGCAGCACGCTAGCCCCGACCACCATTGTGATCAACTCAGTGGAACCGTAGTGCTGACCAACAAAGATCATGGTAGCAAGGCCAATGCAGCAGAGGCTAAGCAACGCGATGAAGGACAACTCAGCTACCCTCACCTGCCCCAACTGTCCGTCGATCCGCGCCAAACAGGTAGCCTTGTCTTCCGCACTATACTCATAGAGGATAGCATTGAAGGCCGTGTAGTCCATCTTGCCGACCATGGAGTCTGCCATTTCGTTCAACTGTTTTATCAGGTAGTCCTTTAGGTCCTCTCTGACCTTCGGGTCGTTCAGGTGATCGAGAGCCATATCAGCGAACTCTGGGACCTTTTCGCGTATCCGGTTCTTGACACCGAGAATGTTCGACATAACCGTCTGCACAAACCCACTTATCGATCGGGTACCATTCTGCTGGATCCCTCGGTCCAATTCATCGACCATCTTGTACAGGAGCTTCTCCAGCTCTTTCTTCATCTTGGGCCGATTCTCCTTGGTCACCTCAAGTTGTCGGATCTTCTTAGTCAGGATATCGGCTAGGAGAGCTTTCCACTCATCCACATTGAAGAGACCATACTTGATGTGGTTGATCTCGATCCGATCGCGATTCAACTGGGCCTTCCGGCCCTCCAGAGAAACGATCCTAATACAACAGAAGGCCATCACGGTGATGAGTCCGATAAGCGAATAGGTTCTTAACATAGCTTGGATCTTTACCCGAAGATGCATATCCTGGGTGAATGAATCATGACATAGAATTCGTCATCCGCCTCAGCGGCCTCGACCTCGGCCAAGTGATTGATGGTCTAGAAGCCCGTGCCACAGCATGGAACCTGACCGCCATCTACCTCGAAACCGGTGATGCGCCGGATGGGTTCTTGATCGAAGAATGTACCGATGCCCAGGAGGCCCGTCGGCTGGCTGAGCACTACCAGCGCATTCTTGGCAGCCTCATCCAGCAGCAAACCGAACAACGCGACCGATGAACCGCTACACCTTCTCCTGCCTGTGGCGGCCACGCAAGGATCAGTGGCCCGTGCATGGCGCCCAATGGCGCGGGGTAAACGTGATCTTGGATAGTATGGATAGCCCGGAACTTGCGGCTTGTGATGCTTGCTTGCACCTGATCGCCGTTCGGCGCGGGCAGGCGAAGGCGGTTTCGGTAACCGGCGGTAGGGCGGGGCAAGAACAATCGCTCTCGCATATCCTCTTCAACTGGAGCTGGTGCAGCGGTGTGGTGACTTGGGGCGGGTGGGTGGTGGCGAAGCGTTGAGAACACAGGGACCCCGAGGCGAGAGGACCTGTGGAGGATTAGGTGGTCTTTTTCGACATCCTCAACAACAACGCATCAATGTCTGTCACGACATCCGTACTCACCTTCCCTTTCTTCGAAATCGACTCTACTTCTCTTTCAATTACATCGAGAACCGATGTGAACATTTCCTCCTTCGTGAACAACTGGCGGAATTGACGAGCAACCTTCTCATCATCATTATGAATGTAGTGCACGTAAAACTCGTGGAACAGAATCTCCAATGCGGGCACTTCTATACCTCTTTCACCTGAACCGTCCCCATCTTCACCAACCCGAAGCACTTTCTCTAGTCGCATCTCAGCGAGACGATTAGAATAGCGCAGGCCTATTTCATTGCTTGGGTTGATGATCGTGGCAATAGAATCTATCAATGAACGCGATTCACCGGTGAGATCGACACGGCCACCAGCAATTGCCATCACTTCGTTTGCAACGGCTGAAGGGCGGATTCGAAGTTTCATCATGGCAAAATGATCCATCAACTTTGATGGTGTATACAGATGCCATCGGGTGCACGAAAGCCTTCTCTTGAAATACTCTCGCCGAACACGGAAAAGTGAAAGGTCCCACGAACATAGGATTGGTTCTCTCGGATTAACCTCCATGTTCACATCACTCAGACGCTCAATCATTATGGCATCATTGCTAATGGCAAAACGGCTTTTGCGACCATGGTTAGCCATTGCATCAAACTCAATCATTCTCTTTGTATCAGTGATCTCATAACCGTCTATGTCCTCAATGGCGACATTGAGCACCCCGAGAAGGTATTCAGTCTCCTCCCTGAACGTGTATTCAACATTCGCCTGTCTCTTCAGCTTGAACTCAGCTAAAAAGTCCGTGAAGGAAACGGTTCCGCGAGGCAATTCTCCACGAATCTTCAGCTCCGCATAGAACTGATAGAGCTTATTCTTCGTGCCCCCGAGCTTCTGGAAGATTGGCAGAGAAGCAAACTCCGCAATGTACACTGCATCCCTCAGTTGCTGGCCAAGCTCGCGGGCATAGTATCTAGATGTTTTCAGTATAAGCCCTTCTTCGCGGCTGAACTTCGAAAACTGGCCAGCAGTACGATAGTAATAATCCTCATATGTACTATCATCTTTGTAAGATGCACAGGCAAGTGGAATAAGGACATTCGTATCAAGGAACACTTCAATGTTGCTAACATTTCGTGTATAATACTCCTGAAGCCTTTCCGGTTCACCGTACCTCGAAATTACCTTACCAGCAGCGACCTTCTTGAGCACATCAAAGCCGTTACAGGCATCCATTAGGTCTCCAGTGAGCACGTGAACATCAAAAACTTTCTTCGGTTTAGCTGTGATTCTCCGAAGCCACTCCTCGAACCGGCGAGTAGCATTCACAACATCAGCGACGTCCCCATCTTGGCCAATTAGTTCAGTGACGTTGATATTATAACTACTCTCGAACAGCAGCATCATTTGTTCAATAAGCTCAGTCAAATCAACTGTAACACCATGTTTGTCAAGTACCGCTGCCAATGTCTTTTGGAATAGGACATTCTCAGCTTGATATTGATCAAGAGCTTGCTTCACTCGCTCACGTTCTCTTTCAGTCAGTGAAACAATCTGGGTTTCCGTGTCTACCTCAATAATTCGATCGCTCCTCATCTTGTGGAGCAATTGATCATAGTAAGTCTCCGACATTGATACCCCCAGAACATCCTTAAGCGAATCGAACAGCCCTTGGACAGAAAATGCCTCCTTCTGGGAGAGAGTGAAAGTCAACTGACTTACAATTACGTTGTACTTGACATCACGAGGACTACCATGGGTTATTAGTTCGAAATAACTTTTGGTCTTATCGCGGTCGAAAAAATCCGAAGTAGCATCATACTTCTGAATTTCAGAGAGCGCTATAATCCTTCGTGCAACATCCGTGTAGACATCTGCCGCTGCTGCAATCCTTTTGGCATCAAGCAACGTCAACTTAAGCTTGAAAACATCGACTGCTATTTTCTCAAGCTCTAAAATCCGAGTATTTGATAGCTCTTGGCTGTAAAAGTAGAACACTCGCTTGGGCAATCCGAAGTCCTGGATGTTAGCTTGTGCTTGCGTGAGGTCGGAGTGAATCTTCTTCTCAAAGCTACTAAGCTTCGTCGTAGTGCATTGATATTGAGCGTCACTGCTCTCCTTCACGGCGACCAAGTCAATCCCACTGTCATATGGCCCATTCACCAACGCAGGGGACTTAATGAGCTCCACAAAATTCAGATAATCCATGGCCACCTTGTAGAACTCCTCCTCAGAGAAGGACTCTAGGAGCTTTATCAATGTAGCGGTTGCACCCATCCGGATTGTCTTTCTTACATATTCCTCCGATACTGCCCTCCTACTTCAAACATCGCCGCCGTTAGCTGCCCGAGGCTGCAATACTCCTTGGCCTCCATGAGCACCGCAAACATACTCGCGTTCCGGATCCCTGTTTGCTGAAGATACTTGAGCGCCTTCGCTGCTTCATCCGAATATGCCACGCGCAGGTCCTCCACGGTGGCAATCTGTGCCTCCTTCTCTTCCTCGGTGGCGCGGATTACTTCCTTGGGCAATACCGTCGTTGAGCCCTTGCTGCTGAGCAAAGTGTTTAACCCTTTGTGGGAATATTCGCTGGTGGACGAGTTCATGAGTTGGTGGTGCCCGAAGTTATTCATCATTCGGTAACACCCTATCATTAGGTGATCTTCCTCTAAGCTCTGGAGTTACTTCCGGTCGAAAGCACCTCGAGCACCATCGCACAATTCCGTCATGCTGCGGACATTAATGACTCCCCCAAATGCAAAGTGGGCCTCCTCACGAAGGCCCACCTTGGAGCACGAGCAACTAGCGGAAGAGTTCTAGCGCTGTACCATGATGCGGCTGATGCGTTGTTCGCCTTGGCTGGTGGCCACGAGGTAGTAGGCACCAGGGGCGGCGGTGCTGAGGTCCAATGTGGTGGCGCGTTTGCCAACGGCTACGAAGGGGGCGTATACGGCGCAGCCCACGGCATCGTAGACGGTGATGGTCAGTGGTGAGACATCGGCGGCGGGGATCAGCTGAAAGAGGCCGCTGGAGGGGTTGGGCTGCACGGTGTACCAGGCCTCGCTGCCGGTGCTGGCTTCAGGGTCCAGGCCGGTGTTGAAGTCCACGGTCACGGTAAGGCAGCTGGTGAGTTC
>JAEUTC010000117.1 GCA_016787985.1 Flavobacteriales bacterium | reverse complement strand
GGAACATCCTTCCGAGAGCCACAACAACCCAAGACCATGAGAAAGTCCCTGTTCCCTCTGCTCATCGTACTCGTTGCGACCGGTGCCACCTTGGCGCTGGTATCCTTCCGGCAGGCGCATTCGCCAACGGATGCACCCATTTGCCATGTTCCAGCTGCTGACCTTTCACTGGTCACCAAGAAGAACGATCCACCGGCCGGTTGTGTGTTCAAGACGGTGTATGAGGGTGAGGGGCTCGATCCCGCCTTCGTATTGGCTACGCCCGAGAACGTACTGCGTTCCGAGCAACGCGGCTTGGACTGGTTGGTGAAGGCCCAGGCCCAGAACGGAGGGTTCGGTTGTGGCTCGCACGCGCGCCAGGACATCATAGACCCGCATGCAGTGAGCACCGACCCTGCTACGACGGCCATGGTGGGTATGGCGTTGATGCGGATGGGGAACAGCCTGGACAAAGGCGAACATGCTGCTCAGTTGAAGCGCGCTACGGAGTACCTGTTGAGCCAAGTGGAGAGTGCGCCGAAGGGTGCCATCAACATCACCCAGCTCACGGGCACGCAGATCCAAAGCAAGCTGGGCGCGAACATCGATGTGGCGTTGACCACCCAATTCCTCTCGAACCTGGTGGCGAAGATCGGGGAGCAACACGGCATGTACCTGCGGGCCAAGCGAGCGCTCAATACCTGCGTGGGTATGATCCAGCGCTCACAGAACGCGGACGGCAGCGTACAAGGTGACGGATGGGCGGGTGTGTTGCAGTCGAGCTTCGCGGCCAGCGCGCTGGAGAGCGCGCAGAACGCAGGTGCCGATGTGGATGAGCAAGCCCTTGACCTTGCGCGCGATCACCAGAAGGCCAACTTCAATGTGAATACCGGTAGTGTGGCCACGGAGCGCGCTGCGGGCATCACCCTGTATGCCGTTAGCGGAAGCACGCGCAACAGTGCCGTGGAAGCCCGTGAGGTTACCGAACGCGTGGAGCGTGCGAAGAAGGAAGGCAAGGTGGCGATGGATGCGCCGGTGGATAGTGAGACCTTGCAGGAAGTGGGATTCTCCCCGGCAGAAGCGGAGAAGATGAGCACGGCCTACCAGGTATACAATGCGGCGAAATCCCAGGCGCAAGCGGACAATGTGATCTCCGGCTTCGGGAACAATGGTGGAGAGGAGTTCCTCAGCTTCTTGCAGACAGGAGAGTCACTGGTGATCGCAAAGGACAACAGCTGGAAGAACTGGTACGGGCAGACCACCAAGCGCTTGGTCGACATCCAGAACCAGGATGGTAGTTGGAACGGTCACCACTGCATCACCAGTCCGGTGTTCTGCACAGCCACATCGTTGCTCATCCTGAGCGTGAACAATGATATCGAGCACTTGTTGGCGCAAGGTGCGGTGAAGTACCGCAACTGATCATCGGGTCAGCGGGCGTAAGTGGTGCGCCCGTCGAACGGGAGCCGCACGGGACCCACCGCGAAGTGGCGGCGGGTACTCGTGCGGTTTTCCGCGTACTACATGAACGGTAACTGGAGTGGATGGTAGATGGTACTCGGCATCACGGACCCTCGCACCTTTGTACCCTTCCAATGAAACACGTGCGCATGGTCTTCCTGTGGATACTCGGCATCATCTTGGTGCTACTCGTCTGGTTGATGCTGTTCTTCCAGTTCTCGCCGCGCATCGGTGGAAACCCCGCTGGTGAGCGGTTGGCGCGCATCCAAGCATCGCCCAACTACAAGGACGGCAAATTCCAGAACGTGGTGGAGACCAACATGGACATGCCGGTGACGGTGATGGCCAAGGTGATGTACGAGATGCTGCGCGGTGGTGATGCACGCGAACCCAAGGACACACTGCCGACCGTGCCCATGGACCTTGCCGCATGGAAAGCGGTACCGGATAGTTCATTCGCAGTCGCGTGGTTCGGGCATTCGTCCTTGTTGATCAAGATGGGCGGCACCACCTTCCTGATCGATCCCGTGTTCGGCGAGCGGGCATCCACCTTCTCGTTCGCGGGCCCCAAGCGCTTCAACTACACCGAGCACATGCGTGTGGACCTGCTGCCTGCGGTGGACGTGGTGTTGTTGTCGCACGACCATTATGATCACCTGGACCACGAGACCATGTTGCAGTTGAAGGACAAGCGTTTCGTGGCGCCGCTGGGTGTCGGTGCGCACTTGGAAGCGTGGGGTGTTCCGGCGAGCGCCATCACCGAGCGCGATTGGTGGGAGAGCGTGGACCTGGGACCGGTGAAGCTCACCCTGGCCCCATCACGTCACTTCTCTGGCCGTGGCATGACCAATCGCTTCAGCACCTTGTGGGGTTCTTGGGTGATGGAGGGGAACGGCAAGAAGGTCTACTTCGGGGCCGATTCGGGTTACTCGCCTACCTTCAAGGAAGTGGGTGAGCGGTTCGGGCCCTTCGATCTGGCCCTGCTGGAATGTGGTGCCTACAACGAACGTTGGGCCAACATCCACATGATGCCCGAGGAGACCGCGCAAGCCGCGCTGGACGTGAGGGCGCGCGTATTGATGCCGGTGCATTGGGGCAAGTTCAGCCTGGCGCTTCACCCTTGGACCGAGCCCATCGAGCGGCTCACCGCGAAAGCGAAGGAGTTGGGGCTGCCGCTATTGACGCCGCGGATCGGCGCCATCGTGGTGGATGCGGACCGCTCGCGCTCGGAGCGTTGGTGGGTGGGGTTGAAGTGATCAGCGCAAGCAAACTCTGATCGGAACCGTCATAGTAACCGGGACCTTTGTTCCTGCACAAATACCGGGTTTCCATGGAGG
>JAEUTC010000114.1 GCA_016787985.1 Flavobacteriales bacterium | reverse complement strand
GTGAGCACCACCCGTGCTACTGCGGTCTTACGACGGCCGAGGCTGTTGACAGCTTCCATCTTACTTGATCGTGTTCAGGTCGAACTTGCGAGGCTTCTGCGCGTCGTGTTTGTGTGCGGTACCTGCCACGACATGCAGGTTATTGAAGAGGCGACGGCCCAGGCGGTTCTTGGGGAGCATACCGCGTACGGCGATCTCCACCATGGCCTCAGGCTTGCGGGTCATCAGGTTGCGGGCCACTTCGCGGGTCTGGCCACCGGGGTACATGCTGTAGCGCTGGTACTCCTTCTCGTCCATCTTCTTGCCGGTGAGGCGCACCTTGTCGGCGTTGATCACCACCACATGGTCACCGCAGTTGACGTGCGGGGTGAAGGTGCTCTTGTGCTTGCCGCGAACGAGCATGGCCACTTTGCTAGCGAGGCGGCCAAGTACTTCGTTCTCAGCATCTACCAGCAGCCATTCCTGCTGCACGGTGGCCGTATTGGCCATGCTGGTGGTGTGTGTCGTCGATGCCACTGTTCGTGGGTTTAAAGGCTATTTTCCCGGAAACGGGGTGCGAAGATAGATCCTTCTTTCGGAAAACCAACAATCCCCTGTGGACTTCGCCCTCCTCTGCGCTCCGGGGCGTTCGATCCCGCTCAGACCAAGGCGGAAAAGAGCGCCACGCGGTCAGCGCCGTCCCCATCCACGAAAACCTCCTCTTCTACGGCCGCTTGGTCATCGTGTGAACCCTCTGAACCCCTGACGAGAGGACCTTCACCCCCACCATCCGGTGCTTGGCCCGGATCCGTAAAGCCTTTGACCATGACCAGGCCTAGCGGCGTTCTGGCAAGGAGGAACGTGCTCCGGACCGTTGGCGTGGATCCGAGCACGAGCGAAACCCATCGGCGATAGCTTGCAACGGCCAATGAGGTATCCTGATCGGGTGCGGCTTGCCCAATGATGCCCGCCACCACTTCGGACACGTTTCGGGTGAGCACCCCGGCGTGGAACACCAGGATGTCGTTCATCACCACCGTGCCGTGTAACGTGGCCGCATCACGCAGGATCCGCTCGTGATCGTGGCCTACACCGCACCGCACCGCCAAAGCGAACAGGTCGTGCTCCGGACCCAATCCGCGCATCATGTGTCCCAGGTCATTGCCGGAACGACGGGCCATTTCGATGAAGCCGACGCCCGCTCCTCGGCTTTCACTTTGCCGTTCGAGCATGCGCATCGAGAGCGACTTCAATTCGGCATGGTCAAGGCCCCGTACCGCTTCCAGGTGCCTGCAGATATCCTCCACGGCATGCTTGTAAACCCCATTGATGGCCACCATGGACTGGCTCTCCGGGTCGGCGCGGAAGGTGAAGAAGCTCCGGCCTTCGCCATGTTCGATATGATCAGGCAACCCGGCACGGTGGCGAATGATGTTCTGATAGGCCTCCACCAATAGGAAGGCCAGGCGCTTCCGCTGTGCCTTCTCCCCGCTCATCGCTGCGATGATCCCGTCGCTCAGGTCGAGGAGCTGCGCACTAAGGTCATCACCGAAATGGCCGCTGTACCCGAAAATGAAACGGTCCTCTGCGAATGCACGCAGTAAAGCAGCGGCACAGATCCGGTAGGGCTGCATGTCGAATGCAGCTCGGTGTTCGTCGTTATCGCTCGGTCTTGCTCTCCCGGTCATGGTCATCTGCCATCGACCTGGTGGTCGAAGGGATGCGGTACTTTGATCCGGGAGAGGGCTGCTTGACGCAACGGCACCGCTGCACGAAGGAACGGCAACGGCGTTGAATGATCGCTATCCGATCACCCCCAATTCCTTTCCGACCTTGCCGAAAGCCGCCAACGCACGATCGATCTGTGCTTCGGAATGCGCCGCGCTCAACTGAACGCGTATGCGAGCGGTATCCTTGGGCACCACGGGGTAGAAGAAGCCGATGACGTAGATACCCTCATCGAGTAGCTTGTCGGCCATCACCTGGCTTAACCGGGCGTCGCCCAGCATCACCGGAACGATGGCAGCACCAGCGCCCCTGGTCTTGAAGCCGAGCTTTTCGATGCCGGTGCGGAAACGGTCGACGTTGGCCTCCAGCTTATCGCGCAAAGCGGTGCTGCTGCTGAGCAGGTCGATCACCTTGATGGAAGCCCCAACGATGGAAGGCGCCAGCGAATTGCTGAACAGGTAGGGCCTGCTGCGCTGACGGAGCAGTTCCACGATCTCCTTGCGAGCAGTGGTGTATCCTCCCATCGCGCCACCCAGGGCCTTGCCCAAAGTGCCGGTGATGATGTCCACACGGCCTGTGACGCCACAATGCTCCACACTGCCACGGCCGGTCTTTCCGATGAAGCCCGCCGCGTGACACTCATCCACCATCACCAGCGCATCGTACTGATCCGCCAGGTCGCATACACCTTTAAGATCGGCCACGATCCCGTCCATGCTGAACACCCCGTCCGTGACGATGAGGATGTGGCGCGCACCGTCCTTTCTGGCGGTCTTGAGCTGCTGCTCCAGATCGGCCATGTCATTGTTCGCGTACCGGTACCGCATGGCCTTGCACAGCCGCACGCCGTCGATGATGCTCGCGTGGTTGAGCGAGTCGCTGATGATGGCGTCCAACTCCGTGAGAAGAGGTTCGAAGACGCCACCATTGGCATCGAAACAGGCCGCGTAGAGGATCGTATCGTCCAGCGAATGGAAGGCCGAGAGCTTCGCCTCCAACTCCTTGTGGATATCCTGCGTGCCGCAGATGAAACGCACACTGCTCATACCATAACCGTGCGAGTCGAGCGTGGCGTGCGCGGCTTGGACCACGTCGGGGTGCGAACTGAGGCCGAGGTAATTATTCGCGCAGAAATTGAGCACCTGGCGACCGTTCACGGTGATCTCCGCACCCTGCTCGCTTGTGATGATGCGTTCGCGTTTGAAAAGCCCGGCCTCCTCGATGGTGGTGAGCTCGTGTTGAAGGTGCTGTTTGATGCTTCCGTACATGATCACGTGTTCGTACCGCAAAGGTGCGAAGCCGAAGCGAGCCATCACCACCAACGGCGGAACACAGGTGTACCCGTGTGCCGTTAGAGCTTCCGGAAGTACCCGTTGGAGTACTCGTTGGCGTAGAGCAACGACACCTTTTCCGGCTTGTCCTTGAAGAACTCGTCGGTGGCGCGCTTCACACCGGGCGACTTATACCCCCCGGCCAGGGCCTTGCGGGGGTAGATCGTTTCGTCGTAGTACACGGCGATCATGCCGATGGCACCTGGGGCCATGCGCTCGTAGAGGTGAGGCAAGACGTGCTTGGTGGATTCGTACAGGTCACCGTCGATCAGAGCGAAGCTGATGCGATCGGGGAGCTGGGAAGGTATCGTAGCCTCGAACCAGCCCTTGTGCGTATGTGGCAACTTCAGGCCGAGGGCATTGAATTTCCTCGTGAAAAGATCCAGACCTGCTGCCATGTAGCCCTTCTCGTAGACGCCATCCTTACTGTCATTGGCGGTCAGTTCCGGCAAGCCTTCGAAGCTATCGTAGGCATGGACCTGTTTATCCGGGGCCAGGGTGGAGATCACCTTTTGCATCACGATGGTGCTATCGCCTGCATTGCAGCCCACATCCACCACATCACCCGGGACCCTATTGGCGACGGTCTGCTCCAACAAGTGGAAGAGGTTCATTCGGGCCTCTACGTTGGCCATATTACCCGGCACGGGTGTAAGCTGAGCACCGATGTGGAGCTTGCGCAGCAGCTTGTTGGCGAAGCGCTGCCAATCCTTCGGCGTGCGATGGTCCCAGTCGAAGGTATTGGCGATGAAAGCGTTGTCCATGTGCGGAGAGTTGGATCGGTGACCGGCCATCAAGCGGTGGCGAGTTGGCCGTCCACTTCTTTCTTCTTGGATGGGTTCCAAGCAGGGATCTTCGG
>JAEUTC010000094.1 GCA_016787985.1 Flavobacteriales bacterium | reverse complement strand
CTTCCCCATGAACATGTACTCGTTGGACATGTCCTTGAAGATCACCAGGCGGTAGTTGGAGGGATGGATATCCGGCTTCATGACGTAATTCCTTTGGGGCGGCAAAAGTAGGGATCCTCTCCGGAATTCCAACCATCCTTGACCCAAGATCGCACAACTCCGCGTTGAAGAACGCAATGATCGCCCTCCGAACGCCGTAAATAAGCCCGATCGGCCATCTTTGTGCGCCTTGAGAAACCTCCGCTCCTTCCTTTTCCTTGTCGGGGTCACCGGACTGCTCCTGACCGGCTGCCGCAAGGATGCCAAGTTCACCGACGAAGGTGGTATCCAGCTGGAATTCAGTAAGGATACGGTGATGTTCGACACGATCTTCACCACGATCGGTTCGGTGACCAAACGCTTCGTGGCCCGCAACCCGAACAACAACGCCGTACGCGTGGATATCGCCTTGGAAGGCAGCGGCCCCTCCCCGTTCCGGATCAACGTGGACGGGGCGTCAGGAACATCCTTCTCCGGCGTGGAGATCCTCGGAGGGGACAGCATCTTCATCTTCGTGGAGGCCACCTTGGACCAGAACAACCAGAGCAACCCCTTCGTGATCGAGGACCACATCCTCTTCAATACCAACGGCAGCCAACAACAGGTGCTTCTGGTGGCTTGGGGGCGCGATGCCATTTTCCATTATCCAGGTCCGGATAGTATACAAGTGAATGGGTTGCCAAGGTTCGGTTATGTTGCTGGGGGCTTTGCGCCGGGTTGGATCCAAGTATGCGAAACGGAGGTTTGGACAGCTGAAAAACCGCATGTGATCTATGGCTACGCGGTCGTGGATTCATGCAGTACCCTCATTATTGAGCCTGGAGCCGATATCCACTTTCATAACGGTGGCGGCCTGTGGGTCTATCGCTACGGCCAGATCAAAGCCAACGGCGATCCGAACAACTTCATCGTGTTCCAAGGGGATCGTCTTGAACCCTTCTACGCCGAAACGCCGGGGCAATGGGACCGTATCTGGCTGAACGAGGGGCCGTCGGGCTACACGAACGAGTTCTCCAACGTCTTGATAAAGAACGCGTTGGTCGGGCTACAATGCGAGAACGTGCCTTGGCGACCTGAAGAGCCAACGAGTGAAGAGAAGTTGGTACTGAACAATGTGAAGATCCGGAACTGCAGTGCGGCCGGCATCCTCAGCCGGAACTATACCATCGAAGCCAGCAACGTATTCGTGGGCGATTGCGGACAGTACGGAGTGGCGCTCACCGGCGGCGGTAACTACACGCTCGAGCACTTCACTGTGGCCAACTATTGGGATTACGAGATCCGGCAGACACCGGCGTTCTTGATCAACAATGTGTACCCCGACATCAACGGCAACACGCAGGTGCGCGAGGTGCGCGGCCGTTTCCAGAACGGCATTGTATATGGCGCCAATGAGAACGAATTCGAGTTCCAGTTCAACGACCTTCTGCTTCCGCTCGAGGGGGACCTGAACTTCAGGAATACCTTGGTCCGCACCACCCAGAGCACGAGCGGTTCGGTCTATTTCGATGCTTCCACCTTCTACCGGAACCAGAGCCCCGGCTTCGTGGATGCCTCAGCGCGAGACTTCCACCTCACGGAAGGCGCCTTCGCCCGAAACCGCGCGAACCCGACGACATTCATCCCTAACTCGGCGTTCGACCTGGACGGTGTTGACCGCGGCGGTGATGGCGGCTACGACCTGGGCTGCTACGAGTACGCGCCTTAGGATAGTTCGGCCAAGAACTTCAGCGTATCCACACCATCGGCATAGTCGGCCAAGCCTGGCGCTTGCGCGGTGCCGAACGGAAGGAATCCGTGCCCTACGACGCATTGGATGCCCTCCTCCGCTTGCTTCAATTTGCCCACCACCTCCTGGCGTTCCGTGTACCGCTCATAGAAGACCGCTGATACCGGGCTGGCCAAGGCTGTATCCTCCTTCAGCAAACTGAACCCATTCTCCAAGAACTGCACCCCATCCAACAACCACAAGGCTCGGGTGTAGTCGTAGTTGTTGCCGTATTTGTTGTGGTTGACGATGTCATTCCAAGGATAGATGGCCTCGAAATAGCGGTCCAACTGGAAGTCCTGCGGCACGTACAATTTGGCCACATTGCGGCAGCCCAAGCCGAAGTAGCGGAAGATATCCTCGCCCAGTGCGGCCAGTTCCTCGGGCGTCTCGGTGCCATCGAGCACGGCCACGCTCACCCGGCTTTTGCGCACGATGCGCGGCAAATGACCGAAGTAATGCTCGAAGTAGCGGGCGGTATTGTTGCTGCCAGTGGCGATCACGGCATCCACTTCGCCCATGGTGCCGGTGAGGAACTGGATACTGTCCAAGGAACCGGGGAGGAACTTGTCCAGCACGGTGAACAGCGCAGGCACCAAGGCTGGATCCTGCGAGGAGCATTTCACTCGGGCCCTGTGACCGGTAAGCCACACGCAAAGCACGTCGTGCAGCCCCACCAAGGGGATATTGCCGGCCAGGATGAGGCCGACGGTGCGAACGGCATGGTGCGGAGGTTCCAACCGGGGATAGGCTCCAAGCCAGTTCTGGAGCGGCGCGGGCTTGAGTACAGTGGACCAAGCGGTGAACGCATGCCGGACGTTCGCCTCGGTGAACCAAGGGTTGGCCAGGTTCGCGCGTCGCACGGCGTCGTCCAGGTGCGCATACTCCTCGGCGCTAAGCCCGCAGCCATGGCCGGGCCACGGTGTCCCCTGGCCGATCAGCTCCATGACCTCGCCTAACTGCTCCAGCGCCGCGATACGGTCCGCCAATGTGCTCTCCACGACCTTGTTGCTCATGCGGGCTGAGGTGACCGCCTATCTTTGCGGCCGTTCGCGCGAGGAACATCCCAGCGCGGCGCAAAAGTAGACCGCACCGCCATGGCGATCATGATCACCGACGAATGCATCAACTGTGGTGCATGCGAACCCGAATGTCCGAACAACGCCATTTACGAGGGAGGGGCCGAATGGCGCCTTGCCGATGGCACCTCGTTG
>JAEUTC010000062.1 GCA_016787985.1 Flavobacteriales bacterium | reverse complement strand
GTTCACGTACTGCATGGTGCGCGTGCGCGTATCGATGATGCCGATGAAGAGCGTGATGAAGCGCTCGCCGCGTGCGCTGGCATGCACCTTGGCGTTGAGGTCGTGTACGAGTTGCACCAGGTCGGTGGCGTGCGGGATGCTGGCGCGAAGGTTCGCCTGGAAGTTGCTCATGAGCAGCGCGGCCGCGATGCCTTTACCGCTCACATCGGCCACGCAGGCCACGTACCGTCCATCGTGCAGGTCGATCAGGTCGTAGTAGTCGCCGCCCACTTCGCTGTGCGGGTGGTACCAACCCGCAGCATCGATGTGCGCATTGCTCGGCAGGTCGTGCGGCACCAGCATGCTTTGCATCTCGGCAGCCAACTCCAATTCACGCTTCGCCCGGGCGGCCAACAGTTCCTGCGCGGCCAATCGGCGGTTCTCCAAGGCCACCACGATCAAGTTGGTGAGCGTCTGGATGAAGTTGAGGTGCTTCACCGTGGGGCTCATGCGCTGCTCCTCTTCGTCGATATCGCCGATGAGCAGGTAGGCTAGTGGTCGGCTCCGGTGATACACTTTCACCTCCACGTCGAATGCGCCAAGACTGCCGGTCCGCTCGGAACCGATCACTTGGATATCAGAGTGCGTATCGAAAGCCTTGTCGACGTCAATGTCAACTGCATCCACCTCGTTGCCAAAAGCGATGATGCGCTCCCAGCGGTGGGTGCGCTCGAAGAGCATGAGCCGTGTGATGCCGAGGTCTTCGCGGATGAGGCGTTCGTACAGGTTGAGCAAGGATGCGCGGTCCTCGGTGTTGTTGATGGCCTTGGTCACATCCAACAAGGCCTTCAGCTGGAACTCCTTCAGCTCCAACCGCTCGATGATGCGCTCCAGTCTGGCCATGGATCAGTCCTTCAGCCGCTTGAAGAGTTCGGGTAGTTTGCCGATCAAGGCCACCTCGCGCATCTTCTGTTTCCACTCGCCGGCCGGGCTGCCGAAGTAGGTGCGACCGCCTTCCAGCGAGTTGATCAGTCCACTCTGGCCCAACACCGTGGCGCCTTTGCCGATGCGGAGTTTGCTGGGTACGCCCACCTGGCCCCACAAGGTCACGTGGTCTTCGATCACCACAGCGCCACTGATGCCCACGTGCGAGGCGATGAGGCAGTGCTGTCCGATCAGCGTGTCGTGCCCCACCTGCACGTGGTTGTCGATCTTGGTGCCTGCGCCGATGCGCGTATCGGTGCTTACGCCCCGGTCGATGGTACACAGGGAGCCGATCTCCACATCGTCCTCGATCACCACGCTGCCCCCGGGCGCCATCTTGTCGTAGCCGCTGGGCCGCTTCTTGTAGTAGAACGGATCGCCGCCGATGACGGTGTTGGCGTGGATGATCACGCGATCGCCGATGGTGGTGTTCTCGTAGATCACTACACCGGGCATGATCAGGCAGTCGGCGCCGATGCGCACGTTGGCGCCGATGACCGCACTACGATGGATCTCGGTGCCTTCGCCCACGACAGGATCCTGGCTGTCCCAGGCCAGGCGCGGCATGATGCGGCGCACGAGCTTGTTGTACTCCGCGCACGGGTCAGCGCAGATGATGATGGCCTTGCCCGCCGGTGGATCCACCTCCTTGTTGATGAGGATGGTGGTGGCCGCACTGTTCAGCGCCTTGTCGTAGTACTTCTCGTGGTCCACGAAGACGAGGTCGCCTTCTTCCACACGGTTGATCTCGTTGAGCCCGGTGACGAGGCGTTGGGTGTTCCCTTTCGCCGTGGCACCCAATAGCTCGGCGAGCTGGGCGGCGGTCTGTGGTGGGTCGAGGCGCATGGCGGTTGTGCGCCAAAGGTAACCGCGGGGATCGGGACGTTCGGACCAAATGGCACTAGGCCGGTCTCGATGGATCCTTGTTCAATCTGATCATTGAAGTACAAGCTTCAAGAACTTCACCGGTGCGGGATCGACCGAGACAAACTGCCGTAGCCGAAGGTGAAGTATTGCGGGCAGAGCAACGAACAGAGGAAGGCCGCCACCACCAAGCCCTTGAACGTTCGCTCGGGCAGGTGCCGATGCGCCAGGATGAAGGCGGGGAAGAGGAACACCGCGCCGTAGGCGATGCTGCGCGTGGTGTCGGTGACGAGCACGGAAACGCAGCTCAGTACGATGAGCACGCCCACGCACAGCAGCGCCATGAACCAACCCGATCGGCGACCGATGATGTAGAAGACGACGGCGATGAACAACCACATGCCTTCGAGTCCCGACCAAAGGCCCCAACAATGCCAGGTGAGGTTGTCGATGAACATGGCTGGGCCGATGGAACTGGTGCCTGTCTTGAACCCGTGGAAGTGTGCGAGGTAGAGCCGTGTGGCGAAGTACACCCCCCATGCCGCTACCACCGCCCAGGCGTGGCGATCCGGCCAGGTGAGGGTGGGCTTCGCCCGGCGCAAGGGGCTTTCGTTCCCTTCCATCCAGTGGAACAGGAACACCAAGGCACTTGCGATCAAGGCACGCTCATCGCTGTATGCGGCCAGGAAGCTGGTGCAAAAGGTCAGTACGACATGGCGGCGGAGGAGCGCGAGGAACAGGAAGACGTAGCCGAAAGGATCGCGCTGGGCCCAGATGTCGAAGAAAGCCGCGCTGCCGAAGTAGGTGCAACACAGTCCAGCGATGAACAGGACCGACATCAGCTTATCCGCGGTGCGTTGATGACAATACCTCAGACCCATGTAGAGCATCATCACCCCCAATGCGAATTGTAGCAGGTAGGTGCCTACGATGTCCAGTCCCAACAGATGGGCCAGCACAGGCGCGGTGAGCCGGAAGGTGGTCTTCTCCGTCTGCACATGTTCCGGTCTTGGATGGAAGACGAATGGCTCCGCGCTCTGTTCGACCAAGGCGGTCCACCGCGCGTTCGTTTCGGTGCCGTTGAGGTGCCCCGCGAGATAGTTGTACGAGGGGAAATGGAGGAACAGCGAGAGCAGCACCAGCACCACCGTGACCTTGCCCGCCCAGTTGCGCCCTGCGGTGGCGCGTTGGATCCAGTTGACCGCCGCTGTGTACAGGTCGTACTGCGGATAGCCGATGCCTGTTCCCCTGCGCCGTTCCGGAAGCAGCACCGGCGGAGGCACACGGCGGACTTCTCGAACGGGTATGGTGTAGCTGCTGCCCACTACAGAACTGACGGGTGGTGCCGATGTGGTTGCTTGAAGGCAACCTCTTCAACACGGTGCGTCAGTGCCGCTGATCATGTCATATCCCGACCCGGAGCGCCGCATCCGACCACCACGATCATAAAAGAAGAACCCCGCCTACTGCTGAACAGTGGCGGGGCCCATGCGGCTCGTGTTCCGCTTATTTCTTCACGCGGTCCATGTATTCGCCGGTCTCGGTATCCACGCGTACGATGGTGCCGATATCCACGAAGCTCGGAACGCTGATCTCGGCGCCACCGGCGAGGGTCGCGGCCTTCATCACCTTGTTGCTGGTATCGCCCTTCACGGCGTGTTCGGTGTAGGTCACCTCCAGTTCCACCACTTTCGGCGGGCGGGCGAAGATGGGCACCTCGCTTTCGAAGCCCACCTGCACCACCATCTCTTCCTTCATGAAGCGCATGGCATCACCGAAGAGTTCGGCCGGCACGTATTTCTGCTCGAAGCTGCTCTGGTCCATGCACACCAGGTTGTCCCCTTCGCGGTAGAGGTATTGCAGTTCGTGGATCTCCACGCGCAGCACTTCCATGGTCTCGCCGCTGCGCCAGCGGTGTTCGTTGAGCTTGCCGTTGCGCAGATTGCGCATCTTGCCCTGGTAGAAGGCGCGCAGGTTGCCCGGTGTGCGGTGCTGCCATTCCATGATCTGGCAGATGTCGCCGTTGAAGCGGATGTAGGAACCGATGTTCACGTCAGCTGTGCTGGCCATAGGGAGGTGTTTCTGGAGTTCATCCACCGCGGATCCGCCCCGGTGGTTTTTCAAGGCCGCGAAAATAGGGTTTTGTGCCGAAGCCAGACGGGTACGTGAAGTCCCCCGGCCATTGACCGTTCGGGGTTCGGTCTATCGCGCCGGTGGTTTGTAGTCCCCGATCTCGATGGCCGCTGTACAGGCATCGTGCTCCTGGAGCTGGCGGTTGCTGGCCACCACCAGGGTGCGTTGCCCTACATGGTCGCGGAGCAAGGTGCGATACCATTCGATGGCCTCGGCGTCGAGGTTGCTGGCCGGTTCATCCAGCAACAGCAAGGGCGTGTCGCTGAGGATGGCCAGGGCCAGCTTCAACCGCTGCTTCATGCCGCTGCTGAAGTGCATGATGGGCTTTTCCAACGCGTGGTCGAGGTAGGCGATGCGGGCCACGTCCTTCACCCCGATGCCTGCTACGAACGGCTTGAACCGCGCGTGGAAGTCGATGGCCTGGGTGAGGCTCAGTTCTTCGTAAAGGCCGAGGTATGGTGCGGCGATGGCCACGTGCTTGTACACTTCTTCCTGCAGCACCGGCCGTTCACCCACGTGATGTTCGATGTGGCCCGCTGTGGGGATGATGGCGCCACCGATCACCTGCAACAAGGTGCTCTTGCCACTGCCGTTGGGGCCGAGTAGTGCCGTGCGGCTGCCACTGGCCAAGGTGATGTCCACGCCGTGGAACACCACTTCGCGGCCGAAGTGCTTGGCGACCTGGTGCAGGGTGACCTTCATCTACTCCGCAAGTCCGCGCATGATGCCTTTCGGACTGTTGTTGATGAAGTCGAGGATCACGCCGCGCTCGGGGCTGCGCGGAAGGGTCTGCATCACGTTCTGCACGGCGCGCTCCACGTTGTTGTTGCGCACGAAGATCTCCCGGTAGATGTCCTCGATGCGGGCGATGGCGTCATCCGCATAACCGCGACGGCGTAAGCCCACCACGTTCACACCCACGTAGCTCAGGGGTTCGCGCGCGGCCTTCACGAAGGGTGGTACGTTCTTGCGCACCAGCGAAGCACCGGCGATGAAGCTGTGCGCGCCGATGTGGATGAACTGCTGCACCGCCACGTTGCCTTCGAGGATGGCCCAGTCGTCGATGGTGACGTGGCCCGCCAGGTTGACGCTGTTGGCGATGACGATGTTGTTGCCCAGGATGCAGTCGTGGGCCAGGTGCACATACGCCATCAGCAGGCAGTTGCTGCCCACGGCCGTCTTCTCCCGGTCGGCGGTGCCGCGGTTGATGGTGACACACTCCCGGATGGTGGTGCCGTCGCCCACTTCGGCGGTGGTCTTCTCACCGGCGAATTTCAGGTCCTGTGGTATGGCGCTGATCACCGCACCGGGGAAGATGCGGCAGCGGCTGCCCACACGCGCACCATCCATCAGCACGGCATTGGGCCCGATCCAGGTGCCGTCGCCCACGACCACATCGCCGTAGATGCTCGCGAAGGGTTCCACGGTGACGTCCTTCCCCAATTTCGCATCGGGGTGCACATAGGCGAGTTTGGAGATGCTCATCCGTTGATGGCCGTGGCTTTCGGCGCTGGGGTTTCGGTCTTCTCGGCGGGCACTTTGTCGCGTGCGATCTGCGCCAGCATCTCTGCTTCCACAGCGGGCACACCGTTCACATAGCCCACGCCGCGCATGTGCACGATCCCACGGCGGATGGGGGTGATGAGCTCCAGGCGGAACACGAGCGTATCGCCCGGGATCACCTTGCGGCGGTAGCGGATGCCGTCGGTCTTGAGGAAGTAGGTGGTGTAGTTCTCCGGATCGGGCACCTTGCTCAGGGCGAAGATGCCGCCCACCTGGGCCATGGCTTCCACCTGCAAGACGCCGGGCATCACCGGGTTGCCGGGGAAGTGGCCGGTGAAGTGCGGCTCGTTCATCGTCACGTTCTTCACGCCGATGATGCTGTTCTCGTCCATGGTCATGATCTTGTCCACGAGCAGGAACGGGTAGCGGTGCGGCAACATCTTCTCGATGTCCTGGATGTCGTAGAGCGGCGCTTTCGTCAAGTCCACGAAGGCCACGGGGTTCTTCTCCTCTTCGCGGATCCGCTCCTTGATGCGCTTGGCGAAGCTGGTGTTGCCGAAGTGGCCCGGACGTGCCGCGAGGATGTGGCCTTTGATGGGGCGGCCCACCAGGGCGAGGTCGCCCACGATGTCCAGCAACTTGTGGCGCGCGGGTTCATTGAAGAACTTCAGGTCCGTGGTGTTGAGCACGCCGTTGCGGCGGATCTCCACCTCCTGATATTCCCGGCCCAAGGCCTTGGCCAGGTCCTTCAGCTGTTCTTTGGTGGTGCCTTCGCGGTCTTCGAGCACGATGGCGTTGTTGAGGTCGCCACCCTTGATCAAGCCGGCCTTGGCGAGCTGCTCCAGCTCACGCAGGAACACGAAGGTGCGGCAGGGTGCGATCTCCTCCTTGAACTCCTCCGCGCGGTACATGCTCGCATGTTGTGTGCCGAGCACGGGGCTGTTGTAATCCACCATCACCGTCAGCCGGAACTCGCCACCCGGCGTGGGCACACCGAGCATTTCAGTGCCGCGCTCCTGGGTCTCGAACCAGATGGGTTCCTTCAACACGAACCAGTTGCGTTGTGCATCCTGCTTCTCCAGCCCCACGCTTTCGATGGCGTGCACGAAGGGAAGGGCGCTGCCGTCCATGATCGGCATTTCCGGACCGCTCACCTGGATCAGGCAGTTGTCCACACCCAAGGCGTACAAGGCGCTGAGCACGTGCTCGGTGGTGTTCACCGTGACGTTGCCTTTGCCCAAGGTGGTGCCGCGCTCGGTGCTCACCACCAGGTCAGCGTCCGCATCGATGATGGGTTCGCCTTCCAGATCGGTGCGCTGGAATTTGTAGCCGTGGCCGATGGGTGCTGGCCGCAGGGTGAGGGTGACCGGTACGCCGGTGTGCAGGCCCACGCCTTTGAGGGTGGCGCTGCCTTTGAGGGTGTGCTGGAAGTCGCTCATGCCGAAGGTTCCGAGGGGAGCCTGAGTGGACCCCGGGGAACGTGCACGGCGAAGGTAGAACTCCGGGGTGTACCGCCTACTTGCGGGTGGCGTCCTTCAGGTGGGCGCGCAGCTCGGCGAGTTCCTTCTCCAACCCGTCGATGCGCCGTTTAAGGTCGGGCAGGTTGCGGTACACCACGAAGCTGCGGTCGTGCAGGCTCTTCTTGAAGGCCGGTGATCCTTGCACCGTTTCGCCGTCGCCGATGTTGCTGCCGATGCCGCTCTGCGCCGCGATGCGCACCCGGTCGCCGATGACGAGGTGCCCGGCGATGCCCACCTGACCACCGATCTGGTTGTGGTCGCCGATGCGGGTGCTGCCCGCGATGCCGGCCTGCGACACCACCACGTTGTGCTTGCCGATCTCCGCGTTGTGCCCCACCTGCACCAGGTTGTCCAGTTTGGTGCCCGTGCGGATGATGGTGTGCCCGATGGTGGCGCGGTCCACCGTGGTGTTGGCGCCGATCTCCACCTGGTCTTCCAGGATCACGTTGCCCACTTGGGGCATCTTCTCGTACACGCCATCGGCACGTGGCACGAAACCGAACCCGTCCGCCCCGATCACCGCACCGCTGTGGATCACACATTGCGCCCCCATCTGCGTCTGGTGGTAGATCTTCACCCCCGCGTGGATGCGTGTACCTGCGCCGATGCGGCAGCGGTCGCCGATGTAGCTGTTGGGGAAGACCTTCACGCCATCGCCCAGTTCCACGTCGTCGCCCACATAACAGAAGGCGCCGATGTACACGTTCTTGCCGAGTTTGGCCCGGGGGCTCACGAAGCTGGGCTGCTCGATGCCCTTCTTCTCGTACTGCAGCTCGGCATTTCGCTCCAGCAGTTGCGTGAAGGCCATGCGCGCATCCTTCACCCGGATGAGCGTGAGCGTTTTAGGGATGGCCCGCCCCGCTTGGAAATCCTCGTTCACGATGGCGATGGTGGCCTTCGTGGTGTAGATGTATTCCGTGTAGCGCGGGTTGGCGAGGAAGGTGAGGGTGCCGCTGCGGGCCTCTTCGATCTTGGCGAGGTCGCTCACCAACACCTGCGGGTCGCCGTCCACCACACCTTCCAGCAGGTCGGCGATCTGTTCAGCGGTGAATTGCATGGTGGGAGAGGACTGGCCTTTTCAGAGGATCAGCGCGTGATGGGAACGCTCACTTTGGTCTGGTCCCACTGAAGGTTCAGAGCGGGAGGGGTGCCGCTCACGTCGATGGTGAACTGCTCCACCACGGCGGGCAGGCTCTGCACAGGTACTTCCACGGTGGCCACATCGGCAGTGGCGTCGCGTTGGGCTTCACCGCCATAGGTCACGCCCCAGGAGTACATCTTGCTGTTGAAGATCACCGTCCACGAGTTGGCCTGGGGGATGGTCCACAGCGTGTACTTCCCTGCGGGCAACGGCAGTCCACCCACGCGGATGGCCTTGTCCACTTCGAAGGTGGTGGCTTCGTTGGCGCCGGTGCGCCACACTTTGCCGAAGGGCACCAGTTCGCCGAAGATCACACGGCCTTTCTTGCTCGGACGGCTGTAGTCCACCGCGATGGTGGCGTCGCCTACGGTGAAGGTGTTCACCACCTCCGGGCTGGCTTTCTTGGTCTGCGACTTCATGTAGCCGAAGCCGAAGTAGCCGATCACGGCGAGCAGGGCGCCTCCGATTAGAAGGCCTTTGAGGATCTTGGGCATGTGTGGTTGCTGTGCCTGCAAATGTAGGCGGGGGGATCCGCTCGGGGATGACCGTGTGCCTACCTTGTCGTTGTAGACGCCAGTAACGGTACGTCCCTTGCTTCCACCGGGTGTACGCACTTCAACCAAGACCCACCATGAACAACCCCCTTCGCGGCCTTTTGGCCGGTGCTGCTGCCTATAAATGGGGCGGCGGCTGTTTCGGAACTGTTATCGTATTCCTGATCGTGTACTGGCTCTTGGGGAGTTGTTGACCGCGGGTGTGGCGTACGCGCCTCACACCGCCAACCACCGCGGCCACGCCAAGTAACACTTGGTCACCGGGCGCGCCAAGGCTTGGATGCCAAGGTTGTCGCTGGCTTCGGGCTGACATTAACTTCTCGGCTTCTGCTGGGGTCTGTACTGCAACGGAGAGCAGGTCGCGTTTCGCGCTGGGCGACCGGATCACTTCCGCCATTTCCGTTTGAATGAGGCTAGGAGTTTTTCCTGTGGGATCCCTTTGCCCTTGTCAAGTTCGGCTAGACCCTTCTCCACCTGTTCAATGAAGACCAAACGCTCCAACAGCTCATCCAACTGGAATTCCTCAGGCATGGACTTCAGCGTGGCCTGTGCGGTGCGCTTTTTCATTGGTCTCAACGATAACTTCAAACTGCCAACCACCGCGGCCACGCCAAGTACCACTTGGTCACCGGGCGCGCCAAGGCTTGTATGCCGAGGTTGTCGCTGGCTTCGGCGATGTCGCGCGTGCTGCCATCCTTGTACAACAGTTCGATGCGGTCCTTGGCCGGGTCGTAGGCGTTGTTCACGATGTTGCCGGTGATGACGAAATGGGCGGCATCGGCCACTGAGATGCCCAGGTGTGCGGCCACCTTCTCGCGCAATTCAGCGATGCGGGTATCGTCCCACGGGATGTTCTGCAGTTTGATGCGCAGGTTGCGGCGGTGTACGAGGTCCGTGGCCAGCTGTGCCAGCACCTTGTCCGGATGGTCGCACCAGACCTTCACCGCACCCATCACGTCGTGGTCGTCGAGCTTTAGGAAGTCGCCCAGGATGGCCGGGTCGCGGAACGATGCGCGGTCGTGGCGGGTCGTCAGGAACCGCAACAGCGCAGGGGAAGCGAACACGCCAGTGCCCTGCATGGCCAGCATTTTCGCGCGGCGCAGGGTCTCCACCAGCATCATCTCACAGGCCACCACCGTCTTGTGCAGATACACCTGCCAGTACATCAGCCGCCGTGCCACGAGGAATTTCTCGATGCTATAGATGGCTTTCTCCTCCACCACCAATTTGCTGTGAACACCCGAGCCATCCGGGTCGTCCACCACCTGCAACATCTTGATGATGCGCTCGCCGCCGATCACCCCTTCGCTCACGCCGGTGTAGAAGCTGTCGCGGTTGAGGTAGTCGATGCGGTCCACATCCAGCTGCCCGCTCACCAGCTGGTGCAGGTAGCGTTTGGGGTATTGGTCGCGGAATATGCGGATGCCGAGGTCCAGTGCACCGCCGAATTCGATGTTCAACGCATCCATCACCAGGGCGCTCACGTCCTCGTGGTTGATGCCTTCCACCAGGCTATGCTCCAAGGCATGGCTGAAAGGCCCGTGGCCCACGTCGTGCAGCAGGATCGCGATGCGCGCACCGAGCGCCTCCTCTTCGGTGATCTCGTGCCCTTTGCCGCGCAAGGTGGCGATGGCTTCGCCCATCAGGTGCATGGCGCCCAGGGCGTGGTGGAAGCGTGTGTGCAGGGCTCCGGGATAGACGAGGTGCCCGAGGCCCAGCTGCTTGATGTAGCGCAGCCGCTGGAACCACGGATGGTCCATCAACCGCTGCACCACCGGATGCGGCACACTGATGAAACCGTAGATGGGGTCGTTCAGGATCTTCATGGCACTCACGTCACAGTACTTCACACTTCACACCTCCCACTTCACACCTCCCACTTCACACCTCCCACTTCACACTTCACACTTCACACCTCCTACCCAGTACCTTCACGCCCCGAAAGTACAGGGCAATACCACAACCCACCCGGCGTTGACCCTGTATGGCATTCACACGAACCGAACCGCTTGCGCCTACCGGCGTCAACATAGCTTCCATGACCGCGAACATCCTCTGGGCCGACGACGAGATCGATCTGCTGCGCCCCCACGTGCTCTTCCTGCAACAGAAAGGCTATTCCGTGGATACCGTGAACAACGGCCTCGATGCCGTGGAGAAGGCGAAGGAGAAGGAGTACGACATCATCTTCCTGGATGAGAACATGCCCGGACTCAGCGGGCTCGAGACGCTCTCGCGCATCAAATTGGACCGCCCCGCCGTGCCCATCGTGATGATCACCAAGAGCGAGGAGGAGAGCATCATGGAAGGCGCCATCGGTGGCAAGATCAGCGATTACCTGATCAAGCCGGTG
Source organism: Flavobacteriales bacterium (assembly GCA_016787985.1). Classification (GTDB taxonomy): domain Bacteria; phylum Bacteroidota; class Bacteroidia; order Flavobacteriales_F; family PHOS-HE28; genus PHOS-HE28. The sequence continues at coordinate 7,901 of JAEUTC010000062.1, read as the reverse complement.
AACCCGAACCAGATCCTGCTCTCGCTGAAGAAGAACCTCGAAGGCAAACGCCTGGTGAGCGAGAAGACCACCAGCGATTACCAGCAGCAGTTCCGGCAACTCGGCATGCGCCTGGGCGACCGCCACACCACGGAGACGTGGAAAGAGCTCTATGCCGAACTCGTGCGCTGGGAGTTGGAGCTGGGCCAGAGCAACGACCAAGGCATGTCGGAGATCCTGCGCTCGCAGTGGAACGAGGCCAACGAGCTCTTCAGCCGCTTCGTGGCCGACAATTACATCGATTGGGTGAACGGCAAGGGCAGCGACCTTCCGCTGCAATCGCACCAGCTGTTCAAGGCCAAGGTGGCCCCGCTGATCAAAGCCGATGGCCCGCCCGTGTTCATGGTGCTCATCGACAACCTGCGCTTGGATCAATGGCGCATCCTGGAGCCGCTGATCAGCCAATTCTACCGGGTGGAGGAGGAGGGGCTCTTCTACAGCATCCTGCCCACCGCCACCCAATACGCGCGCAACGCCCTCTTCGCCGGCATGATGCCCAGCGAGATCGAGAAGCGCTTCCCCGGCAAGTGGATCAGCGAGGACGAGGAAGGCAGCAAGAACGCCAACGAGGACGAGTTCATCGCCGGGCAGCTGAAGCGTTTGGGCAAGGACGTGAAGTTCAGCTACCACAAGATCCTCAACCTGAACGCGGGCAAGAAACTCGCCGACAGCCTGGACAACCTCATGGGCAATCCGCTCAACGTGATCGTCTACAACTTCGTAGACATGCTGAGCCATGCCCGCACCGAGATGGAGGTGATCCGCGAGCTCGCCGATGACGATGCCGCCTACCGCAGCCTCACCAAGAGCTGGTTCGAGCACAGCCCGCTCTTCGACATCCTCAAAGGCATCGCCGAGCGCGGTGGTCGCCTCGTGATCACCACGGACCACGGCACCATCCGCGTGGGCGAACCCAGCAAGGTGGTGGGCGACCGCAACACCAACACCAACCTACGCTACAAGCACGGCCGCAACCTCACCTACGAGAACCGCGATGTGCTGGTGGTGAAGGATCCCGCACAGGCCTTCCTGCCGCGCGCCAACGTGAGCACCGTGTACATCTTCGCCAAGAGCGACCGCTTCTTCGTGTACCCCAACAACTACAACCACTTCGTGACCTACTACCGGCACACGTTCCAGCACGGTGGTATCTCGCTGGAAGAGATGTTGGTGCCTTGGGCGGTGCTGAAGCCGAGGTGAGGATTGTCCGCAGATCACACAGATCGAATACCTCCTTGTATGGCTCCTGTGCCATTCCTAAAGCACGTTCGACCCCAGCGCGCATTTGAGGCATCTGCGAAATCTGCGTAATCTGCGGACGTATTCGGATCCATGCTCGCCTCCATCACCCTGCGCAGACCCTCCGACGCCGAAGAGGTCGCTCGCTTCATCCTGCAAAGTCATGCGGAAGCGCGCGTCTTCGCCTTCACGGGTGATCTGGGCGCGGGGAAGACCACGTTGATCAAAGCGCTGTGTGTCGTGCTCGGGGTGGCCGACCAGACCAGCAGCCCCAGCTTCGCTATCGTCAACGAGTATCGCACCGGTAGCGGCGATCCCCTCTACCACTTCGACCTGTACCGCCTGAAGGCCGAGGAAGAGCTCGACGGCATCGGTTTCGACGAGTACCTGGATAGCGGTCACTACTGCTTCATCGAATGGCCCGAGCTGGCGGAGGCCCATCTGCCGCCGGATGCCCTGCAGGTGCGCATCACCGTGGCCGCGAATGGCGTGCGCACGATCGAACTGAAAAGGAATGTGGCTTCTAGCGAATAGGTCCGCAACGCGCGCTTTCGGCAGCTGACAACGAACTAGGCACTACCGAACTACTTCCACCTACTCTCCCCCCGCTTCGTATCTTTCCGCTCCGTTGCCGCCTGCCGGCCTTCCCATGAGCCCATCGAGCGAACTGCTGAAACAACTGGCCCGCGAAGTGGCCATGGCACCCCAGGAACAGTTGATGGAGGTGGGCCGCCGAAAGAAGAGCTTGTTCATCGGGATCCCCAAGGAGATCACTTTCCAAGAACACCGCGTTCCTCTGACGCCATCAGCGGTCGCGGTGCTCGTGGGGCGCGGTCATGAGGTGGTGATCGAACGCGGCGCTGGCACACCCGCTCAGTTCCAGGACAGCGATTACAGCGAGGCCGGGGCCATGGTGGTGGACAGCCCTGAGCAGGTCTTCAAGGCCGACCTGATCCTGAAAGTGGCGCCACCCACCCACGGCGAGATCGAGATGCTGCGCCACAAGCAGATCCTCGTTTCCGCACTGCAACTCACCGTGCAGCCGAAGGACACCCTCAAGCGCATGATGGAGAAGCGCATGACGGCCGTGGCCTGGGACTTCATTAAGGACCGCGAAGGGATCTATCCCATCATCCGTGCCATGGGCGAGATCGCCGGTAACACCTCCATCCAGGTGGCCAGCGAATACCTCAGTGCCGACAAAGGCGGTCAGGGCCTTATGCTTGGTGGCATCAGCGGCGTGGAGCCCAGTGAAGTGGTGATCATCGGTGCCGGTACCGTGGGCGAGTTCGCCACGCGCGCCGCACTCGGTCTAGGCGCCAGCGTGAAGGTCTTCGACAAGAGCATCTACCGCCTGCGCCGCCTGCAGGGCGACCTCAGCCAGCGCTTGTGGACCAACGTGATCCAGCCAGCGGAACTGCGCAAGGCCTTACGAAACGCGGATGTGGCCATCGGTGCCCTGCGCCCCGAACGCGGCCGCACACCCATGGTGGTGACCGAGGAGATGGTGAAGGAGATGAAGAACGGCAGCGTGATCGTGGACGTGAGCATCGACCGCGGCGGCTGTTTCGAAACGAGCGAGGTGACCACGCACACTGACCCCGTGTACAAGCGCTACGGTGTGGTGCACTATTGCGTGCCCAACATCGCCAGTCGCGTGCCGCGCACGGCCAGCACGGCGCTCAGCAACATCTTCGGTCCGCTCTTCGGCAGTATGGGTGAAGTGGGCGGCTTCGAGGACCTGATCAAAACGGACCTGGGTCTGCGCCACGGTGTGTACCTCTACAACGGCTCGCTCACCAGCCCCATCCTCGGAGAAGCTTTCAAGCTACCCTACAAGGACCTCGATATCCTGCTGGCTGCTTTCTGATCGGAAGGCTCTTTCCATCCTCCGTCATTGCGAATTGACTAATTGCTGATCCCTAAGTGGACCAATTAGGGATCAGCAATTCGCAATGAGCTCACTCACCGCACCAACAAGCGGTAGTGCTCCAAGGCCTCCTGCACCTGGGCGGCGGTCACGTGCACATCCACCTTCGCTTGGCCGATGCCCGTGAGCAAGGTGAACCGGAATTGCCCGGCGCTGTTCTTCTTGTCGTTACGCATCAGCTCGATCAAGCGGTGGTTGTCCGCGCTGTCGAACTGGTAAGGTTTGTAGAGCGCCAGCAGTTGTTCCGTGATGCGGTCGTAATCCTCGCGGGTCAATAGGTCCATGCGCCAGCTGAGCCAGGCCTCGCACACCATGCCGATGGCCACCGCTTCGCCATGCAACAGCATGCGTTGAGGGCTTTCCCATGAATGCGCTTCGATGCCGTGGCCGATGGTATGCCCGAAGTTGAGCACTTTGCGCAGCCCTTCTTCCCGTGGGTCGGCCTTCACCACTTCAGCCTTCACCATGGCCGAGCGTTCCACCAGCGGCGTGAGCGCATCGATGTCGTGCAAGGTGGCACTGCTGATGTCCGTCCAGAGCTGGGCGTCGCGCACCAAGCCGTGCTTGATCATCTCCGCCAGCCCGTTCAGCAGCTCGCGTTTGCCGAGGCTTTTCAGGAAGGGGAGGTGTACATACACGGCCACCGGATCGTGGAACACGCCCACCATGTTCTTCAGGCCTGCGAGGTCCACGCCGGTCTTGCCGCCGATCGCCGCATCCACCATGCCCATCAACGAGGTGGGCACGTGTATGCATCGGATGCCGCGCTTGTAGGTGCCGGCCACGAATCCACCCAGGTCGGTGACCACGCCGCCACCCAAGCACACCAAAAGCGCATGGCGGTCGGCGGCCTCCTCGGCCAGGTGGCGCCAGATGTCGGTGCTCACGGCCAGGTCCTTCGAGCGTTCGCCCGGCGGCACCAGCAGGGTGCGGGCTTCGCGCAGCCGGGGCACTTGCGCCAACAGCTCCGGAAGGCAATGCCGCAAGGTGTTCTCGTCGCCCAGGATGAAGGCCGCGCTGTAGTCTTCAAGACCCAATTTGCGGTCCAGCGCGCGCAGCGCATCGCGGCCCAGCACCACCGGGTGCCGCCCTGCACTGATCTCCGTCACCTCCAGGGGCGCTGCAGCCATTGCTACTTTTGACGGCCTTCGCCGCATACCAAAGGAACGAAGGATCGCCCTTCCCGTGCAACCCACCTCCGCCCCCGCGCGCATTTCCCTGCCCGACCTGGGCGACACCCGTACCGCTTTCGCCCCCATGAGCGACCGCGACCTCTGGCAGGCGCAGTGGCTCTTCCGCATCATCGGCAACCCCACGCTCACCAAGGTCGGCAGCAGCCTCAGTCGCTTCGCCCTGGCCGCGCACCTGCCGGTGAAAGGCCTCATCAAGGCCACCATTTTCAAGCAGTTCTGCGGCGGCGAGACCATCGAAGAAAGCCTGAAGACCGCCGCACGTTTAGGGAAAAGCGGCGTGGGCACCATCCTGGATCATAGCGTGGAAGGGCAGGAGGACGACGAAGCGCTGGACCACACCACCGCAGAGATCCTGCGCACCATCGCCGCCGCTCAGGAGCGCACGGATATTCCGTTCTGCGTGTTCAAGCCCAGCGGCATCTCGCCCGTGCAGCTGCTCACCGATGTGAGCGATGGCAAGACCTTGACGGAGGAAGACCGCCGCGAATGGACCTTGGTGCTCGGCCGCATGGAACGCATCTGTGGCGCTGCCGCGAAGGCGGGCATTCCCGTGCTCATCGATGCGGAAGAGAGTTGGATGCAACCGGCCATCGACGACATGGCCGATACCATGATGGCGCGTTTCAACCGCGAGAAGGCCATCGTGTTCAACACCATCCAGCTCTACCGCCACGATCGCTTGGCCTTCCTGAAAGCCAGCCACGCCAAAGCCGTCGTGGGCAACTACCACATCGGTGTGAAGCTCGTGCGCGGAGCCTACATGGAGAAGGAGCGGGCACGGGCCGAAGAAAAGGGCTACCGCGATCCCATCCACGCCAACAAAGTCGCCGTGGACCGCGACTACGACGATGCCCTGCGTTACTGCGCGGAGCACCTCGAACGCTTCGCAGTGTGCGTGGGCACCCACAACGAGCAGAGCACTTTGCTCATGGCACGCCTGATGAACGAGCGCGGGCTGCCGCACGACGATAAGCGCGTGTGGTTCGCGCAGCTGCTCGGCATGAGCGACAACATCAGCTTCAACATGGCCGCCGGGGGCTACAACGTGGCCAAGTACGTGCCCTACGGACCGGTGCGCGAAGTGCTGCCCTACCTCATTCGCCGCGCTAACGAGAACACCAGCGCCCGTGGGCAAACAGGCCGGGAGCTTGGCCTGATCCAGGCGGAACAAAAGAGGCGGGCGAAGGAGGGGCGGTAGATCACCACTCGTCCATTCCAAGTACCGCTCTTCCGGATCGGATCCCGTTCGCGCTTGGGGTGCCGTAATGTTGTGTTGTCAACCACCTAACGCGATGAAACGGCACATCTCCACCCTCAGCTTTTTGCACTACATCTACGGTGCGTTCGTTTGTATGGGCGGGTTCGTCGCCTTGGTGTTCATCGGACTAGGTCTCTTCCTCAGTAGCGACTTCATCGCGCAGGAGAGCGGTGATCCGGCTCCCGGCTTCATCGGCGCTTTGTTCCAGACCTTCGGCTGGGTGATCTTCATCGTGGTGGAGTTCTGGGGTCTGCTCAACATCGCGAGCGGCTATTGGATCTCGCGCCGCCGCAACCGTACGGCCACCCAAGTGATCGCGGCCTTCAATTGCCTCAGCATCCCGTTAGGCTTAGCCTTGGGGTTGTTCACCTTTGCGGTGCTCGGAGATGACGAGGTGAAGCAGGACTACCAGGCCTTGCCGCAGGGTTTTGCCCTGTAGCGGTCAGCGTGCTTCGATACGCCAAAGTGTAGCCGTGCTGTCGCGGTCGAAATCGCGCAGGCCCACGACGATCAATCGCACACTGCGATCCTTCAATTCCGTATCCACGGCATAGTAAAGGCTGTCGTCGGTACGCTTGGTGCTCTTCAGGTCGATGGTGGCTTTGTCCAACGACGCCCGCACCTGCCCGAGGTCGAGCGCGCGTGCCTGCAATTCAACTTCAGCTTCGGGTGAAGCCTTGATCAAGGTGCTGCGCAGCCGTTGCTTGATCTTCTCCTGCGGTGTCCACGCGCTATTGGTAAGCCGCTCGCCGTAGAAGAAATACGCAGCGATGCCGCCGATGATGAGTCCGACGAGGTAGAGCTGTAGGCGGCGTTTCAGGTCCATGGGCGCGGGTCCGGTCCGCGAAGTTCGGTGTTCTGGTCTTCCTTCGTATAGGTCACGCTTGCCGGTGGAACGGTGTATTCCATGGCCTCTTGTTCACAGGCTGGCGCGGATACATCGTTGGCAACGTCCAGCCTGTCGCACCTTCGTGCCATGTCCGCGCTCAATATTCGCAGGCCGTCTAGTCCGCTCCACGCCACCGTGGATCTGCCCCGCTCCAAAAGCGTGAGCAATCGCGCCCTCATCATCGCCTCGCTGCTTGGTGATCTTTCCTTGGTGTCCGACCTCAGCGATGGCGACGACACGCGGGTGATGTACGAGCTACTGCGTGATCGCCCCCACACCATGGATTGCGGCGCGGGTGGCACCACCTTCCGCTTCCTACTGGCATGGGCCAGTGTGCAAGCCGGTGAGGAATTCGTGCTCACCGGAATCCCGCGGTTGCTGCAACGTCCGCATGATGATCTGGTGGTGGCCCTGCGCACGCTCGGTGCCGATATCGAGCAAGTGCCAGAAGGCTACCGGGTCCGGGGCCGCAAGCTGAAAGGCGGTCATGTGCATTTCGACTCGCCCATCAGCAGCCAATACCTCAGCGCCTTGGTGTTGATCGCGCCGATGCTGGTGAACGGTCTCGAACTCAAGTGGACTGGTACGCGCTTGAGCGAACCCTTCGTGAGCATGACCTTGAAGATGCTGGACCACTTTGGCGTCCGCCCCAGCTTGACGATGGATGGCGTGGTGGTGCCGCCGGGCAGCTATACACGCGCTACCTACCAGGTGCCGCAGGACTGGAGCAGCGCCGCGTTCTGGTTCGAGCAGGTGGCTTTGGATCCCGGGGCCACCGTGTTGTTGCGTGGCCTTGAGAAAGGCACCCTGCAAGGTGACCGCGAGGCCATCCACTTGTGGGCGCCATGGGTGGAGACCACGGAAACCGAGGAAGGCATCACATTGAAGCACCGGCCCGAAGCCGAACCTTGGCCCGAGGCGCCCTTGAACATGCGTCACGTGCCGGACCTGTTCCAGCCCCTGGCCTTCACCTTGGCTGGTCGGGGCGCCAAAGCAGCCTTGACCGGCTTGGATAACCTGGTGGTGAAGGAGACCGATCGCTTGCAAGCGGTGGGGGAGGTGTTGCGGACCTTGGGGTGCACCGCAGGTCATCGGGGCGGCACCTTCATCCAAGGGGGTAGCATCAGCAACAAGGCGCCCTTGCCCTTCGATCCCAACATCGATCACCGCATGGCGCTATCCATCGCACCGCTCGCGCTGCTACTGGAGGGGGTCATCATCAAGGATCCCGGTGTGGTGGACAAGAGCTATCCGGAGTACTGGGAGCACTTGCGGGCGGCGGGTTACATGATCGACTGAGGTCGTTCACATCGCGATGCTCGACGCGATATTCGGACTTTCGGGGTTGATGTC
>JAEUTC010000036.1 GCA_016787985.1 Flavobacteriales bacterium | reverse complement strand
GCCAAGCCCCTCACGCTGGTGCTGAACCACAAGGATGGATCGAAGGACACCATCCAGGTGAACCACACCTACAATGCCCAGCAGATCGAATGGTTCAAGGCGGGTGGTGCATTGAACATCATCCGCGCACAACAGCGCTCTTGATCAACACCCATATCCTAAACAAGACATGAAACGCACACTTCTCGCCAGCGCCGCCCTCATCGCGGTCTGCACACTGGCCGCACAAGACGGCCGACCTTCCCTTGGTGTCGAACTCGCCGTACCCGTTGGTGACTTGAGCGATGCGACATCGTTCGGTTTTGGTGCTACGGTGGGCTACGAAATGCCGGTGATGGACCAAGTGGCGGTCATCGCTCAGGCGGGCTACCTCCTTTTTCCAGGCAAGGACATCAACGCTGGCCTCGTCACCATCGAAGGTGGTAACTGGGGTATGATCCCTGTCCAAGTCGGCGGCAAATACTACCTCACCGGTGATCAAGAAGGTGTTTACCTCGCTGCACTCCTCGGTATCCACCACATTTCTTACAAGATACCGGCGACCACCACCTCGGTGTTCGGATTCGCTGTGACCACGCCCGAGCAGAAGTTCTCCGAAACGAACTTCAGTTTCGCTCCTGGTATCGGCTACATCGTTGGGGAGAACATCGATCTCGGGCTTCGGTACCAGGTCGTGACCACCTCCGGTAGCAGCAGCTCATACCTCGGTTTGCGCGCCGCCTACATGTTCTAAGAAGGACGACGGTTGGAAGTCCATGGAGAGCGGGGTCATTCCCGCTCTTCCCTTTTCCTGGCATGGTCTTGGTCTGATCGGGTAGCTTGGCCGCCAGTGCGTTAAATTGCCCCCCGGCCGAAAAGCCATCTTCAACACCATGCGTACGTTCATACTGTCCCTCACTGTGCTGGCGGCGACCTCCATGCAAGCCCAAGACAAGTTCGATCACGACCGGAACTGGGTGCCCAATGGCGATTTCGAGACCGTGGAAGGCAAGAAGTTGAAACGCGCCGGAGGCATCCTCTACGCCACCGGCTGGGGAAGTCCGACGAAACGGGCCGCCGACCTGTTCAGCGAAAGTGCGCCTGTGGAGTCCAACGTATCCTCGCCCAAGAACCTGGGTGGTGAGCAGACAGCGTTGAGCGGCTCCAACTACGCCGGCCTGCGGTGGTGGAGCTATCAGAACAAGGAGCCGCGCTCGTACCTGCAAGCGAAGCTCACCAAGCAGATGAAGAAGGACTCGCTCTACTGCGTGCGGTACTACGTGAGCCTCGGAGACCTGAGCAAGTACGCCACCGGTGAGCTGGGTGCCTACATCGGCAAACAGAAGATCGAAAAGGACGATGAAAGCAATCTGACCTTCGAGGTGAAGGTGCCCAACCTACGCACGAAGATCTACGACGACATGTTCAGCTGGCAGGGGGTATGCGGCGTTTACCAGGCTGACGGATTCGAGCAATACCTGGTGATCGGAAACTTCGCCGCCAACGAGAAGACACCGAACGCCAAGACCAAGCGACCACGCGGTGAGAGCCGCCCGCAGGTGTTCAGCGCCTACTACTACGTGGACAACGTGGAGCTGTATCCCATCAAGGATCGCGGCCAATGCACGTGCGAGCAGTTGGACAAGGCCGAAAGCGAATTCATCTTCAGCCGCAAGGGGGCCATCAACCCCAACCTGAAGCCCGCGGAAAAAGTGGATCAGCAGGTGTTCTACTTCAAACGGTTCCAGCGCAGCTTCGACACCAGCATGGAGAATTGGCTGAATGACATGGTGGGCAGTTTGAAAGAGGATGCCACTGTGAAGGTGAAGCTGATCGGGCACATGGATGCGACAGAGGTGGAACGCACCCGCGTGCGTCCGGACCTCCTGACACTGTCGAAGGAGCGTGCCGAAGCGGTGAAGGACGCACTGGTGGAGGCAGGCATAGACGCCGCACGCATCACTGTGGAAGCGAAGTCAGGAGATGAACCTGTGGATACCAGCGGCACCGATATCGGAATGAGCAAGAACCGGCGCGTGGAAGTGGAGGTGATGAAATAGGTGGAACGCGCCGAGGTTCGATAGCACCTTCGTCCGGGCCAAATGGCATCCCACCAACAAGTTCCTGCGCCATCCGCTGTCATTGGCGACAAGCGGATCATCCGCGGGTGGACGATGTACGATTGGGCCAACTCGGTCTATTCGCTCACCATCACCAGTGCGGTCTTTCCGATCTTCTACGCTTCGGTGACCCATCGTGGCGGTGATGATCAGGTGCTGGCCCGGTATGGTCTGCCTTCCGCATCGCTCTATTCCTACGCGCTTTCAGCCGGCTTCCTGCTGATCGCGCTGATCTCGCCGATCCTCAGTGGCATCGCGGATAGCACGGGTCAGAAGAAGGCGTTCCTGAAGATCTTCTGCTATATCGGTGCTGCCAGTTGTGCCGGGCTCTTCTTCTTCAGCCTGGACAACCTGTGGACTGGCTTGGTGCTGGTGATGCTGGCCTGTGCCGGCTTCAGCGGCAGCTTGGTCTTCTACGATGCCTTCCTGCCCGAGATCGCCGAAAGGAAGGACCATGATCGGATCAGCGCACGTGGTTACACCATGGGGTATCTCGGTAGCGTGCTCCTTCTCGTCCTCAACCTGGCCATGGTGATGAACCCCGAGCTCTTCGGGCTTGCCAACGAGATGACACTTTTCGGCCACACCATCACCGACGTACCGGCACGGATCGCTTTCGTCACGGTAGGATTGTGGTGGGCAGGCTTCGCCCAATTGGCGTTCCGCGTACTGCCGGATGATCAATACGGCCGCCGACCGGAAGGCAACATCATCGCCAATGGTTACCGCGAACTGCGCAAGACCTGGAAGGAACTCCAAAGCACCAAACGCCTGAACAGCTACCTCATGGCCTTCTTCGTGCTTAACATGGGTATCCAGACGGTCATGTACCTCGCGGTGACGTACGCCAAGGAGGAGATCAAGGAGGTGGATGCCTCCGGTGCCGTGGTGCCCATCGGTGATGCCAGCCTGATCTTGAGCATCCTGCTGATCCAGCTGGTGGCCGTGGTCGGCGCTTTCCTCTTCGTCTGGCTCAGCAAGCGCTTCGGCAACATCGGCGCGCTCATGATCGGGGCTTCGGCGTGGATCTTATTGTGCGTGGGTGCGTACACGATCCACTGGGCCACCGAGTTCTACCTGCTCGCCAGCGGTGTAGGGTTGGTGATGGGTGGCAGTCAAGCCCTTTCGCGCAGCACCTATTCCAAGTTCTTGCCGGAGACCATCGACCACGCTTCATACTTCTCGTTCTACGATGTGAGCTACTACCTCAGCACCGTGCTGGGCACCTTCGCTTACGGCCTGGTGTACCAACTCACCGGCGACCTGCGCAATACCGTGGTGATCATCGGTAGCTTCTTCGTCGTGGGCTTGATCCTGCTCTTCATGGTGCCCTCCCGGGAAGTGCCCGTGGTGCAGGCCGAGGAATGACGAGCCACGCCTACTTGGCGGCCGGCTGATAGGACCCTGCCCAGTACCTTCGCGGCCGTAAACGGTTGCGATGAGCGAACAAGCGAACTGGGATGTGGTGATCGTGGGCGGTGGCATCGTGGGTGCGGCCACCTTGTACAAGATGCAGGCGCGCTTCCCCGACCTGCGCATCCTCCTGCTCGAAAAGGAGAAGGCGCTTGCCGATCACCAGACCGGCCACAACAGTGGTGTCATCCACAGCGGCATCTACTACAAGCCCGGGAGCTATAAAGCCCGCAACTGTGTCACCGGTCGCCGCGAATTGGTGGCCTTCGCCAAAGAGCACGGAGTTAAACATGATGTATGCGGCAAGCTCATCGTGGCCACCGATAAGGACGAGTTGCCGCGCTTGGAGAAGATCTACAACACCGGCATCGCGAACGGCATCGAAGGCATGGAACGGGTCACGCCGGAGCAGATCCGCGAGATCGAGCCCTTCTGCGAGGGTATCGCCGGGGTGCGTGTGGGTTGCACGGGGATCATCGATTTCCGTGGCGCTACCGAGAAGATGGCCAGCATCGCCACCAGCCGCCAGCCCAACAGCCGGGTGAGCTTGGGCGAGGAGTTCCTGGGAGCGGACCAAACAGGCCAGCACACCGTGGTGCGCACCTCCAAAGGCACATACACCGCCCGCTACGTGGTCTTCTGCGGTGGGCTACAGAGCGATCGCCTAGCGCGCAAGGACGGCGCCCAGGTGAAGGAGCAGATCGTGGGCTTCCGCGGCGACTACTACGACCTCACTGATCAGGGCAAGCACAAGGTGAAGCACTTGATCTATCCCGTACCGGATCCGCGTTTTCCATTCTTGGGCGTGCATTTCACGCGCATGACCGATGGCAGCATCGAGTGCGGGCCGAACGCCGTGTTCACTTTCAAGCGCGAAGGGTACGGCAAGACGGACTTCGACCTGAAGGACACCATGGACGCGCTTTCCTACGGGGGCACGTGGAAGCTGTTCTTCAACAACATGAGCTACGGCATCAACGAGTACCGCCGGGCTTTCAGCAAGCGCCTTTTCCTGCGTACGCTGCAGCGCTTGATCCCCTCGCTCACCATGGACGATCTGAAGCCGGGCCGCGCTGGCGTGCGCGCCATGCTCCTCGGCACCGATGGCAACATGGTGGACGACTTCCGGATCGAAACGCGTGGAAGGCACATCCACGTGCTCAATGCTCCATCACCGGCAGCGACGGCCGCCTTGGCCATCGGCGAGGAGATCGTCGGCATGGCCGTGGAGCAATTGAAGATCGCCTAGAAATGAGAAAGCGCCTTACGGGGCGCTTTCATCGTCGAAGGTCCGACGGGAGGTCAGACGATGCGGTACTGCTCGTTCACTTCGCGCCAGTTCCAGATGAAGTAGCCCATCAGGCCGTTGAGGCGTTTCAGGATGATCGGGTTCGGCGCCTTCATCTCGCGGAAGTAACTGTCCTGGAAACAGAACAGGTCGTACCGGTGGAAGAGCACCTTGCCCATGGCGTACACCGTGTTCTTGCTCGGGAAGTTCAGGCGCTCCATCTGGCTTTGCAGGGTGCGCACTTCGCGCTCGAGGTCGGGCACGGAGATCCCCGTGGCCTGCGCGAATTTCGACAGGGCCAGCGAGGCTACGCGCTTGTCCACCCCGGGGCCGAGGATGCGCTGGGCTTCCATCAGGTTCGCGGCCAGGACGATCAGCGCGAAGGCCTGGTCATCCGTTTCCGGTAAGTTGGGTGGTGCTTGGAACTCGGGCGATTCGTTGATCTCCGCCGCTACGGCCGGGAACCCCTGCTCGGTCAGTTCCAGCACGGCGTTCACGAACACGTTGGCCAACTTCTCCTCCGAGATCTTCTTCTTGCCGAACAGCGTTGCGATCATGGTCTCTCTACGTTCCTGCGAAGTTCGACGGATCGCGATCGGGGATCGATGAACCTGCTCAACCTATTTTTAACAAGGTTATCCACCTCCCATGTCCATCAAACCCCTGATCGATCAACTCGCCGGGTACAACCGCTGGGCCAACACCCGGTTCGTGGAACGCTTGCAGACCGAGCCGGAAGCGGTGCTGGACCGGTCTGTGGCGAGCAGTTTCCCCACCTTGCGCGATACGCTTCTGCACATCCGCGACGCTGAGAACGCCTGGATGCACCGGCTTGAGGGCATTGCCCCAGTGCCATGGCCGGCGGAAGAGGACCGGGCCATCTCCACCCTTGTGACGTACTCCACCCGGCTCGAGGACCTCCTGAGCAATGCGAACGAGGAATGGCTCTTATCGACCGCAGCCTACCACGATCTCCGCGGCAACCGTCATGAACAGGTGCGATGGCAGATGGTGCTTCACTGTATCAACCACGGTACGCAGCACAGGGGGCAGCTCATCACCATGATGCGCGGTCTTGGTCTGGCATCCATACCGCCGAATGACATGGTCGTTTACCAGCGCTCCAGTCTATAAGATATGATGCGTTGCGGAGTTCCGGAAAAGGTCGCATTCTTTGTGCCAAGATGACCACACGGTTAACCCTGTTGTTCTTGGCGGTGTTCGGTGTATCAACCTGCATCCAAGCACAGAATGAACTGGATGAACGGGCGTTGATCGAGGTGAAGGACGGCATCTCCATCAGCAAGGACTCGCTCTTCCTATTGAACCTGCGCTTCCGCATGCAGAATCGCCTCGGCTTCACCACCGTGAGCGGGGAGGACCTGAGCGCACGGACGATCGACGCCCGAGTGCGCCGACTGCGACTGCGATTGGATGGATTCGTGCTTCAACGGCGGTTGCAGTACTACATCCAGCTGAATTTCTCCCGCGCCGATCTGGACTTGGATGGCGGGGGCACGGTAGCGCAGCCTGTGCGCGATGCCATGGTGTACTATCATTTTAATGACAGGGTCTATATCGGCGTTGGCCAATCGAAACTTCCGGGCAACCGCCAACGGGTCATCTCCAGCGGGAACCAGCAGTTCCCCGATCGCTCCATCGCCAACGGCACGTTCACGCTTGATCGGGACTATGGCGTATTCGGCTATTGGACCATCCCCATCTCGACGCAAGAGATCCAGCTGAAAGGCGCATTGTCGACCGGCGATGGTCGGGGTGCTTCACCGGGCAATTCCGGCATGGGTTACACAGGTCGTTTGGAATGGCTGCCTTTTGGAAAGTTCACCAACAAGGGCGACTATTCCGAAGGTGATCTGGAGTTCGAGCCGCGTCCCAAGCTGTCCTTCGGAGCCACGTACCATTTCAATGATCGGGCTTACCGCACCGGTGGCCAGCTCGGGAACGAACTGTACGCGAGCCGGACGTTCACGACCGCCATCGCGGACCTGGTGCTGAAGTATCAAGGATGGGCGCTGTCCAGCGAGTTCTTCGACCGCCAATGTGATGATCCGATCACCACCAATGCGGAAGGGGCGGTCCGTTTCGTGCCCACAGGTCAAGGGTTGAACCTACAGCTGAGCAAATTCTTCCGAAGCAAGTTCGAGGTCGCGGGACGCTATACGTCGATCAAACCCGCCAGCAACACAGCCTTTCTTTCCAATGTCACTGAAGAGTGCCTGTTGGGTGTGACCAGGTACCTCAATGGGCATCGGATCAAGCTGCAGACCTACGCGGGTTATCGCTGGCTCCGAGGTGATATGGCCCTGGATGCTTCCGGCAATGCTTGGACGGCCATGTTCCAAGTGGAGTTCGGGATCTGATCACGCGATCAACCGAGCAGGTCCAACCACATCTTCACGCGTGATCCGCGTTCGCGCAGCCATGAGCGTTTTGCCCGAATGGGAGGGAGGTCCTTCGCGTTGAAACCAATAGCCTTCGCTCCAAGTTCTTCGGCGATGAACAAGGCCCGGACGTTGTGGTAGGCCTGGCTCACGATCGTGAAGCGCTCGAACCCGAAGACCTCCTTGGTCCGGGTGATGGAGGTGTAGGTGTTAATGCCCTCACGGTCCAGGATCATGGCTTCCGCGGGTACGCCCAAAGCCAACAACGCTTGCCGCATCTCGTGCGGTTCGTTGTAGCCCCAACTGTTCTGCGCTCCACTGAGCAATAATTGCTGCACCTTGCCGGAGCAGTACAGGTCCGCTGCGGCCAACATACGGTCACGGAAGAAGGGGTTCGGGCTCCCATCCCGTGCGACCGGCAAGGTCCCTAGGACCAGTGCCACCCGATTGCACGGCACTTCAGACGAATCGGCGTATTGCTGCTCGGCCACGCGATGTTCGATCAGGAATTCGTTCGATAGGAGCGCACCGGCCAGCATGATGGCTACGATGATGTTCCCGTAGAGCAGTTTCGTCAGATCCAACCGATAGATCCAGTTCATTTTTCCGTGTCGTTATTGAAAGAGGCCTCCAGTGGCCCGCATTCCAACAACAACATTCGCACCGCTGGAGTATCCGAAACGTCTCGTTTTCGACGATCCACTGGTTCCGCTCCACGAAACTTCCCTCCATGGCGCGTTCGATACGGGTATTGACGAACAGGCCGTTGACCACATCGATCCATCCCCTCGCGGGATGGGCGATCGAACTCCACGATCATGAGGTCGTGGTTCCCCAGTGTGCTTCCACTGGAGAAGGTCCTCACCGTTCCGGTTCCGGCGGTGGTTGCGTTCCCAGTTCCACCGGGTCACCCAGGAACTTCGGGTCGATGCCGAGGGCCATGTCAACGAACACCTTCACCCGGGCGGCTTTTTCGCGCAACGCGGTCCGCCAACCCGAACGGCCAGTGACATCCTGGGCATTGAAGCCGATGGCCTGTAGCCCGGCCTGCGCTGCGATGTAGATGGCGCGCTCGTTGTGGAAGCGTTGGCTGATCACGGTGAAGCGGTCCTGCCCGAAGACTTCCCGCGCCCGCACCATGGAATCGAAGGTCCGGAATCCGGCATAGTCCAAGGTGATGTCCGTACTGTCCACACCCGCCTGGATCAAGGCGCGACGCATGTCGGCTGGTTCGTTGTAGCCCTTACGACCATTATCGCCGCTGAGGAGCAAGTGCTCCACCTTGCCCGCGTGGTAGAGTTCGGCCGCGGCTTTCATGCGGTGGGTGAAGTACAGGTTCGGCCCACCACCGCGCCCTTTTTCCGACGTACCCAATACCACGCCTACACGATTGAACGGGATGGCTTCGACTTGGTCGTACACCAACTCCGCGGTCTCCGCTTTGATGTGATGATCGCACCACCAGAGTGCGACCGCACCGAGCGCAAGTAGGGGTAGGGCAATGAAGAACGCTAGCTTCAGTAGCCGCGAACGCCCCTGACTTCTTCCGCCACTCGCCATAGGTTGCAACAGGACCTACGATGCGGGCTTCTCCTCTGCACCGGTAAGATCCTTGCCCTTGAGGTATTCCGGCAATTGCATACCGGCCAGCTTGAACATGTCCTGTAGGGGAGGCACGCTTTGGTAAAGACCGCTGATGAAGTTCGCGGTACTCGTCTTGCCATCGCCGCCGCCGCCAGCACCATCCCATACGGTGACCTTGTCGATCTTGATGTTCTGGATGGCTTCGCTCTGCAACCGCACCAGTTCCGGCAGTTTCTCCGCGATCAGCAACATCACGGCACTCTGGGGGTCGTTGCCGGCGGCCTGCACCATCAGCTTGAAACCTTCGGCCTGTTTTGAGAGGATCTCGAAATTACCCTTGGCTTCTGCTTCCATCTTCAGCAGGATGGCGTCGGCATCACCTTTGGCATGGCGCCGCACCCGCTCTGCTTCAGCCTCAGCGGCGATCTCCACCTTTTGCTTGTCGATCTGCGCAGGGATCACCACGTTGGCGAACTGCATGGCTTTGTCGCGATCGGCACGTGCGGTCTCGGCGATGCGCTGCGCTTCGTAGGCTTCTTCCAAGGCGCGTGCTTCCTTCACCTTCTCCGCAGCGATGGCGCGCCGATTCGCCTCCGCTTGCGCTTCGCGACGTTCGGCTTCGCTCTGGGCGATGTCGATCTTCGCTTTGTTCTCGCCCTCCACGGCGCGTGCGTCCGCTTCACTGGTGCGCACCCGCTGCAATTGCATGGCATCGGCCTCACCCACCTTGGCGAGTGCATCGGCTTCGGCTACTTTGATCCGTTCCTCGCGGTTGGCGCTCGCCTCGCCGATGCGCGCTTGAGCCACGGCCGCGCTCACCTGTGTGCGTTCATCCTGCTGCGCGATGGCCTCGCCGATGGAACCGTCGCGGTTCTTCTCGCTCACGCTCCGGCGTGCATCGTTGATGGCTTTCGCCGCCGCTTCCTTGCCCAACGCTTCGATGTAGCCCGATTCATCCTTGATGTCGGTCACGTTCACGTTGATGAGCTTCAAACCGATCTTCTTCAATTCAGCCTCCACATTGCTGGCCACGTTCGCCAGGAACTTGTCGCGGTTGCTGTTGATCTCCTCGATGTCCATCGTGGCCACCACCAAACGAAGCTGGCCGAAGATGATGTCCTTCGCGAGGTCGTGGACCTGTTGCTTGTTCTGACCCAATAGGCGCTCCGCCGCATTGTTCATCAGCGCAGGTTCGGTGGTGATGCCCACGGTGAACCGCGAGGGCACGTCCACCCGGATGTTCTGCCGTGACAGCGCGTTCGTGAGGTTCACTTCGATGCTGATCGGCGTGAGGTCGAGGAACGCGAAGTCCTGGAAGATGGGCCACACGAAGGCCGCGCCACCATGGATGCACCGCGCGCTGAAAGCACCATCTGCGTTGCCTCCCACTTTGCCGTACACCACCAGGATCCGGTCGCTGGGGCACCGCTTGTAGCGCTTCAGCAGGGAGAAGAAAAGGACGAAGAGGAAGAGTATCGCCGCGGCGACGACGATCAATGCGATGTTGATGCCTTCAAGGTTGGCCATGATGATGCGAAATGGTCAGTTTTCTGTTCGGTTAACGCGCAGGATATGCCCGTCGATGATCTCGTCCACACGCACGATCGTGCCGGTCGGCAGGTCAACGGGACCATCGGTGAGCGCGTCGAGTTCACGCAAGGAACCCTGAACGGTGAGTTGCACCTTGCCCATGCCACTGCGGTTGCCCGGGATGCGCATGTACACGTTCGCCGTGCGGCCAAGTGCATTCTCCATGCGTAGGGTGCCGCTCTCGGTCATCTTGCTCATGGCTTTGAACATCCAGGCCATGGCCAGCAGCATCGAGACACCTGCGACGAGCGATAGTGCAAGCGTGGTTCCCATGCCCACGCCGCCATGCAAGCACGCGATGCCTGTCCACGAGAAGAGCAGGAAGAAACCGACAAGATTCTTGAACGTGAAGTATTGGGACGCCACACCATCGAGCGCATCGCTGTCCAGATCCGAGGGGTCGGCATCCATACTGTCGCCACCAGTGAAGGTGGTGACCATGATGAACAGGAAGATCAACGTGGACGGCACGGCGAAGACCCAATAGGCCTTCTCCAAGCCACTGGCCTGTTGCCACAGATCGGTGATGGTGAGGAGCATGGTGCTGCGTTCGCCGGAAAAGATACTGACCGGCGCTGGAACGCCATCATCCTAACGCCCCAACAGGTCTATCCCGGTGTAGTTGCGCGGGGTGAGCGCCTTCAACTGGTTCCGGATGGCCTCGCTCACCTCCAACGTGTCGATGAACGCGGCGATGTCCTGTTGCGTGATCTTTTCCTTGCCACGCGTCAGTTCTTTGAGCTTCTCGTAGGGCTGCGGATAACCGGCGCGGCGAAGGATGGTCTGGATGCCCTCGGCCACCACGGGCCACTGCGCGTCGAGGTCGCGCTCCAAGGCCGCTTCGTTCAACAGAAGCTTACCGAGACCTTTCTGGACCGCGTCCAACGCGATCATGGTGTGGGCCATGGGCACGCCGATGTTGCGCGTCACCGTGCTGTCGGTGAGGTCGCGTTGTAGGCGGCTGATGGGCAGTTTCTCGCTGAGGTAGCTGAACACCGCGTTGGCCAGGCCCAGGTTGCCCTCAGCATTCTCGAAATCGATCGGGTTCACCTTGTGCGGCATGGCGCTGCTGCCGATCTCGCCCGCCTTGATCTTCTGGCGGAAGTAATCCATGCTGATGTATTGCCAAAGGTCGCGGCACAGGTCCACCAGGATGGTGTTGATGCGGCGCAAGGCATCGAACAACGCGGCCAGGTTGTCGTAGTGATCGATCTGCGTGGTGAACCGCTGGCGTACCAGACCCAGCTTCTCTAGCACGAAACGGTCGGCGAGCTGCACCCAATCGTATTCGGGATAGGCCACGTGGTGCGCATTGAAGTTCCCCGTGGCGCCGCCGAACTTGCCGGTGAAGGGCACTTCGCGCAGCAGTTTCATCTGCCCATCCAGCCGCTCCACGAAGACCTGGAACTCCTTGCCGAGGGAGGTGGGCGAGGCCGGTTGCCCGTGTGTGCGTGCCAGCATGGGCACACGCGCCCAATCCAACGCCAGACCATGCAGGCGGTCGCGCACGGCCGTGATCGCCGGCAGATAGGCCTGGTACAGGAAATCCTTGATCAGCAGCGGCAGCGCCGTGTTGTTGATGTCCTGGCTCGTGAGGGCGAAATGCACGAACTCGCGCTGTTCGCCGAGGCCCGCTTCCTCCAGCCGCTCTTTCAGGAAGTACTCGATGGCTTTCACATCGTGGTTCGTGACCTTCTCGATCGCTTTGATGCGCTGCGCATCGCTCGTGCTCAGTTCGGCGATCCTACGTTCCACGGGACCCAGCTTGTCCACCGGCGTGCCTTTCAGTTCGGGCAGCGGTATCTCGCACAGGAACCGGAAGTAGGCCAGTTCCACCTGCAGGCGGTAGCGCATCAAGGCCTGTTCGCTGAACCAGTGCGCCAGCGCGCGGGTCCGGTCGCGGTACCGACCGTCGACAGGGGAGATGGCGGTGAGGGTATCCAATTCCATGGGAGGCCAAAGGTAGGAGGGGGGGCAGTTGTCCGTTCGCAGACCGTAGTTCGTTGGCTCCTTGCTAGGGTGGTAGTTGTCAGTTCGAAGGCTCCTTGCAGGGTTGGTAGTTGTCAGTTCGTAGTTCGTTGGCTCCTTGGGGGCATCTTCTTGGTTTGGGAAACACATGACCTCCGCCAGCCATCGCGTGCCAGGCATTCCTGACCACTGTGAACGGACCACTTCGATCTCTCCATCCCCCGCTAGGCATTCCCGACCACTGCGAACTGACAACTCAGACCTACGAACCCAGCACACCCACATCTTTGTGATCGATACTACTGCACCCGACCATGTCCTTCACCCGCGACTTCGGCCTCGGCCTTTCCGGTTTCTTCCGTGCGTTCGGTTTCGCCATGAGCAACCGCATGGGCTGGCTATTCCTGGTGCCCGTGCTGCTGTGGGTGCTGCTCGCCATCGGACTGGTGGCCGTGCTGCAAGGTCCCGTGGATCGGCTGAGCGATTGGGTGGCCTTGCAGCTGGAGGTGCCCGTGCAGGAAGGCGCCCAGGACTGGTGGAGCGATGTGAAGGCCTTCTTCAACGGCGCACGCGAAGTGATCGTGGCCATCCTCCTGAAACTCGCCGTGGCCTACCTGCTCTTCGTGGCCAACAAGTACATCGTGCTCATCCTGCTCTCGCCGCTGCTGGCCTATGCGAGCGAACGCACCGAAGAGATCATCACCGGGCGCAGCTTCCCCTTCAGCTGGGGGCAGTTGATGAAGGACGCGCTACGCGGTGCCCTCATCGCCCTGCGCAACGGCATCATGGAATTGGCCATCACCGTGGGCATCTGGTTCCTCACGCTCTTCGTGCCAGTGCTGGCGCCGGTCTCCTTCGTATTGCTCTTCACTGTTTCCGCCTACTTCTACGGTTTCAGTATGTTCGACTATGTCTTCGAACGGCGCCGCATGCGAATAGGCGAAAGTGTGAAGGCGGTGAACGACCGCATCGGCGCGGTGTTGGCGAACGGCGCGCTCTTCAGCCTGGTGATGAAGTTGCCCCTGCTCGGCGTGATGTTCGCGCCCGTGTTGGCCTCCATCGGTGCGGTGCTGGCCACCTTGAAGAAGGAAGGCGGCTTACCTTCACTTTCCCAAGACAGCGACCGACGATGGCTCGACCGTTGATGCGTGCCCTGCTCCTGTTCGGTGTCCTCGGCACCGCGCAGATCACCGTGGCGCAGGATACTTTGAAGGTGCAGGTGCATGGCGCTGTGGTGAACGCCACCACCGAACAACCCGTGCTGGAAGCCCTGGTGGAGTGGTACGATGAGCACGGCCACCGCCAAGCCGTGAACCAGACCAACAGCGAAGGCAGCTACGCCCTGTTCGTGGTGACGACCGGTGCGTTGGAGTTGCGTGTGGCCGAGAACGGCTACGAAGCGTACAGCGAAAAACTGCTGATCACGCCCGGTGAAAGTGCGCGCGAGTTCACGATCCGCTTGGTGCCGAAGTAGGTTCGGGTGAGGTCCGTGGTTCCTCCTTCAGCCATTCGTGGATGGACTTGTCGTCCACGATCAGGTCGGTGATCACGGTCTCTCCATCGAGTACGCGCACCACGGCGTAGGCGGGCAAGGGTTGCGTGGGTACACCGTCATTCCACTGGGTCGCCAGCAGTGCTTCGGTCTTCGGTCCATCGCCTTCTTCCAAGTAGTACCGGTCGAAGGGTAGACGGATGTTGAAGATGGTGTCGGTCTCCCAGGTCATGAATTCCACCGGGATGTAGGCTCCTGTGGTCGGTCGTTCGGGCACCAGCGCGGTGATGGTGGCGAAGTCGTCGTCGTCCTTGGCCAATACGGCATAGGCGTGGATCCGGGCGCCCGAAGCGTCATCTTCATGGGGCAAGGGCCAGTGGCCGGTTTCCGCCTCGAACGACAGGCTCACGTATTCGCCGCGGAAGGGATCGCGCGGATCCACTGGCGCGGTGCGGAACTTGAACACCTCACCTTCGGAGCGCACACGTTCATGGCCGATGAGCATCCACGCGGGCACCGCCAGCTGGGCCAGCGCCACGAGCAGGAAGAGGAGCATCTTACGCGGCATGGCGTTGGTCGTTGCGTTGGCGCACCAGGCGCATGTTCATGTACAAGAAACCGCAGCCGATGGCGATGAACACCAGACCGCGTACCACGAAGCTGAGGTCGCTGTCGAAGAAACGCATCAAGATGGTGACGCTCAGGATCGTCAAGCCGAGGTTCATGCGCTTCAAGGAGTTCGCTTCGATACCGTGCTTCACCGTAAAGACGCCGAGCACCAAGAGTGCGATGTTCACCAGAATGGCGGCCAGGGCGGGGGAGTAGAGGCCGGTGCCGAAACAGAGGACGAAGAGCCACCAGCCTTCTGGATAAGGCCAGCGCTCGAACGGTTTACGCACCCGCAGCGACCAGCCGTAGGCGATGCTGCCTGCGGCCATATACGCGGCGATCAAGGGCCAATCCGTGCGGTCGCTGTGGTCGAGGTTTTCCCACACGGGCCGGAAGCTGAACACGAAGAAGGTGATCAGCAGGGTGGCGCCACCGACCAGCACCCACGGCCAGGTATGCAGCTCCTTTCCATGATGCAGCCACGGCACCAGGGTGAAGGCGCCTGCTAGTGCCATCAAGCCAAGCACATGCGGCTGCTCCCAGTCGACGTAGAAGTATTGGCTGCCTACCCCAACGCTCAACGCCATGAAGAGGCTGAGCCACCAGAAGGACGCGCCGGTGCCGTTCTCCTGGCTCTGGCGGAGGTAGTAGGGGAGCGCCGCCACCAGCAAGCCAATGAAGTACCATGGTCGCACACCGCCCCCGAAACTCTCGAAGCGTACCAACCACGCGTACCAAGTGATCAAGGCCAGGTAACCCAAGGCCACGCTGAACGAGCCGGGTACGTAGAGCAAGGGGAGGATGAGCAAGGAGCAAGTGAATAGGTAGCCTTGCAGGTCGCCGCCGATGTGGTGGATCTGGGCGATCAGCGAGACACACGCACACACCGAACAGGCCAGCACCACCGCGCTGCCTTCGCGCCAGGCCAAGACGCCCGGCTTCTTCCAGAGGCCGTACACCACCAGCCCTTGGCCCAGCAACACCGGCACGAAGGCGATGGCCGTGCGCACGCTGCGCGAAAGATCATCCCAGTTGTGGGCGATGATGAGGATGATGCCCAGCCCCACCAACAAGCTGCCCAGGATGGCGAAGACCAACAGCATGCGGTTGCCGCTGCGCTCCGCATCGCCCGCGTAGCGCGCACGGATGCGCTCGGCCTGCTCAGCGCTGATGACCCCCTCGCGGACAAGTTCCGGCAGGACCTGGGTGATGCGGGGCTCACTCATGCGGGATGAAGATAGATTGAGAGAGCGAAAAACTCGCGAGGGCACACTTGGACTACCGGGCCGCAGGCTTGCGTGCTGATTGAAGGATCATCCTCCATCGTGGCATCCAGCCCTTCGAAGTCTCGTTGTTTAGAATCGCGAGCAGGTACGGAAGCAGCAGCGGACTGGCTAAACCCGAAAGCGCTATCTTTCAGCACCCAGTGTTGTCAACCAATGCCTCAGGCGATGAAGAGAATGGCTCTATGGATGTTCTTGTTGCTTATGCATCAGGCATTGTTCTCCCAATTTGGGCTACAACAGAAGTTAGAGGATGAGGAGGATATTGACCACCTGCGCTGTCTTTTGGTAGACGTTGATAATGATGGTCTTACTGATATTCTCTCCCGAGGATGGAGCATCAATTGGAGGAGAAATCTTGGAGATGGGATGTTCAGTGGAGCTCAAGTTATCCATGAAGGAATAGGCACGAGCACCGAGGATTTCGTGGCAGATGATTTCGACGGTGATGGACTTGTCGATTTAATGGTCATTCGTTTCGTCGATGGCTTGGGATATCAATTGTCGTGGTCAAAGGGCACAGGAAGCGGACTTTTTGACCCGTACGTGAATATCGCCGCAAGCGATGATATCGCGAGGTTAGCCAGAGGACAGTTGATAACTGGAGGTCCAGTCGAGTTGCTAATGTACCATATGGGCTCAGGGTTCAAATGGTTAGCCTTTAGTAATGGGGGCTGGTCAGTCTCAGAAGTTGCCTCACAGGCCACCCTTGAAGCAGCTCAAATTGTTGATTTAGATGCAGATGGAATTAATGACGTGATCGCAGCAGTTCAAGTCAGCGGTGGTGCACGAATGGTTCACCATTGGCGTGGCGATGGTCAGGGAGGCATATTTATGCAGCAAAGTGCAGCCATTACAATGCTCGGAGCGGCACCGATGTACATGGCGATGGGTGATATCGATGACAACGGAACGACTGATATTGCAGTTTCTGGTATCACGGGCAGCATTGCTGTTCTGCGGACGACTTCTACGGGTGAATTTATACCATTTGAGTATCAATCTTTCGGTCTAATTTCGAATGCTTCGAATCTGACATTTTCTGATCTAGATGATAATGGTGAGAATGAACTACTTTTCAATGCCACAGGCGGGGTGTATCGATTCAAGGATGGGTCATTCCGTCAGAACATTTGTCAGGATGATGGATTCTGTGGAGTGCCGATGCTAGCTGACCTTGATAATGATGCTGATACTGACCTATTTAGGTTCAGTTCGTATATGATTGGCTGGTCAGAGTATGAGGACGGTAGCATCATATCTGACCACTTGTTGAATAGATCCATTGCTCCTAGAACAGGTCAAATTGCAGGAGACGATGTTAACGATGATGGTTCTACCGACTTAATACTTCTGAATTCATTTGGACTTCAGTGGATTTCACAGGATAATTATAGCTTTGGCGAGCCACTTACGATCACTAATCAAGAATTGAACATGGATAAATTTGAGATATTCGATTCCAATGGAGACAACCGGAATGATGTATTGATGTCGTCCGATGCCGGATTAATTCTTATGCAACGCGTCTCTAGCGGGGTCTATTCTCAACCGGATACTATTGATATTGGTTCGATCGTCATAAGCGATTTTGCTTGCGGGGATATGGATGGTGATGACGCGACGGACATAATTGTACTACGGTATGATCAACCTGGGATTTATCTCCTTCTCAATTCTGGCACAGGTAGTTACGCGACACCTCAATTAATCTATCAAGGAAGCATCCTGACGACCCTTTCTGGTCCGGTAAGGATACTTGATCTGAATGGAGATGGCTTGAATGATATTTGTACGATAGTAAATTATGATGGATACAGAAAGCATATTAATACTGGGTCTGTTACATTCATGACTCCGACTTTGTTGCTAAATCAATCGACGGGCAGTCGAACAATATTCTCGGACTTCGACGGCGATAGCGACATCGATATTCTCAGTTCCAACCAAGTTTACTTGAATAATGGGAGCGGAGTTTTCGCTCAAGCTCAGGTTGTTGAATCCGGCAACAGGATAAGGCACGCGGAAGATGTCGATGGTGATGGAACTGTGGATCTTATAGGAGCTGTTGTGCACTTGGGTGGAGCCGACGGTGAGTACGTGCTCTCGCAAGATTTCGGATATCCCCTTTTCAATGATTGGCCCATGCAATCCTTGATTGATCTGAATGGAGATGGACTTTCAGAACTGGTGGAGTTAACTCGCCGAGATGTGCTTTGCTATAGAAAGAATCTATTCGACACGCCGTATAGGATACAGGGACAAGTGTATGCCGACTTGAATGAGAACGATGTCTTTGATTCCGAAGAGTCAGCGTTGCCCAATTTCCCGGTTCAAGTGTTGCCCTATCCAGGAATTGTCTTCTCCGACAGTGAGGGCGCCTTTGATGTTCCGGTAGATGCAGGGGGCTTTTCGGTCAACGCAGCGGTAACTTCTCCGTATTGGGTGAGCCCCAGTTCCGCTGATCCAGTTGACATCGAATTAGTGGATGCCGAACCTATCAGTTCCGGTAATCTTCTAGGTGTCCGACCGATCGTAGAAGTCACTTCAATTGAGCCATCAATGACGTTTACGACAACGGGCCCGTGCGGCGCGCCTGGAACGGTCTGGGTGTCGGCAAGGAACACAGGTACTAGAGTGGAGTCAGGAATAATGGACGTAGTCTTGGATGAGTCATATGAGCCTTTGGCTTTCAACCCTGCCCCTGATGTAGTAAATGGCAATTCAATGAGGTGGAGTTTTGATAGCTTGGGATACTTTGGAATCTACGGCGTTGCCATTCAGGTAGTAAGGCCTTTGGAGGAGATGCCACTACTTTCGCACTTGGTGGTCCAAAGTCTTGATGGAATTGGGAATATGGGGGGCATTTTCCTCGATTCACTTGAACAGACGAACCAGTGCTCCTTCGACCCCAATGACAAGCAGGTTTTCCCGGTCGGGTATGGCATAAGCGGTGCTGTGCCAATAGAAACAACATCACTGGAATATGTCGTTCGCTTTCAGAATACGGGCACTGCACCAGCTTATGACATCTACATTGAGGATGTATTACCGGAGTACGTGAATATCGATGATGTCATGATTCTTGGATACTCACATCCACCCGACGAGATGAGACTGAGTGATGATCATCACCTATGGGTGAAGTTCGGTGATATTCTACTCCCTGATAGTTCATCTGACCCAATAGGTAGCCAGGGATATATTAGGCTTCGTGTTGGCCTGATATCGGGTGCGCCGCATTTGACTGCGGTCGACAACACTGCGAGCATCACTTTTGATTTTAACGCGCCAATTGTTACCAACACCACGCGCACTACACTCGTAGATTGCTCAAACTGGGTGCCGACGATAACAACCAACGATTGGCTGACATTAGAATCCGTTACAGGTGATGATTATCAATGGTTTATGAACGGTATGCCAATCTTTGGCGCCGTTAGTCGAACTTTTTCACCGTCTAGCAACGGTGACTATTCTGTCTCTGTGACGAATTCAGTGGGTTGTACTAGCTTTTCTGAATTATTCCAAGTGTTGAGTACTGCTACTACTTCTTACTCGGTGTCGGATTATATCTTTTCCCCAAATCCAGTCTTCAGAACCGGTACGTTAACTACTACTGGGAGAATCGCCCCCAACACACTTATAGAACTAATCGATGTTTGGGGTCGTGTAGTCCAAGTGTGGGGTTCCGAAAGTCATGCATTGAGTTTGAATGGGTTGGAAGTTTCTGCTGGACTGTATCTATTGCGCTTGACCCAGGTCAATGGTGTTGTTGGCTATAGTCGGATCGTTATAGAATGAACAGCTCGTATTATTTCTGCACATTCAACTATATTTGAAATGCTATTTAATCCGCTTTCATTTATATCCGATTTATAATCTGTTTCCCACTGCTGCGGGATATTTCGCTTTAGCACTTCGTCTTCGTGAAGGCTGAATGTGGTAAATGGGTATTTGCTATACGTATTTAGTGTGCCCAGGGTAGAGTCTGTTCGTCATCCTCACTTCTTCGCCTTCACCTCCACCGCGCTCTTGGCGTAGACCATGTAGATGTCCAGGTGCGGGCGCAGGGCGATGGGCTGGCGTTTGTTCTGCTCCACGGGGATCACCAGCAGCACTTTGTCGTCCCAGGTGGCGGCTTGGTAGGCCTTGTAGCGTTTGAAGTCCTTTAGGCGCGGGTAGCGGCGCTCGAAGCCGTCGATGCCCTCGGGCCAGTTGCGTTCGTGGCTGCGGAAGATGACGGCATCGATTTCGGCCTGGCTCATGCCGCTCTCCATCAGCTTGGCCAGCACCGTGCTGTCGCCAGCCAGGTCGTAGGTGGCATACACGCCGTCGGGCGCAGTGATGCGGGCTTCGCGCATGCGGCGCCAGCTGGGGCCTTTGCTCGGTTTGGGGCGCTGGGCATCCGTGATGGCGGTTTCCACTGCTGCCTCTGGAAGCACCAGGTAGATGTCCTGGCGGCTGCGCAGGTCTTCGGGCATGTGGTAGTTCTCAGCGGCCAGCACCTGCACCAGCACTTTAGGGCCGGCCTCGTCGGCGTAGGTACACACCTTGTGGGCGTTGTAGTTGCGCACGGCTGCGGCGTTGGCGGCGAGGGCGCTGTCGGTGCTGAGTCCGGTGGGCAGGTTGTCGGCTTTGCCGAGCGTAAGCACTTGCTGTGCGCGCTCTTCGGCCACGCCGGCGGCCTGCATCCCCGAGCGTACGGCCGGGTCCTGCGCCAGGTCGGGTTTTCGCACCAGCTGGGCGATGTCGGAGATCACCACGGCATCTTGGGCCATGACCGAACCGACCAGGGTGATCGAGAGAACAAGGGAAGGGCATAGTGCGCGCATGTGCGCTTGTACGGGAGAGGTCGGCAAAAGGTGACAGTGGTCCTGGACTAGGGGATGGATGGTGAGCCAATGCGGGCGTTCCCAGAGCCTTCAAGGCTTTGAATGACAACCCGAAGCGTCGTACGTACGCAGCGCTCTCCGCGCCCTCTGCGCCTCTGCGGTGAAGGATCAACGACAGCTGGTCCAAGCTCCATGTCGGCCCCACCAGAACATTCCGGAACTTCGCGCTGTTCCAGCACCATGCGTAACCTCCTTCCCCTCATCGCCCTGACTGTTCTCGGCACCGCCTGCTTCAATCGCGTTCAAGTAGGTCCGGTCTCGGTACCGGTCGGTGACCAGGCACAAGCACCAAAACCCGCCATGTCCTTCTACGACCTCAGTGCCACCGACATCAATGGACAACTGGTGAAGATGGACCAGTTCCGCGGCAAACGCCTGATCGTGGTGAACACCGCCAGCGAATGCGGCTACACCCCGCAGTACGCACAGTTGCAGGAGCTGTACGAGAAGTATAAGGACCAGGGCTTGGTGATCGTGGGCTTCCCCAGCAACGACTTCGGTGGCCAGGAGCCGGGTACCGAAGCGGAGATCGCCACCTTCTGCCAGAAGAACTACGGCGTCACCTTCCCCATGATGGCCAAGGTGAGCACCAAGGGCAAGGACCAACATGCCGTGTACCACTGGCTGGCGAACAAGAGCCAGAACGGGGTGATGGACACCGAGGTGAAGTGGAACTTCCACAAGTACTTGATCAACCCCGATGGTGTGTTGAGCATGTCGATGGAATCCGGCGTGAGCCCCTTGGATGAACGTGTGATCGCTTGGGTGGAAGGGAAATGAGCGCGGTGGTGGACATCCTGTGCATCACGGCACATCCCGATGATGTGGAGATCGCCATGGCCGGTACGGTGCTGCATCATCGCGCGCTCGGGCATTCCGTGGGCCTGGTGGAGTTGACCGCCGGTGAACTCGGCACGCGTGGAACCCCGGAGATCCGTAAGCGCGAAGCCGACGCTGCGATGGCGGTGCTCGGTGCTGAATTCCGCTACCAACTTGGCCTGGCCGATGGATTCTTCCGCGCCGATGAAGGGAGTTTGCTGAAGGTGGTGCAAGCGGTGCGCGCGCATCGCCCGAAGGTGGTTTTGACCAACGCCGTGCGCGACCGCCATCCGGATCATGGGCGCGGTGGTGCTTTGGTGGCCGAAGCGTGCTTCCTCAGTGGGCTGCGGCGCATCAGAACCACGCTCGATGGTGGGCAACAGGAAGCGTGGCGGCCGACCTCCGTCTTCCATGCGGTGCAGGACCATTGGATCGATCCGGACCTGATCATCGACGTTACACCCCATTGGGCAGGGAAGGAAGCGGCACTGCGCTGTTTCGCTTCGCAGTTCTACGACCCCAACAGCACGGAGCCGAGCAGCCCGA
>JAEUTC010000255.1 GCA_016787985.1 Flavobacteriales bacterium | reverse complement strand
TCGTGAGCAATGAGATCGATCGGAGGCGCCAGCAGGTGCTCGTGGAGAACCTGTGGAAGTGGGGCATCGGGAATACCGTGATCACCGGAGCCGCACCGGAGAAGTTGCAGGGGCTGCCCGAATTCTTCGACCTGGTCGTGGTGGATGCGCCGTGCTCCGGCGAAGGCATGTTCCGCAAGGATCCCTTCGCGCGTGCGCAATGGTCCACGGAACTGGTGGCCCAGTGTTGCAGCATGCAGCGCGATGCCTTGGACCACGCCTGGCGCAGCGTGCGACCGGGTGGCTACCTCATCTACAGCACCTGCACATGGGAAGTATCCGAGAACGAAGCGCAGGTGGCGCGCCTTGTGGCCCTGGCAGGAACGTGCTTGTCCATTCCCATTGATGCTGCATGGGGCGTGGTGCGCTCACACCGTGAAGGGGTGGATGCGCTGCGGTGTTATCCGCATCGTGTGCGTGGGGAAGGTTTCTTCCTGGCCGTGGTGCGGAAAGATGGGGAACGCACCATCCTGCCGGAGGAGGCAGCACCAAGACCAGTGGAACAAGTGCCCGAATTGACCTGGTTGCGCAACAAGTGCGACTGGCACACGATGGAACGCGATGAGGTGCTCCATGCTGTGCATACTCGTTGGAGCGGTACCGTGAAGCGCATACAAATGGCCTTGCCTGTACTCTCACCAGGGATCCCCCTCGCCGAGCGGAAAGCCGGCACCTGGCGACCACACCCAGCGCTGGCCTTGTCCACGGAATTGGATCCTTCGCGGTTCACCCACGTGCCTGTGGATGCAGCCTCGGCCATCGCCTACCTGCAAGGGCAGGCACTACCAGCGCAGGACGCCGATGGCGTTGGGC
Source organism: Flavobacteriales bacterium (assembly GCA_016787985.1). Lineage (GTDB taxonomy): Bacteria > Bacteroidota > Bacteroidia > Flavobacteriales_F > PHOS-HE28 > PHOS-HE28. Next base: position 4,029 of record JAEUTC010000255.1, on the reverse strand, counting down.
TGGTCACCTACCAAGCGGTTCCCTTGGGCTGGGTGCAGGGCGCGGGCAGGCGCTGGAACAACCGATGGCCGGCCCCCTGGCGGATCCGAACGCAACAACCAGGAGCGCCGCGCGTATCTTGGACTCGCTGAGCATGCAAGAGATCCTTCCCATGCGGTCGAATCGCCAAAGAACGCGGTGATGGAGCGCTTCCTGGACTGGTTCGAAGAACACAAGTTCGGCGTCATCATCACGCTGACGCTGCACTCCATGTTGCTCTTCGTATTCACCTTGGTGGAGTTGCGCGCCGAGCCCGAGGTGATGCAGACGAGCGTATCCCATGTCGATGTCCTTCAGCCCGAACAGGCGGAAGAACTCATGCAACGGATCGAACATCCGGAGCTCGCGGCTGCCATGAAAGTGACCAATGCCACGAGCAACATCACCGCTGAAAAGGTGGCCACCACCTTCTCTCAGGCCCGTTTGGCCGAGCGTGTGGAGAACGACCTGAAAGCCATGGAGCAGGCCGAATTCGACCGACTCGCCCAAGAGCGGCGCGAGCAGGGCAAGGAGATCGTGATCCCCGAACTGGACCCGAGCAAGTGGAACAAGGAGCAGTACATGAAGAGTGCTGCTGAACCGGTCAAGGTAGAAGGGGCCACCACCGTGTGGCATGATCTGAAAGGAAGGACGCGTGAGGACGACGTGCCTGGCTACCTCTGCAAGGAAATGGGACGCGTGGCCATAACTGTGCAGGTCGATCAACAAGGTCGGGTCGTTAAGGCCGAACTGGATGCGAACCGCAGTGATCGGGCCGATGAGTGCATGGTGGAGCACGCCATGGCTTCGGCCAAGCGAGCTCGGTTCAATGCCCTGGCAAGCGCACCGGCTCAGCAAAATGGCACGCTGTACTTTCTATTCCTTGCCCAATAAGCCATTTTGACGGTAATATCCTCGGAATAATGTCATTATGGCGCTTTTTCTTGGGCGGCATTGCCTTTGACCTCGGGTGATCACGCTAAACAACACGCAACAATGATCACCAAGTATCGCCCCCAGACCACGTTCGTTCACCCTTTCACCGATCTCGTGAACGGGATGTTCGGACGCGATATCAGCCACTTCCTTGGCCACGATGACGTGGGCCACGCCACACCGCGAGTGAACATCACCGAAACCCCGGAGAAGTTCGTGGTGAGCCTGCGCGTACCAGGCTTCGCGAAGGAGGAGCTGAAGATCAGCGCCGAGAAGAACACTCTTACCGTGAAGGGTGAGAAGAGTTCGACCACCGCTTCGGAGAACGAGCGCTTCCTGCGCCGCGAGTTCCAGGCGGCCGCTTTCAGCCGCAGTTTCCAACTCCCAGAAACGGTGAACTTCGATGCTATCACCGCCGAGCATGTGAACGGCGTACTGAACGTGAGCATCCCGAAGATCGAACCCGCCAAACCGGTGACTCGCGAGATCAACATCGCCTAACCCGCTGGACCGACACTGAACGAAGGCCACCTTGCGGTGGCCTTCGTCTTTTCAGTCTTCGTCGAACACCTGAAACATCCGCGTGGGGCGTACGTAGCACTTGGACCAACCACGCTGTACCATGAAACGCGACCTCCTCTCCTACTACCAGGAAGTGTTGGACAAGATCAGCTCGGCGGATGCGCGCACCTTCCGAAAGGAAATGCGCAAAGCCTTCAAGCGCCTACTCCCCGAAGAGCGGGAACAACTCAAGGTGTGGTTCCGCAGCGCTTGTGTCTGTCGCGTGCCGACCCACGAACTCGCTTCGTTACGGGTGCGCGGAGGCGATCAATTGAAGTAACGGCTGTTCCAAGCCTCTTTGCTGAACTGGCCGAAGAAGGCGAACCACCCGAATACGGTGAAGCTGCCGAACACCATGGTGCTCCAGAAAAGCGCGAACACGCGGTGCGACCCCCAATAGGTGGCGCCAGGCTCGGCGGTGAGGTACAGGGTCGGTATGGCCAATGCGAACACGATGGCCAACACCAGGATGGTGGCGGACAAGGTGACCACGTTGCGGAATGGCCAGTTGGTTATCGCACGCACGGGAGATAGATCGTTGCCCCATTTGTGCACCAAGTAGAACCGGTCCTCGCCAAGCGGTACGAAGAGCAGAGGATCCACCTCGCTATCGCAGAGGCGGAAGTGCTCTGCGGGTGCCATGAACATGAAGCCGGAGAGCGGGCTGTTGGACTTCCGTTCCAAGCCGCGTAGCGCGTGGATCGCTGTATTCGGAAGAGGTCCTTTGAAAAGACCTCCGGGCAGGAAACGCAGGCGATAACGCACACAGAGATCGCGGATGGTATCGCGGTGGAAGATGCGGTCCGGGTCCGCACCGACGATATGCACTGGGCGTTCGTCCATGGAGCTCAGCACGGATGCTCGTAGGATATCGTCGTGTTTCTGTTCTTCGCCCAAGAGCAGGTGAACCTCCTGCAACAGGTCGGCTTGCCCCCGCAGCAGGTGCTCCAGCCGTTCTCGTTCCGTATGCGCAGCCATGGTTTGTATGCGGATAACGCGCGAACCGACCGATCAGTTCGTCAGCCTTCGCTGCGCGAGGCCAGGCTGATCTCGGAGGCATGCTGGGCACCATCCTCAGCGCTCATGCGGTCCAAGGCGAACTGCCGGATCTCGGGTGGAGCATCCACCGCAATGGACGAACGCACCAAGCTGTTGGGCGGGATCACGTGGCAACGGGCATGCACCTCGATGGGGTCGCGGAACGTACCCTTCTCCACCACCGCCGTCCACTGTCCATCGTAAGGCACCACGAATCGGATGGGTGACTCCTCGAACGTACCACCGTGGAAGGAATAGGTCTTCCCCATGCGGTAAGCCTTCAGATCTCGTGCTGTCATGAACTTCACCTTGGTGGGCTGATCGATCTCCACCTCGAGGATCTCCTTCCGTTTCACATCGAAGGTTCTGAACAGGAATCTCATGTACGGGTCCGTTTGGGGTAAATATACAAGAAGCCACGACCGTACGACGTGTCGAGCGCAGCCTCCAATTCCAACAACCCCCTAGTGCAAAGCCCACCGAAAGCCTTACAGCTTCACGCTCAGTACCGGGAAATTCGTGTGGTTCACGATGTCCTCGGTAAGGCTGCCGTTGACCACGTGGAAGAAACCCGTGCGGCCATGGGTGGCCATGGAGATCAGGTCCGCGTCGATGCCCTTGGCGAAATTGAGGATCCCCTCCTCGATGCTGAGGTCGTTGTAGATGGTGGCGGTGTACTTCTTCAACAGGTAACGTTGCAGGAACCGATCGATGGCCAGGTGGCTGTCATCACTACGTTCGAAGTTGCGGGGCGTGTTCACCTTGAGCAGGTGTATCCTGGGGTCGAACAGTTCGATGAGGGGCAGGAAGGCATGGAACTTCTCCACGTCCTGCTCGGTGAAGTTGGAGGCGTAGACCATGTCCTTCACATCGAAGTCCTCGATGCGGTGCTTGATCACCAGGACCGGCATGGGGGCCTGGCGCACGATGCGCTGGGTGTTGGAGCCGACGATGCCACGCAGGCCGGTGGCTCCATGCGACCCCATCACGATCAGGTCCGCCTGTTGCAGGCGTTCATTCTTGAAGATCTCGTTGAGACCGAGTTGACGAAGCATGAACTTCTTCAGCTCGACCCCGCGCAGGAAGGGCAGCTCCGGGATGCGCTCGAGTTTCGCTTCGATCTCTTCACGGATGCGTTTGTTCTCGGTGTGGAAGTCGGTCATCTGCTCATACAGGTGCACCACATCGACGACCGCTCCGGTGAGCCGCGCCAGTTTCGCGGCAACACGCAGCGCATCGGTGGCACAATCACTGAAGTCGTACGGGACCAAGATGGTGCGTAGGGCCATGGCAAGGTGACTTGTGTTCGGCAGGTTGAAGCTAACAACTCTTCAAGCCTTGGTCCAAACGATCGTCAGGTTGCGGTCAACCTGCATACATTCGTGCGCCGCTGCCATGGAACTGTTCCTGGAACTCTCCCCCACGGAAAAAACCCCAGCCGTCACCGTCGACGGTGGTCGTGGGCTCATCGCCATC
>JAEUTC010000188.1 GCA_016787985.1 Flavobacteriales bacterium | reverse complement strand
CCGGCGATCAGCACATTGGTGTCCTGTTTGTCTCGCCCACAAAAGGAACACTTGATCTCTTTCTTATCCATGGAAGGGTGTGCTGCGCCGCTGAACGGGATGCGCAAAGTCCCGCAAGATACATCGAAGGCCGGGTGGTCGTCCACCCGGCCTTTGTTCGTACTTGACCGTCAATTGGTTGCGTTACCGAAGCCGAGGCCGGTAGGGACCTCCGATCACTTCGGGTTCCGCACCAGGACTTCGTCGATCATGCCGTAGGCCTTGGCCTCGTCAGCGATCATCCAATAATCCCGGTCACCGTCCTTTTCCACCCGCTCGAAGGGTTGACCGCTGTGGTTGCTGATGATCTCGTAGAGCTCCTTCTTGAGCTTTTGGATCTCGCGTACGGTGATCTCCATATCACTGGCCTGACCTTCCGTGCCACCCATCGGCTGGTGGATCATCACACGGCTGTGCTTCAGCGCACTCCGCTTGCCCTTGGTGCCCGCGCACAACAGAACGGCGCCCATGCTCGCCGCCATCCCGGTGCAGATCATCGCCACATCGGGGTTGATGTACTGCATGGTGTCGTAGATCCCCAGGCCAGCATACACACTCCCTCCAGGCGAGTTCATGTAGATCTGGATATCCTTCTTGGCGTCCACGCTTTCCAAGAACAGCAGCTGCGCCTGGATGATGTTGGCCACCTGATCATTGATCCCCGTTCCCAGGAAGATGATCCGGTCCATCATCAAGCGGCTGAACACGTCCATTTGGGCTACGTTCAACTGCCTCTCTTCGATGATGTAGGGGGTGACCGATGAGGTGATCGCCGACTTGGTGTAGCTGTGCAGGGTATTGCTGCTGATGCCGCGGTGCTTCACCGCGTACTTGTCGAACTCGTCTTTGGGGAACATGTTGGTTCGTAGGCTATCGGTTTAACGCGACTTCACCAGCACCTCATCGATGAGGCCGTACTCCTTGGCTTCGGTGGATGTCATCCAGAAATCACGGTCGCTGTCCTTGTCGATCTTCTCGTAGGTCTGACCGGTATGGTAGGCGATGATCTCGTAGAGCTCCTTCTTCAATTTCAAAACCTCCTTCAACGTGATCTCCATATCGCTCGCCTGGCCTTGCGCGCCACCCAGTGGCTGGTGGATCATTACGCGGGCGTGCTTCAAGGCGCTCCGTTTTCCTTTCGCCCCTGCGCACAGCAGCACAGCGCCGAAACTGGCGGCCATGCCCGTGCAGATGGTGGCCACATCCGGTGCGATGTACTGCATGGTGTCGTAGATGCCGAGGCCGGCATAGACCCCACCTCCTGGGCTATTGAGGTAGATCTGAATGTCCTTCTTCGCATCCACGCTTTCCAAGAACAGGAGCTGCGCCTGGATGATGTTGGCCACTTGATCATCCACGGCGGTGCCCATGAAGATGATGCGGTCCATCATCAGGCGGCTGAACACGTCCATCTGGGCCACGTTCAGGTGCCGCTCCTCGATGATGTACGGGGTGAGGGCGCGGGTGTAACCGCTCAGCGTATTGCTGCTGATGCCACGGTGTTTGACCGCGTATTTGGTGAACTCGTCTTGCGGGAACATGCGGAGGTCTTCAGGGATGGTAAAGGACGGCGTTGGAGCGCTTCACCGTTACGCCGTACGCGCCAAGGTTACGAACGTGTCGAAGCTCACTTTGTTCTCCTTCGGGCTCAAGAGGGCCTTGAAGTGGGTATTCAGCTTCTGCTCCACGATGGTGTTGCGGATACGGCCGATCTGCTCGCGGTCTCCGAGGATGCGCGCGGCCATCTGCTGTAATTGCTCACCCTCGGGGGCTGGCATACCGTACTGCATGAACTGGTCGCTCACATACCGCTTGGCGAAGGCATCCAACTCTTCGCCCTTCGCTTCGAGACCGTATTTCTCGATGACCCGCTCCTCCAACAACTGGCGCTTCAAGCCGTTCGCGTACTCACTGTAGCTCTCCTCGATCTGCTCCGGTGTCACCGGGTTCTGGCTCGTTTCCTGTATCCACCGCTTCAGGAAGCTATCGGGCAGTTCGAATGAGGTGCTCTCTTGAAGCTTTTTCATCACCAGGCGCTTGAAGATGCGGTCGCTATCGCGGCGGAACATGTTCTCAAGCCCTTCCTTCACCTTGGCGCGGAAGCCGGCTTCATCGGATACGGCATCCTTACCGTATACCCGGTCGAAGAGCTCCTGATCCAGGGCTACGGGCACCATGCGTTTGATCTCTGCGATCCGGAACAGGAAGTTCCCTTCCACGCTATGTACCCGCTCATGATCCACGCCCAGCATACGCGCCAGGTCGTCATGGCCTTTGCTCACCTTGTGCGGATCGAGGGTGACCTCATCGCCGATGCGTTTGCCCGAAAGTGTGGCCTTGCTCGCCTCATCCTCGATGAACTCCAGGCTCATGGAGGTGCGGTTCATGATACCACCTTCCTTGATCGTGCCGTCCGGGTTCAGCTCGATCATGTCGCCGAGCACCATGTCCTTATCGGCGCTCACTTCGGCATCTTCCACCGTGCCGAAGCGCCGTTGCATATCGGCCACTTCGCGTTGAACGAGTTCATCGTTCACGTCCACCACGGGGTAATCCACACCGAGCTTCTCGCTGAGGTCGAATTCAATGGAAGGGGCCAAACCGAGTTCATAGGCGAAGGTGAGCTCACCTGGTTCATCCCAGTTGTTGGCGGAACTGCTGTCCGGCTTCGGCAGGGGTTGTCCTAGCACCCGAATGGCATTCGTCTGAAGGTATTCGCGAAGGTTGCTGTCGATCAGGCGCTCCACCTCGTGCACCAGCACGCTGCGGCCCACACGTTTCTTGATGAGTGTCATGGGCACCTGACCCGGTCGGAAGCCGGGTAGAACAGCGTTCTTACGCTGCTCTTTCAGTGCCTTTTCCACGCCGGGTGCATAATCCTCCGGGGTGAGCTTCACATTAAGGATCGCGGTCAGGTTTCCGGTCTCTACGCGTTCGATGTTCATAGGATGTGGACGGATGACGAAGTGGTTCTGCTGCTGACAAGAGCCAGGCCGCGCTTGGTTCCGGCCATTTCGGCCTGACAAACCCTGACAGCCTGTGCGTGGGCGAACGGCAGAACCGTTCACCTCGTACGGACGGGGGGACTCGAACCCCCACACCTTGCGGTACCAGATCCTAAGTCTGGCGCGTCTACCAATTCCGCCACGTCCGTGGGTCCATTCCACCGGGCAGAACCCGCTGAAAGGGCGCCAAAGATAGCCCTCCACCCCACTCCACGAGGCGGTCGTTCGCACGCCATTACCTTCGCCCTCCCCTTGCCCGTCGCGCAGCCATGAAAAGCTTAGATCCGGCCCAGCTGTCCGTTCCAGAACTGCACGGCTACCTGGTCGGCGCCATTGGCCCGCGCCCTGTGGCCTTCGCCAGCACCATCGACGCTGATGGCAGGCCCAACCTGAGCCCGTTCAGCTTCTTCAACGTGTTCGGCGCCAATCCGCCGCTGCTCATCTTCAGTCCTGCCCGGCGCGGGCGCGACAACACCACCAAACACAGCTACCACAACGTGAAAGCCGTGCCCGAGGTGGTGATCAACGTGGTGACCTATGCCATGGTGCACCAGACCTCCCTGGCCAGTACGGAGTATCCCGAAGGGGTGAACGAATTCGAAAAGGCCGGTTTCACCCCCATCGCATCGGAAAAGGTCAGGCCGTACAGGGTGAAGGAGAGTCCTGTGCAGTTCGAGTGTGTGGTGAAGCAGGTGATCGAGACCGGTACTGGCGGAGGAGCCGGCAACCTCGTGCTCTGCGAGGTGGTGATGATCCACGTGAACGAGGCCGTGCTCGACGACAAAGGCAAGATCGACCAACGCAAGATAGACCTCGTTGGTCGCATGGGCGGCCATTTCTACGCACGCGCCCATGGCGAAGCGCTCTTCGAACTGGCGCAACCCACCACGCAGTTGGGTGTTGGCGTGGATAGCCTTCCTCCAGAGGCTCGGAACAGCCCGATCCTCACTGGCAGTGATCTGGGAAAGCTCGGCACACTCCTGACCATACCGGACGAGACCCTTGTGAACGAGTATAAACTCACCGAACTGAGTGATATCTTCATCGCCCACAAGGATCAGCCCAGCGCGCTGCTCACCGCTCTCCACCAGCACGCCCAGCACCTGCTCGCGCAGGAACGGGTGGATGAAGCATGGAAGACCCTTCTGGCCTACAACGCACGTTAACCAATAAGCAGGCCCGCAAGAACGCGGGCTATTAGAACCCCTCGTCCGCCGAGGCTATGGCGGGTAACACATGGCACAAGTAACCATCACAGGTACGATCAAAGTAGTCGGTAAAACACAGGACGTGAGCGACAAGTTCCGCAAACGCGAACTCGTGGTGACCGAACCCAGCGGCCAACGCCCGCAACACATCCCCGT
>JAEUTC010000184.1 GCA_016787985.1 Flavobacteriales bacterium | reverse complement strand
TTCGCGATACAGGTGCTCTTCGCCCTTCTTACGCTCGGCGCTCACCATGGTGATGGCTTCGGCCGGACAGGCCACGGCGCATAGCCCGCACGCCGTGCAGCGTTCACGACCCTTCTCATCGCGTTTCAGCACATGCTGGCCACGGTAGATACCTGCGATCGGACGCTTCTGCTCAGGGTACTTGATCGTGGGCTTCTTGCGGAAGAAGTGCTTGATGGTGATGAGCAGGCCGCCCACCATCGCTGGCAGGTAGACACGCTCCATCAGCGTCATCTTCTTATCGCTCACCACACGGGAGCGGTTGGTCAACGGGGCCATCGTGCTCATCCCTTCCAGAATTCAGCGAGGTAATACACGGTTCCGGTGATCAACATGTTCGCGATGCCCAAGGGGATCAGACCTTTCCATCCCAAGTTCATCAGCTGGTCGAAACGGAAGCGCGGCGTGGACCAACGCACCCACATGAAGAAGAAGATGAAGAAGAAGGTCTTGGCGAACATGCTGGCCGTGCCGATCAGCGTGGCGATGTTCGGGTCGAGGCCCAGCTTGTCCAGACCCGGCACATGGTAACCCCCGAAGTACAACGTGGCGATCACCGCGCTGCTGATGAACATGTTGGTGTATTCCGCGAAGAGGAAGAAGCCCAGCTTCATGCTGCTGAACTCGGTATGGTAGCCGCCCACCAGTTCCGTTTCGCATTCCGGCATGTCGAAGGGTGCGCGGTTCGTTTCCGCAAAGGCGCAGACCAGGAAGATGATGAAGCCCAGCGGCTGGTAGATCACGTTCCAGCCGTTCGCGATCTGGTAGTCCACGATGCCACCCATGCTGAGGGTGCCCGTAAGCATGACGAGCGCTACGATGCTCAACCCGAGGCCGAGCTCGTAGCTCACCATCTGGCTTGCCGCGCGCACCGCACCGAGCAAGGCGAACTTGTTGTTGCTGGCCCAGCCACCCAGCATGATGCCGTAAACGCCGATGCTCACGATGGCGAACACATAGAGGATGCCGATCTCCGGATCGGTGCCTTGCAGCTTGAAGGTCTCGCCGAACAAGGTGAGTTCGCCACCCCAGGGGATCACCACCCCGGTGAGCAACGCAGTGGTCATGGCGATGGCCGGACCCAGGATGAAGAGGCGCTTGTTCGCGACGGAAGGGATGAAGTCCTCCTTCATGAACATCTTGGCACCATCGGCCAGCGGCTGCAGCAGCCCGAAGGGACCAGCACGGTTGGGGCCGATACGATCCTGCAGGAAAGCCGCCACTTTGCGCTCGCCATACGTGGAATAGGCCGCCACGGTCAGGGTGATCACGAAGAGCACCAACAGGAAGATAGCCGTGGTGATGATCATCGGTCCTTGAGTTCTTTACGTTTCGCCAAGGCCGGCACGTTGGGCGAGGGGCTGGTGAGCAAGGCTTGCTCGGGCTTCAGCTGGTAATGGCCCTGGCTGATGACGCTATGCCGGTCGATGTTCCGTGGGCCTTCCACCGTCCACGCGTTCAAGTCTTTCTTGTCGAACCGGCACGTGTTGCAGATGAAGCTCTCCACCTCGCCCCACTGGTCCTTGCGGCCCGTGACACGAAGTACTTCATTGCCCTTCAGCCACAACACCACGTTGCCACTGCACTTGGGGTTTTCGCAGTTGCGGTGTGCATCCACCGGTTTGGTGAACCACACGCGGCTGGCGAAGCGGAAGGTCTTGTCGGTGAGCGCACCCACGGGGCACACATCGATCATATTCCCGCTGAAGTCGTTCTCGATCGCTTGGCTGATGTAGGTGCTGATCTCG
>JAEUTC010000108.1 GCA_016787985.1 Flavobacteriales bacterium | reverse complement strand
CTCGTTCTTCACGAAGAGACCTTCCAGGTCAGAGGGATAGCGCCGATACTCCGGAGCCGCTTGGGCATATACCTTGAAGAACCTGCCGAAGCGGATGAACCCTTGCTCGTAGGTGCTGCCGATAAGGATGTTCAGGTTCTCGACCGCCTTACCGATGGACACGCCCTTCTGCATGGCCACCTTGTTATCGATGATCATTTCGTACTGCGGATAATTCGCAGCATAGAAGGTGAAAAGCCCTGCAAGTTCCTTTCGTTCACGGAGGGCATCCATGAATGCATTGTTGATCCGCTCGAACTCGTGATAGTCCGTTCCGTTGGTCTTGTCGATCATTCGCAAGGAGAAGCCATCAGAGCTGCCGAAACCAGGGACTGCTGGCGGCTCGAAGTACTCGATGATAGCGCCGAGGTCCTTGGTCCGTTCCTCCAACTCCTCCATCACCTCCCGAACGCCTTTGTCGCGATCATGCCAGGGCTTCAGGTCGATCAAGCAGGTACCCGCATTGGAGCCACGACCTTCGGTCATGATCTCGTAGCCCGCGAGCGAAGAGACCGACTCCACCTCCGGGATCTCCTTGCAGATCCTTTGCAGTTCACGGGCCACTTCGTTGGTCGTCTCCAACGTGGAACCCGGTGGTGTCTGGATGATCGCGTAGATCGTCCCCTGGTCCTCACTCGGGATGAAACCAGCTGGAAGCACACGATCGGTCACATAAATACCCACACAGAAGATGCCGAGCACGCCGAAGGTGACCACGCGCCGAGCGACGGTACGGTTCAAGATGTTCACGTAGCGACCGGTGAACTTCTCGAATCCACGGTTGAACGAATCGATGAAGCGGTCCATCAACGACTTCTTCCGATGTCCTGCCGAGTGAGGTCTCAGGATCATGGCGCAGAGCACTGGAGTGAGGGTGAGCGCCACGATCGCCGATAGGATGATGGAGCCCGCCATGGTGATGGAGAACTGCCGGTAGAACACACCGACCGGGCCGGTCATGAAGGAGATGGGGATGAACACCGACACCATCACCAGTGTGATCGCGATGATGGCCCCACCGATCTCGCCCATCACTTCCTTCACCGCAGCATAGGGCGTAAGATGATGGTCCTCCTGCATCTTGGCGTGAACCGCCTCGACCACCACGATGGCATCATCCACCACGATACCGATAGCCAGTACGAGTGCGAAAAGTGTGATCAGGTTGATGGACAGGTCGAACAATTGCATGATGAAGAACGCCCCGATCAACGATACCGGGACGGCGATGATGGGGATCAAGGTCGACCGCCAATCACCGAGGAAAAGGAAGACGACGAGTGCCACCAGGATGAAGGCATCGCGTAGCGTGTGCAACACCTGTTCCATGGATGCATCAAGGAAGGTGGACACGTCGTAGCTCACCTTGTATTCCACACCGGGAGGCATGAACTCCTCCAGTTCCTTCATCTTCTCCTTCACCTGTGCGATGACCTCACTGGCGTTGCTTCCAAGGGTCTGCTTCAACACGATGGAGGCGGATGGCTTCCCATCCAGATTGGAGTAGATGTCGAAGAACTCGCTACCAAGTTCCACCTCCGCGATATCCCGCAAGCGGATCATCTCGCCCTCCTCGTTCGCGCGGATGATGATGTCCTTGTACTGCTCCGGCTCGTTGTACTGGCCTTGGTAGATCAGCACGTACTCCAAGGCTTGTGCGTTGATGCCGGAGCTCTGACCCAAACGCCCTGGACGCGCGATGAGACTCTGCTCCTCCATGGCCTTCATCACCTCTTCCGCACTGATGTTGTAGGCCCGCATGCGGTCGGGCTTCATCCAGATGCGCATGGCATACTTGCGACTCCCAAGGATCTGCGCTTGAGCGACACCCGGTATGCGCTGGATCTCGGGAATGATCTGGGTGAACGAATAGTTGTACAGGAACAACTCGTCCGCATCCTCAGCGTTGCCGTACAGGTTGATGTACATGAGCATGCTGGGCTGCACCGGTGTGATGATCACTCCTTCGCGTTGCACCAGCAAAGGCAGGTTCGGCATCACCTGGTCCACGCGTGTCTTCACGCGCACTACAGCCTCGTTGGGGTCCGTGCCGGGCTCGAAGATCACCCGGATGGTGCCTTCGCCCGCGCTGGTGGCATCGCTGGCGATGTAACGCATGCCTTGCACGCCGTTGATCGCGGTCTCCAATTGGATGATCGTGCTCTTCGTAAGCACATCCGCACTACTTCCCGGATAAGCGATGAAGATGTTCACCGTGGTGGGCGCGATCTCCGGGAACTGTGCCGTGGGCAGGCTCCGTATGGAGAGCAGCCCCATGAACACGATGAGCACCGAGATGACGATGGCCAGTACCGGCCGTTGGATGAAGTTCCTGAACATGGTCAGCGATCTTTTACCCGATCACTCGGCATAGAGTTCAAGATGCGTCACTACGGAATCGACAGGTACATCATGCACCTGTACCTTACCGTTGTCCTTCACCTTGCGCAGTCCCTCGAGCAAGAAGCGATCCTCCTTGCGCAGACCCTCGGTGATCACGAACAAGTGCTGGAGTTCCGGGCCCACCTCCACACGCGTGGCTCGAGCGATACTGTCCGGACCAACGACATACACATAGCGATGATCCAGCACTTCGAAGGTGGCCTTCTGCGGAATAAGCAGTACATCCTTCAAGTGGGACTCCATCTGGATGTTGCCCGTCTGGCCATGCCGCAATAGCCCTTGAGGATTCGGGAAGGTGGCGCGGAAGGCGATGTTCCCGGTCTTGTTGTCGAAGTCACTCTCGATCGCCGTGATCTCGCCGTTCTCTTCGAAGACCTCACCATCGGCCAGGAGCAACTTCACCATGGTTCCCTGACCCGCCCGTGCGCTCTTCTGATAAGCGAGGTACTCCGCCTCGGGCACATTGAAATACACCCACATGTTGCCATTGTCCGAGAGTTCGGTCAGCAGGTCGCCGTCGTCCACCATACTGCCCTTCCGCACGTGCAGGCGGCCCAGAATGCCGCTGAAAGGCGCTCGCACTTCGGTGAAACCCAAATGGGCCTGGGCCATGGAGAGCTTCGCCCGGGCTTTGGACAGATGCGCCTTGGCCATGGCCAGCTCGTTGGGCGAGACCACATTGCTATCCGCCAACGCCTTGGTGTTGTTGTACTCGATCTCCGCGAACTCCACTTCCGCACGGGTCTTGTCCACCTCAGCCTGATAGAGCACCGGCTGGATCCTGAAGAGGAGTTGCCCCTCTTTCACGAATTGCCCTTCATCTACAAGGATGTCCTGCAAGTACCCCTCCTCCAATGCCCGCACCTCGATGTGCTGCTCCGAGTGGATCTGGCAGACGTATTCACGTTGGACCACGGTATCCGTCACCAACGCCGTGGTCGCCGGGTAGCGGCCCTGGGCGTGGCCTTCGTGAGCCTCCTCGTGGTGACCACCACAGGAGGCGAAGAAAGTCGCGACCAGAACGACGATCGCTGTCGTGGTCAAGTGGAACGGGCCATACGCACGGTGCGCACGGCGATGTTTCGATCCTTCGAATGGGAACATGCTTGCTGGAAATGATCAGGGATGAGGAACGATGTGCGTTCCGGACTACCGCAGGCAGGGCCGCGGACTGCTGGTGACCTCCCCTTGCGCCAAAGCGCACAGTGGACACCGGTGGCTCAATTAGCCACAACGCCCGGCAAAAGGACCGGGCTGCGCTGGATCAAGGAGCGCTGGGGAATAGCCCAGCAGTAGGGAGCAACGGATCGCTCACCCGGGTTGGCTCAACGAGCTGGTCGACAAACGAGTCGACCACTTCGGAACGGCAAAGCAGCGCTGTGATGGCCATCTCCAGGTGGAACACGTCATCCACCTCCACCTCGCACTCGGCATCCTTCACTCCCAGGCTGATCAGCTCAGCTACCTGGGCATGGTCGCCTGCGCGCAGGACCACGGGACAGCAGAACTGGATGCCCAGCATGACCGCGCATGCGAGCAGGAGGTTCTTCATCCGGAGGCGTTCCATGGCTTCTTAACGGCTGCGAACGTAATTGGTTCCTCAGGCAACAAACCACCCATTAACAGAACTTTATGATGATCAGTACCCATGGGACCAGGTCAAGTTCCGGCTTGTACCACCTCCATTCGGAAGCATGCTCCGCCCTAACCTATTGACCTTCGGACCGATAAAGACGAAATTCGCATCCGCTTAACGCCATGGCAACACATCGCGCCTCCACTCTCCTAGGGGGATTCCTGTTCCTTTCCATCGCCAGCGCACAAGTGCGCATCAACGAAGGAAGCAGTCGCAATCTCCGCACGATCGCCGATGAGAATGGCGAATACCACGATTGGATAGAGCTCTATAATCCAAGCTCCGAATGGGTGAACCTCCAAGGTTATTCCCTCACCGATGAGGTGACCGATCCGGACAAATGGACCTTCCCTGCCATGGGCATCGCACCGCAAGGGCATCTGGTGGTGTTCTGTAGCGGATACGATCGTTTACCACGACCCGGGCAGACCACGGTGGCCGCCATCCTGAACCATACACCCGTAGTCGGCTGGAACACCCACCCCTTCGCAGCACCGTTCACTTGGGATGGCACCTCCAATATACTGGTGGAGATCTGTGGCTTGAACGCCGCGAGCACGAGCCTCAACGCTTCGATGCAACAGACCAGCACGGCGTTCGCCTCCTGCACCTTCACCTACACGGATTCCGTGGCCCAAGCCTGCGGCCAGCGCGTGGGTATCGTGTCCCAGAAGCGCCCTGTGATCCGCTTGAACGGTATCACCATCGGCACGAACGATTGGGTGAACAACAACATCCAGTATCCTGCGCCGTACGGCAGTTGGGCCGGTGGTTCCAAACACGCCATGCTCTTCAAGGCGAGCGAACTGGCGGCAGCGGGCCTCACCGCAGGGGATATCACGAGCCTGGCGTTCAACGTCACCAACACCAATGGCAGTTCGCTCACCGAGTTGGACATCCGCCTCGGTCATGTGCCCGAGGAGAACGTGAGCGCGGATTTCATTCCCTGGTACGGCGCTTACCAATTCCACACGAACTTCGGACTTAGCCGGGGTGGTGAAACGGTCTTCCTTTTCTCACCCACCCAACAACTGCTCAGCGAACTCTACATCGAGCAGGAGATGCCCGACCATAGCAGTGGAGCTTGGCCCGATGGATCGGACAATGCCTACCTCTTCGACACACCGACACCTGGGGCCAGCAATAACGGAAGCGAACCCTACGCCGAATACGCGCTCACTCCTGACCTGCTGACGCCATCGACCGTTTCGGCCACCGCTGTGAGCGTGGACATCACCAATCCCAACGGAGGCTCCAGCACGGTGCGTTACACCTTGGATGGCAGCGAACCCACCGCGACATCGCCGCTCTTCGTTCAGCCCATCACCATCAACAGCACCACCGTGCTGCGCGCACGGGCTTTCGTGCTGGGTAAACTACCGAGCAAGATCGCCACGGCCTCGTACCTGATCCAGCCCGAGCACCATTCGCCGATCATCTCCATCACCACGAATGATGCCGACCTCAACGGACCCGAAGGAATTTTCACCCGGTGGTGGCGCGATGACGAAGTCGCCGCTTATGTGGACTATTTCCAGGAGAACGGTGAGCTGCTTTTCTCCCAGCGCACCGGCATGCAACTAGATGGCGGTTACGGTGGAAGCCGCACGCAGCCACAACGTTCTTTCCGATTGGAATTGGACAACGGCGCCTTGGGAGCTGGAGCGGTGGATCTTCCGCTGATCCCGAGCCGACCCGACCGCACCCGCTACAGTCGCCTCTACCTGCGTAACGGAAGCAACCAACATCTGTTCCTTCCCCACAAGGATGCCGCCCAGGTGCGGATGATGGCCGGTGCCACCAACTCCTACTACTCCGCGTGGACACCGGTGACCGTGTATATCAACGGCTCGTACTTCGGCCTGTACGAACTGCGTGAGAAGGTGGACGGTGAGTTCTTCGAAACACGCGATGCAGCGGACCCTGATTCGATGGACCTGCTCACGGTGAGCTCCTGGTCCGGACCCGCTTTGAAGGCCAACGTGGGTAGCTCCGACGGTTTTTGGGAGGATGTCACCACCATGCGCGCGCTCAACATCTCGGATCCCGGTTATTGGGATGCGTTGGATCAGCTCTTCGATCTCAAGTGGTACACCGACTACATGATCGGCCAGCAATGGATGGGTACCACGGATTGGCCGTTGAACAACATCAAGGTCTATCGCTCCAACGCCACCGGCCAGCGCTGGCGTTTCGCCACCACCGATCTGGAGACCGCCATGGCACCGAACGGCCAGACCAGCCCGGAGTTCAACGCCTTGATCTATTCGTCCAGCCAGGATCCCGAAGTGCCCTACACCAACATCTGGCAGCGCAGCTTGCTGAATCCGCGCTTTCACGACTACTACATCAACCGCTTCGCCGACGTGATGAACACCGCCTACCTGGATGACAGACTACAAGGCATCGCGCAGGAGTGCTACGACCTTACACGACCCGATATGGGCGACCAACTGCTGCGCTGGCGCGGTTCGGATACCACCGCCTTGCTGAACCAATTCGAGGCTTACAATGATGCGTTCATGACCGATCTGGCCCTGCGAACACCGGTGGTGCGCGATGATATCCAACAGTTCTTCAGCCTTCCGCGACAGGTGGATGTGACATTGAACGTGCATCCCGCTGGTGCCGGCAAGATCCGCATCAGCACGATCAAACCCGAGACCTATCCGTGGGAAGGGGTGTACTTCGATGGTGTGCCGATCGGTATCACCGCCGAGGCCGAACCCGGATACGTCTTCCATCACTGGCAGCAGAACGGCCTCTTCGCCGATACCCTCTTGGCGGCCTTCCTCGACACCCTCACTACCGACGCCATCGCATTCGATGCGTTCTTCGAACCGGTCGAGATCGGTATCGCGGAGAACATCGTGCACGCCTACACGCTCTATCCCAACCCTGCCGAAGATGTGCTCCACCTGGTGGCCGATCGCACGTTCCAAGGGAACACACGATTCGAGATCCATGATCCGCGTGGCGAACTCGTGGCCAGCGGGGTGCTGCGGGACAACAGCTTGGATGGGGTCATCGACATCGGTCCACTGGCCGAAGGCGCTTACCAGTTGCGCCTTTTCAACGGCGACCACCGCGAAGCCTTGCGTTTCGTGAAGCTGTAGGGCGGACGCTGCTGGGCGGGAATGTCCGATCTTCGCCCCTTCGTACCGAACGCCCGCATGCTCCACAAAGCCTACGCAGCCCTTCTACTCACCGTAGCGCTTCTCCCCGCTCCTGTAGCCGCCCAACTCGTCATCAACGAAGTCAGCAGTCGCAACGCGCGTACACTGCCCGATGCCGCAGGTGAATACCACGACTGGATCGAGATCCACAACGCGGGCACCTCAGCCGTGGACCTCGCCGGCCACACGCTCAGCGACGACCTTTTGGATCCAACGCGTTGGACATTCCCGCAGGTGACCATCCCTGCACAAGGGCATCTGCTCGTCTTCTGCAGTGGCGAAGACCGTGGACCCCGGGAAGGCATGACGCCCGTGGCCACCTTCGACGACTTCGTGCCTGTGGAAGGATGGAACACCCACCAGCTATCAGTACCGCTGGAATGGGATGGCACCTCGAACCTCCTCATCCAACTCTGCGCGCTGCGCGGCGATCTAGGCGGTTTCCTCAACGCGGTCTTCAACCAGACCACCACGTCCTTCGCGTCCAGCGCCAACGTGTTCTCGCACGATCCAGCGCGCACCTGCGGCATGGCCTTTGGCGACCTCTCGCACCGCCGGCCGGTGATGCGGCTGAACGGCGCCACGATCGGCACCACGGATTGGCTCAACGCGTTCGTGCAATTGCCCGCCCCCTACGCCAACTGGCAGGGCGGCGCCAAACAAGCCTACCTCGTTCACGCCAATGAGCTGAGCGCCGCTGGCCTCACCGCCGGTCCCATCACGAGCGTCGCGTTCGATGTGGTGGCCACGTACGGGGCCGCGTTGGAGGAGTTCGACCTCCACATGGCACTGACGTCGGAGACCGAACTCTCGGCCACCTTCAAACCCACCATCCCCAGCAGCGAACTCCACACGAACTTCAAACTGGGGCGCACGGGTGAGACCGTATACCTCTACGCTCCAGGCGCCGTGCTGTTGGACAGCTTGTTCGCTCTACAGAACGCACCGGACCATAGCAACGGACGCTCCACGGATGGGGGCGCCGATGACCGCATCTTCACCGCACCGACACCAGGCACCAGCAACAACGGATCGACCGCATACTCCGGGTACGCGATGGCTCCCATCATCGATGCCGCTTCCACACTGGCAAGCGCACCGGTGCTGGTCACCATCTACGACACCAACCCACCACCCAGTTCGGTGCGCTTCACCCTCGATGGTACTGAACCCGATGAGAGCTCAGCGCTGTACTCTGGTCCGCTCACCGTCAGCGATGCGTCGGTGTTGAAGGCACGGGCCTTCAGTCCGGGCAAGGCACCGAGCATCGTGGCTTCGGCATCGTACCTCATCGGTGTACAGCACACCACCGCGGTGATCTCCGTGATCACACCACCCGATGGCCTCGATGGCCCACAAGGGATCTTCACCAACTGGCAGCGCGATGATGAGGTACAAGCGCATGTGGACATCTTCCGCCCCAGCGGTCAGCTGGTGGTGTCACAGTCCACCGGTATGCAAGTGGATGGTGGTCTTGGTGGCAGTCGTGGCTTCCCGCAGCATTCCTTCCGGCTCGAGTTCGACAACGACGCCCTCGGTGATGGCCGTGTGAACGTGCCGTTGATCCCCGACAGACCGGCTCGAACGCGGTACAGCAGGATCTACCTGCGCAACGGAAGCAACCAGTTCCAGATCCTCCCGCACAAGGACGCTGCACAAGTGAAGATGATGGCCGGTGAGACCAATAGCTACTACGCTGCATGGACACCGGTATCCGTCTACATCAACGGGGAGTACTTCGGCCTTTACGAACTGCGCGAGAAGTTCGACGATGAATACTTCAGGACCCTGGAGAACGCCGATGCCGATTCCGTGGACCTGCTCTCGTTGAGCGCTTGGAACGGCACCGTGCTGCGCCCGACGGAGGGATCCGTGGATCCGTTCTGGCGCGATATCTCCGCATTCTATCTGCTCGATCCGGCACAGGATGATTTCTGGGACCTGACCGATGCGCGCTTCGATCTGACCTGGTACACCGATCACATCATCGGCCAACAATGGATGGGCACGCGTGACTGGCCCGGGAACAACATCAAGGTGCAACGATCCAACGCCACGGAATTCAAATGGCGATTCTGCACCATCGACCTTGAACTCGCACTTGCGCCCAATGGCCAGTCCGATGCGGCCTTCGATGCGGTGAGCTATACCGCCAACCAGCCTACCGACGTGCCGTACACCCGCATCTGGCAGCGCGCCATCGAGAATCCCCGGTTCCACGATCACTTCATCAACCGCTTCGCCGACGTGATGAACAGCGCCTACCTGAATGAACGCTTGCTTAGCATCGCCCAGGATGCATACGACCTGACCAGACCGGAAATGGGGCGTCAATTCCAACGGTGGAGCGCAACGGACACCACCACTTCCCTGGTCCAGTACGACGCGAACCACGCCGCCTTCATGAGCGATCTGGAACAACGCACACCCTTCGTGCGCACACACATCCAGGACTTCTTCGCCCTACCACGCCAAGTGGATGTGACACTTGATGTGGTGCCTGCCGGTGCCGGGAGCATCCGCATCAGCACCTTGCATCCGGACAACTACCCGTGGGAAGGCGTGTACTTCGATGGCGTGCCCATCCGCATCGAAGCCGTGGCCAACCCCGGTTACTTCTTCACACACTGGACACCCGAACCCTTGCTCACCGACATGATGGACCCCGTGTTCTTGGATACGCTCAGTGCCAACGCTGGGTTCTTCCAAGCGAACTTCATGCCCGACCTGCCCACGGCAGTGCAGGCGAATGATGCGTCAAGGCTCTCGGTGGCACCCAACCCCACCGTCAGCGAACTCTCCATCGATGCGGCTCAGCTCCATGATGGCAGCGCCCTTACCTATGTGGTATTCGACGCGCGCGGCCAGCGAGCGCACGAAGGAACGCTGTCCAACGGCGGACGATCCGTCATCCAAGTCGAACATCTGCTGGCGGGACCTTACCACCTGCAAGTGACGAACGCATCGGGTCAGCGCGCCAGTGCCCGATTCGTGAAATGGTGAGCACGAAAATGGAACGCACATCCAAGACCGACCGCTACATCGACCTCAGCTTCCTGGCCGGTCCGCGCTCCCGCTGGAAGGAATTCAAAAGCGCGGTGAGCATCGCCCGCGAGTTCATCTACGGCTTCCGTCGGCTGCACTTCGTGGGCCCTTGTGTCACCTTCTTCGGCAGCGCGCGCTTCAAGGAGGATCATCCGTACTACGAGGCCGCGCGCGACCTCGCCCGGCGCGTGGGCCGGGTGGGCTTCACCATCATGACCGGCGGCGGGCCCGGTATCATGGAAGCGGCCAACCGCGGCGCGCGCGACGTGGGCGCTCGAAGCGTGGGCTGCAACATCGTGCTGCCCCATGAACAGTACGCCAACCCCTACCTGGATGAGAGCCTGCTCTTCGACCGTTTCTTCGTCCGCAAGGTGCTGCTGGTGAAGTACAGCATCTGTTTCGTGGTGATGCCCGGTGGTGCTGGCACGGTCGATGAGCTCTTCGAGACCATCACCTTGATCCAGACCGGCAAGGTGAAGGACTTCCCCATCCTGCTCTACGGCCGCGACTACTGGGCGCCGACGTTGGCACAGATCGACCGCATGGTGCTTGAAGGCACCATCGGCCAGGAAGAACTCAAGTTCGTGACCGTGGTGGATTCGGTGGATGAGGCTACCTCCTTCCTTCAGGAAAAACTGGTGGACATGTGGCAGCGTTCGCAACGACGAAAAGACCGCCCATCATGGTGGTTCCTCGAACGCTCTGTTAAGCCCACGTTACCGACCAAGGCCGGGTCAGTAACGGATCGTTAACACCCGATCAAGGGTCACGTAACAGGCCCCAAGGACTTTTGCGGCGCGAACCGATCCATCGTTCGCCACCGCGATGCACCGCAACCTCCTCGTTCTTCCGTTCGTTCTTCTCGGCCTCTTCGGCATCAGCTCTTCCGCACAAGCGCAGAAAGGCACCGTGGCCGGTACCATCACGAGCAACGAAGGCGGCTCCGTGCAGCCCCTGCCCTTCGTGAACGTGGTGTTGAAAGGCACCACCACCGGCGCCACGACGGACCTCGACGGCAAATTCAGCTTCCCTGCCGAGCCCGGTACGCACACCTTACAAGTGAGCTTCGTGGGGTACGAACCCGCGGAGCGCACCATCACCGTGGTGGCCGACCAGCGCACCATCGCCGATGTGGAGATGAAGACCCAGGGCATTGAAATGGCGGAGTTCGAAGTGGTGCAGGTCGCCGATCGTGAACGTGAAGGTGTGCTGGTGATGGAACGGAAGGAGACCACCGCCATGGTGCAGAAGATCGGCGCTCAGGAATTGAAGAAAAAGGGTGCAGGAGATGTGGCCGAAGGGGTGCAGAAACTCGTTGGGCTTAGCACCGTGGGTGGTCGCTACGTGGTGGTACGTGGCCTCACCGACCGCTACAATTCGGCCTACCTCAATGGCATGCCCCTGCCTTCGCCCGACCCCGATATGAAGGTGGCCCCACTGGACATCTTCCCTACGGATATCGTGGAGAGCATTTCCGTGACCAAGGCCTTCACCCCTGAACTCTACGGCGATTTTTCCGGCGGTGCGGTGGACATCGGCACCAAGCGCGCCACGGGAGAGAACATCCTGAAGGTCTCCCTCGGCGGGGGCCTGAACACCCAGAGCACCTTCCGCGATCACCGCTCGTACAACGGTGGTGGCAACGACTTCTGGGGCCGCGATGATGGCACCCGCTCCATCCCTGCCGGTGTACTTTCCCAAGGGGTGAACCTGAACGGTGAACGCCTGCCCTTCGCGGTGAACTTCAACCCCACGAGCAAGAACGCAGCACCCGATCTCAATTTCGGGATCTACGGCGGCACGACCTTCAAGCTGGGCAACGAGATCACCCTGAACGTGGTGGGCACCGGGAACTACCGCAACGAGAACCGCTACCGCAACGGGCAACTCCGCATCATCAATACGAGCAATACGCCCTTGGTGGATTACACCATGGAATCGTGGCAGTTCAACACCCAGACCTCGGCCTTGGGTTCCGCATCGCTCGATCTGGGCAAGCGCCACGGTGTGGGTGTCACGAGCCTCTGGGTGAACATGAGCAGCGATGAGCACCGCATCAACTACGGCGAGCACTTCGACTATCAAGACAACGTATATGCACGCCGCTACACGTATCGTCAGAACACCATGCTCACCAACCAGATCTTCGGCCGGCATGCGTTCGGCATGCAGGAACGCCTGTTGGTGGAGTGGAGCGGCGCCATGAGCACCGCCGATGCCGCTGAACCCGATCGCCGCCAGCTGGTGTACCTCTACACACCGGGCGATGAGGAGAGCGAGTACCGCTTCAACGCGATCGACAGGCTCGAGAACCACCGCTGGTTCAGCGCCCTACAGGAAGAAGAGACCACCGCACGCGCGGGGGTGAGCTACCGCTTGCTCCAGCGCGAGACCGCCGAAGGCTTCCAGCCGATCCTCGTGCTGCGCACCGGTGCACAATCCAAACAGAAATCGCGCGACTTCGGGTACGACATCTTCGCCTACAGCCTGCAGGAAGTGAACGCCCAGAACCCGAACGGCGTAGCCTTGAACAACCCGGATCAGTACCTCGACAACGAGGCCTACCAGGACCGCACCCTCACCATCGCGAAACTCACGGGGCCGGAAGCCAAACACACCATTGAACAATCCGTGAACGCAGCCTACTTCACCACCGAGGTGGACGTAGTGCCGCAAAAGGTGAAGCTCATGGCCGGTGCGCGCTTGGAAGAAGGCGATCAACGCATCATCTACCGCAAGCAAAGCGACTCCTTCTACCAAGCCCGCCGCGTGGCACGGATCCAAAGCACCGACCTGCTGCCGTTCGCCTCGGTGAAGTACGACATCAACAAGAAGGACATCGTGCGCGCCAGCTTCAGCAAGACCATCAGCCGGCCGGGCTTCAGGGAAATGGCGCCCTTCGAATACACCGAATTCTTCGCCGGCACGAAGAACATCGGAAACCCCGACTTGAAGAACGGTGAGAACTACAACGCCGACCTGCGCTTCGAACGTTTCTTCGGAGGCGGCGAACTGATCGCCGTGGGCGCCTTCGGCAAGGTCCTCGACAACACGATCGAGAAAGTGGCCCTCGCCACCGCCAGCGGTCAGCTGCAGTCCTTCCGCAACACGGGCCGTGCGGAGGTCTATGGGGTGGAGCTGGAAGTGGTGAAGAACATCGGCGCCATCGTTGGCACGGACAGCACGTTCTGGAACGACCTCAGCGTGGGCATGAACGCCTCCCTGCTGCATTCGCAGCTGACGATCGTGGACGACCGAACCGCGGACGCCAACAGTGCGGAAGTAGTGCTGACCAACGATGTACGTCCCCTGCAGGGAGCATCTCCCTACTTGATCAACTTCGACCTGAGCTACAGCCGCGACTTGTGCGAGAACGTGAAGGGAACGTTCACCGTGGCCTATAATGTCTTCGGCAAGCGTGTCTTTGCCGCTGGCGCCAACGGCCTGGGCGACCAGTACGAACTACCGGTGAACACCCTGAATGTGGTAGCCCGTGCGGACATCGGCAAGAAATGGCAGGCCAACATCACCTGCCGTAACGTCCTCGACGCGCGTTTCCAAGTGGAACAGGAAACGCCAGCGGGCACCTCGTTGATCAACGACTACCGCATTGGTCCGAGCTTCAGCGCTGGCATCAGCTACCGCATCTTCTGACCCGAGACGCCAACGTGAAGAAGGGCTCAGTTAACACTGGGCCCTTCTTCATTAACGGAAACGTAATCCAGGTGGCATGACACCTTAATGGTGCCAGTGGACTTTTGCCGCGTTCAACGAACGAAACAAGAACAGAACCCATGTCCATCAACCGAACGCTCGCTCAGCCCATGCTGCTGGGTACGTTGGCCCTCGTCGCCGCCCTATCCATGTCATCGTGCAAGAAAAAGGAAGGCTGCACGGACCCCACCGCCACGAACTACGATCCCGATGCGGAGAAGGATTGCTGCTGCGAATTCCCCACTCCCGATGTGGAGCAGACCACGACCATCAATGGCGAGACCTATTACGTCCTGAGCGGCACCATCAGCTCCGACAGGACGCTCTCGAGCGACCGTCGTCACCTGATCTCCGGCGGCGTGTTCGTGGCCAATGGCAGCACCCTGACCATTCAGGCTGGCGCCCGGATCTACGCGGCCGATGATGCCACCACGCCGTTCCTCAGCATCCAACGCGGTGGGCGCATCAACGCGGTGGGCACGGCATCGAGCCCGATCGTGTTCACCACCATCAGGACCATCACCGGCGGCGCCGATCGCGGTGCCTGGGGCGGTATCATCCTCAATGGCTACGCCCCCATCAACATCTGCGGATCATCCGACTGCACGGCAGAAGGAGAAGGCGGAAGTGGTGTGTACGGCGGTTCGAACCCGAACGACAACAGCGGCGTGATGAAGTATGTGCGGGTGGAATACGCCGGCAAGATCCTCGGTACGGACAACGAATTGAACGGCTTCTCCTTCAACGGAGTGGGCAGCAGCACCGTGCTGGAACACCTGCAAGCCTACAAAGGCAGTGATGACGGTTTCGAGTTCTTCGGTGGTACCGTGAACCTGAAGTGGGCCGTGAGCACCGGCAACAGCGACGACAGCTTCGACTGGACGCACGGCTGGCGCGGCAAAGGCCAGTTCTGGGTGGTGCAGCAGGATGCGGTGACCGGCGACAACGGTATGGAGTGTGACAACTGGGAGACCGACTACACCGTGACTCCTTTCAGTGAACCGACGATCAGCAACTTCACCTTGGTGGGCGCCGATGACGGAAGCCCGAACCACGGCATGCGCCTGCGCCATGGCACGAAAGGCAAATTGTGGAACGGCCTGGTCACCGGCTTTGCCCAGGGCATCCGCGTGGGCACCGAGTGCGATGCCTACGTGAACGACGGATCGCTCTTCGTAAAGAACAGCGCCATCTGGAACAACACCGCCAACTTCAACAACGCTGGCGCCATCGAAACGAACAGCGCTTACGGAAACACCACAGCGGGTCCTGTGCTGAACGGATACATCGGTACCGAGGCGGCTGGCGCCGTGGACCCCTCCGGTGTCGACAGCTGGTTCAGCAGCGTCACCTTCAAAGGGGCCGTGGAAGCTTCCAATGATTGGACGGCAGGTTGGACCACGAGTCTCTAAGCGCTCCACACCCTCTTCGCGAAGGGCTCCTACGGGGGCCCTTCGTTCGTTCAACCAGGCCATGCGAGACCTGCCGCCCACAGCAGCACGGCATAGCGGGCCGCCTTACCTGCCACCATGAACAGTGTTGTGGGAACGAAAGGCGTCCGGCAGAGCCCCAAGGCGATGGCGATCGGATCACCGATGACCGGAAGCCAGCACAGCAGTGCAGCCCAAGCACCCCGCCGTTGGACCATGGCCCTCCACCGCTGGGCCTTTCCGGCATCGATACCGGTCCAGCGGATGAACCGATCCGTTGGGAGCCAGCGGCCGATGCCATAGTTGGCAAGGCCGCCCAATGAATTACCCGCTGTGGCCACCCCGAACAAGACCAAGGCATCACCACCGGCCGCAGCCATGGCCAATACCACCGCCTCCGAACTGAACGGAAGGACCGTGGCCGCCAAGAACGAGGCCAGGAACAAACCCGGTAATCCCCATGCCATCCACTCAGGTCCCAATTCCATACCGCTCACGGGCCACTCCTTCATTTGGTCGGCAGCGCGGAGCAAGATAGCCCGCTACCTTCGGCATGGACTTTGGAACCCGCTGTACATGCTGCGTACCACCACCCTCTCCGTAGCCCTGGCCATGCTCCTCCCTGCAGTGGCCCAGGTGAACAACAACAATAACAACGACGGCTTCTGGAACGGGCGTTCCTCCACACTGAGCGGTGGCTTGGAATTCGGGGTTCCACTTGGAGAGTTCGACCACACCTGGGGTAGCACCATGGTGGGGCTTTCCGCGAACCTGGCTCTTCCCATGCGCACGCTGCCACTGGAGTTCGGGTACGACTTTTCCTGGGCCCGCATGGGTAGCGAGTACGACCTGATCCAACCGTCCGGCGGGCTACTCACCGCGATCCCCAGCCGCTCTGTGAGCGTGAAAAGCAATGTCTACGGCCACCACGGGCTCGTCCGTCTTAATCCTCTCAGAGGCGGTGTTCGCCCGTATGGCGAAGTGCTCCTCGGGGCCCGCAACTTCGTGACCCGCTCCACAGTGACCACGGATGAGGGCGTGACCGATGACGAGCGGGACGGGGCCTGGGCCCAGAGCTACGGTTGGGCCGTGGGTCTGATGTACGCCATCGGTGACCAAGTCTTCGTGGAAGGCCGGGTGGAACGGCTGTACAGCGGAAAAGTGGACTATGTGGACCCGCGGACCATCGACATCGACCCCACTGGCAAGGTCACTTACGAGAAAGCGAACAGCCGCACCGAGACCCTCCAGATCCAGGTGGGGATCGGCCTGCGATTCTGACCGACCCGGCACCCCAGGGCCGTTGTTGGTAACCTTTGCGTAACGCGGCCCACGCTCACCCGCAGTCCGCTCGTTTTGCTCGTAAACTTGCCCCGGAATAGCCGGACCAGAACGTCCGCATCTCCCATTGGACGGGCAAAAACGCATCCATAGCGCTCTCGTATCCGTGTTCCACAAGGATGGGCTCGAACCCATCATCCGTGAA
>JAEUTC010000098.1 GCA_016787985.1 Flavobacteriales bacterium | reverse complement strand
CATGAACAGGGAACCCGTGGTGGAGAACACGTCGATGGATGCGTAGAACGGCAATACGTTGTTCACGGCACTACCCACAGGGCCCAGGTTCGTGTTCTCTTCGCTGATGTGCTCGAAGAGCAAGGTGCCGGTCGCATCAGTGCCGTCGTAGATACGCAGGCTGTCGCCGAAGCTATTGCTGATGGTGCCTTGCAGGAAACGCAAACGAAGGGTTCCGGTACCTACGGAGGTGAAGAGCCAGTTCCGTTCATCATCCGGTTCCGGGCAGAAGTCGAAGTTGGTGGCTTCCACGCCGCAGTCGATCAGGAACGGACAGGTGGAACGGAAGTCGATCGGGTAAACACGGTTGCAATCCTCATCGCTGTCATGGGCCAAGGTGATGATGGGGTTCACCGAGATCGGAAAGGGGCCCAGGATGATCTGGCCCAAGCCTTGATCCTCCAAGGTGGTCACGTCGCCGTTCTGGTCCACCAGTACGTCGAGGGATGCCGCGTCACCCAAGGAGGTGATGTCCAGCGTGATCGTGTACGATTGCAGTTCGCAATCCTCTGCGAACGTCAGCGAGGACGTGGAGGGGGCACATTCCAAGCGCTGCACGGTGGTCACCACACAATCATCCAGCAGGCCGCAAGCATCGTTCGTGTTCCAATGAACGAACAGATCATCCGCCGTTGATGCCGTGGCGAATACAGGTGAATAACCCTGCGCTAGAATGGTCCCAGCAACAGCACCCTGGCGGATAGTGATATACCCTCCACTCGACAAGGTGAAGTCATAGTTCAAGCCAGCTTCGATCCCGGTGATCACCGAATGCTCTTGTTCGAAGCTGCACTCGGAAATGATGGTCACGGCTCCTTCTGCCGAAGGGGTGGTGGGGTCGAATGGATAAAGGTCTTCGTTCAGGCAATCCCCTTGAGCACTTACCGTGGTCCACTGGGCCATGGTAAGCAACAACAAGGCGGCAGCTAGTGTGCGTCCGGGTCGTATCATGCTTGGTTGGTTTTGGCTGTTCTGGTCAGGGTGGCGAAGGTAATGAAGGCCCCGAGCCAACTACGTGGAAAATGGCCGATGTCCTGCACTTTTGGATCCCAAGAGAACATCTGTTGCTTCTTCTTGATATACAGTAGATTGAGAGGGAGTTTGTCGGCAATGGTCTGGTCATTCTACCCCCTTAGGTTGTTCTAGTGCGCAGAACTCTGCCTGTACATCCCTATTGAGAGACCATCACCTTCGAACTGGAGGGAGCAGGTCGTTCAAGGTGGTGCCCAAACTGGTGGCCACGATCACCAAGGTGGTCAGGCGTGGGATCTTCTTTCCTGCTTCCATCCTACTGACAGTGGCTTGTGCGATGCGGGCATTTTGAGCCAGTTGCCCCTGGCTCCAGCCGCGTTGCTCGCGGAGGGTCCGCCTGCGTTGGCCGATCCGTGCTGGAACGCGTTCCCCTTCATTCAGGCCGGAACACCATTCCGGTTCCGGGGGACTGTGAACCGCAGATCTACGGCGCCGAATACAACCGCTTCACCACCTCATATGCCGGCTTCGGGTTCCCTTGGTAGTCGATGATGCTCCAACTTGGTCCGGGCCAGCAGTCGTTCAGCTGCCACAACAAGGTGCCCATGCAATGCGGCTGGGCTGCCAAGTGGGCTTCGATGGCCATGCCGTAAGCCTTTGCCTGCGCGCGTTGGCTGGCTTCGATGAAACCGTCCAAGGTGGTGGGGCGCTCCTCCCCTAATTCGCGCTCGATGGCTTCCCAGATAGGCCGATCGGTCTTGTAGCTACGCTGCATGCGCTGCACGGTGGAGGAACCGAGGTAAAGGCTGTCGGCGAGGTTGTATTTCGCCAGCAAGGCACTATCCGGATAGCTCTGGAAGCCCCACTCGCTCACGAAGCGGCCCACGTTGTTCTTGAAGGAGGAAAAGGTGCTGTCGCCGTGCCAGACACCCCAGTAGTGGAGGTCGCCATACTTCAAACCCTCCGCGCTACCCCAATTGCTGATCGGTGAGGATGAGGTGTACCGCCCATGACCGAGGCTCGAAGCAGCGTTGCGTAGGTCGGTCGTCCAGAGCTTTTCGTTGGCATTGATGACCTTGCTGGAATCGGCTCCGTGTAGACCATAGCGACCCTGCCAACCCCAATTCTTCCAGGCGACTCGCAGCTCGTTATTGCCGCAGAAAATGGCCAAGCAGGGATGGTCACGTAAGCGAAGGACTTGTTGCCATGCTTCCTCTCGTATGTTCTCGGTGAAGCTTCCTTCATTCGGCATCAATTCGGCCACCATGAAGTCTTGCCAAACCACGATCCCTGCGGAGTCGCAAGCGTCGAAAAAGGCCTCGGGTGGATAGACCCCACCGGCCCAAACACGAACCATGTTCATGCCAGCTACTTTCATGTGCCGGACTTGTGCTACCCAAGCACTATCACTGATGCGTGACGGGATGAGGTCGGGAGGCACGAGGTTGCATCCTTTAGCGAAGAACGAGCGACCTTCTACGCGGAAATGGAACATGCCCCCTACGGAGTCAATATTGGTCACCAGTACCGGTGTGGAGAATCCGAATGGAACTTGCTTGGATGACAACACACGCCCTTTTCGCACTAGATCAACGCGGATCCGGTGCACATGTTGATCGCCTAGACCATGAGGTAACCACGGAAGGCCGGTCGTGCTGTCAACTGTGGCGTATAGTCCTTCCGGGTGC
Source organism: Flavobacteriales bacterium (assembly GCA_016787985.1). Taxonomy (GTDB): domain Bacteria; phylum Bacteroidota; class Bacteroidia; order Flavobacteriales_F; family PHOS-HE28; genus PHOS-HE28. The sequence goes on along the minus strand of JAEUTC010000098.1, from coordinate 6,429 downwards.
CTGCTGCTTGACGTTGCGATCTTAATATCATCCAAGTAGACCACGTACTTCCCTCGAAAGTTCTCGCGATCATCCACCAGGTCGTGAACCGTGACTCCGACATGGGTGTTGGTGCGGTTTAGGCTTAGTGCATAGATCCGCGCCCCACTCCACCCCCTCAACTCCACTCCCTGCCAGATCCCGCTCGTCACCAGCCGTGGGCAGAAGTCCCAACCGAACTGATAAGCCGCCTTGCGGATGTAGGGGCTCACACCACTGGGGTCGTTGTCATGCGGCAGTTGGATGCCGTAGGCCTCGCGCAGCTTCGCACCTTCTTTGATCGGGCTGCGGAAGATCACCTTCAGTTCGTTCTCCCCTTTGTGCAGCAGGCGCTTCACCTCCCACTCCCACGTGCGGAACATGTTGTCGGCCTTGCCGATGAGCGAGTCGTTGAGGTAGACCTCCGCGAAGGTGTCCAGCCCCTTGAAGACCAGGTCCAGGTGGCCACGCCGCAACAACGTGTCCGCGACGAACAAGGTGCGCTTATAGATCCAATCCTCGTTCTCGATCCACTGCACGCTGTCGATGTTGCTGCCTTGCATATAGTCGGGGATCAATCCGTTGCGCAAGAGATCGGTCTGCACCACGCCGGGCACTTCCGCCGGGTACCACCGCTCCTGCCCTACCTGGCAGAAACTCCACCCTTCGTTCAAGGGGATGTGGACCTCTTGCGCTTGCCCCGGGATGGCGAGCAGGACCAGCAATGGCAGGAGGAGAAGCCTCATCGTAGACCTGCTTTCACCAAGGCGTTCATGACCGCTTCGATCTTGGCCTCGTCTGGCGCGAAGGCGAACGAAGTACCTGCATGGCCAGCGCTGAGCGACACCTTCGCCTCAGCAACGGAGACCAAGCGCTGCGCCGCAAAATGGACCTCGGAAACACCCGTGCGTTCCACGATACCGACCACATTTTCGGCGTTGATGCCACCCGCCGCAGCGATCCGGCAATGCTCACCGGCCGTTTCCACCAACCGTTGCAACGTGGCGACGCCGTCATGCGCCAGGGCCGCGCCGCCTGATGTGAGCAGACGATCCACCCCCAACGCCAAGCAGCTCTGCAACACCTCCAAAGGGTCACTGGCATGGTCCACGGCGCGGTGGAAGGTGAGCTCGCTTTCCGGCGCCAACTTTGCGATGGAGCGCATCAGGTCGCTGTCCAAGGTGCCGTCCGCCTTCAACCCACCGGTGACCAATCCGATGGCACCGCCGCCGAAGATCTCGGCATCGAGCAACAAGGCATGCAGTGCAGCTGGATCGTAGATGAAACCGTCCGGCGTAGGCCGCACGAGCACCCGGGTGGGTATGCGGACCGCGGTGCGAACAGCATCCACCAACCCGGAACTGGGTGTCACCCCCCCACAGGCCAGCCACGTGCAGATCTCCACACTGTCGGCGCCAGCGCGTTCGGCCGCCATGGCCTCGGCCACACTGGTCACACAAATTTCAACCGCTACCCGCATGGGCCCGAATGTAGGACGGTCCCGGCGCAACCGATGCTCCACTTCCCCGTATAACGCCGACGATGGGCTACAACCTCCTCCTCTCTCCCGGTGTCCTGGTCGTGCTCTGCAACCTGTTGGTCATTGACCTGTCCATGGCGTCGGTGGCCGACGACAGCTTGCGGACCGCCGTGCACGATGCTGTTTCCGCCAACCAGCGTGCAGCTGCCCGTATCGCCCAAGCATACCGCGCGCTTGATACCATGCCTGTCGATGCGCATCGCTATGCTACACAAGCCGTAGCCTTTGCCGAGCAGGCCAATGACGCGCTGGTGGAGCACAAGGCATTGGTCTGTCTACGCGCTGTGGAGGAACGCATGGGCCTATACGGGGACATGATGAAAACGGCCCTTAGGGCGGTTCAGCTTGCGCAAGGTCTAGGGGACCCCGGCTCCATCGCGCTGGATCTGCGCGACCTGGCACAAGCGTACACCCTCAACGGCATGTCCGAGAAAGCGGTGGAGGAAGCCCGTAACTCGCTGGCCATCATGCTACCCACGAGGCCTGAACACGAAGTGGACCAAGCGCGGCTGTTCTTGGTGAACACCTTGCTACGCGCGGGCCAGACCAAAGAGGCGTATCAATTAGCGGAGCGGTCCTTGGAGCAGGCGCGCGAAAGGAAGGATACATTGCAGGAGGCACGCGTCGGTTGTGCCATCGGGGAGGTCCTCATCGCACAGGAACGTTTCTCCGATGCGGTCATCTATCTAGCTCGCAGTGAACGGCATTTGGAGACCATTGGCACACCTGCCGATCGGTCCACCGTTCAACGCGCCCTGGTCCGTGCCTATATCGGTCTGGGTCGTACGGATGAAGCGGCCCGGGCTCTCCGGATCGCAGAAGGGATCACGGAAGGTCCCATGGATTGGAACACCCGGACCACCTTGCTCGACCTTCGTTATGCCCTTGCCATGGCCGAGGGTGAGTGGCGTGATGCCGTTGGATTTCTGGAGCGGATCAAGCGCACATCGGATAGTGTGCTTCACGCACGGCTCGATATGCAGACCGTGCGGCTTCAGATGATCTATCAACTGGATCGAAAAGAGCAGGCGAATGAGGAATTGCGCGCCGAGAATGCGAAAAGTGCCGAGCGTATCGCAGGAACATCCTTCAATAACCGTGTGCTCGTGGCCCTTTCCATCGTACTGAGCGGGCTGACGGCAGCGCTGTTCTTCACTGGGCGCTACAGCAGGCGGTTGGCTCGCCGCATGCGGCTGAAGAACGCCGTGATCAAGCGGCAGCATGATGAGATCCATGCCAAGAACCTCGAGCTACAACGACAGAATCTCCGGCTTGCAGAGACCTTGATGAGCGAGGAGGAAAAGGAAATGATGATCAAGGAGATCCACCACCGCGTGAAGAACAACCTCCAAGTGGTGGACAGCCTGCTCCAGATCCAAGGCATGGACTCCAATGACCCCGGTGTGGCTCGCGTGCTGCGCGAGGCCCAGGGCCGTATCCGGTCCATGGCGTTGGTCCATGAGCATATCTACAATAGTGCGAACGGGAATGTGGGCGACCTGCGTAGCCACTTGGAGAAGTTGGTGCGCAACGTTCTGGTGGCCCACGGCGCCCACGACCGTATATCCGTGTCGGTGGATACGAACCTGCCGGCCTTTTCTACGGAGACCTTGTTGCCCTTGACCTTGGTGGTGAACGAGTTGTTCACCAATGCCGTCAAGTACGCCTTCCCTGAGGGCGCCACCGGGCGTGTCTCCATCGTGGTGAGACCGGCTGGATCCGGTTACGAACTGCTATTCAGCGACGATGGTGCGGGTATGAACACGGACGAGGGACAGGTGCGGCATCGGTCATTCGGATTGGAACTGATCCGGCAGCTCGCCGACCAACTCAACGGCGAGGTCCGATTCCTGAAAGGTGCCGGAACGGCCGTTTCCCTCACCTTCAACCCTGAACCGACGCGTTTGCGCGTGGCTTCCTGATCGCCGAGCCGGACATCCCTATCTTCGGCACTTGTACTGAAGACCGTGTCCGATACCATCCAAACCCCGATACCCGATTTCCATGCGCTAGGCCTCAGCGATGATCTGCTCGACGGCCTGGACCATATGAACATCCGGAAGCCCACACCCATCCAGCAACAGGCCATACCGGCCGTGCTCGATGGCAGGGACCTCATCGCCTGCGCCCAGACCGGCACGGGTAAGACCGCCGCTTTCCTTCTGCCGCTGATCGACGTGATCACGAGCTATCGACCGAAGGAAGAAGGCAGCATTCGTGGTCTGATCGTGGTGCCCACCCGAGAGCTGGCCCTCCAGATCGATCAACAACTCCAAGCGATCGCCTATTTCACCCCCATCACCTCCATACCGCTCTACGGGGGCAGTGATGGCAGCACCTTCGATTCGCAGAAACAAGCGCTGACCAGTGGTGTAGAAGTGGTCATCGCAACTCCTGGTAAGCTGTTGAGCCACCTCAACCTTGGCTATGTGCCGCTGAAAGGGCTGGAAATGCTGATCCTGGACGAAGCGGACCGGATGATGGACATGGGCTTCGTGGATGACATCCGACGCATCATCACCTTCCTGCCGAAGGAGCGTCAGTCGCTGATGTTCAGTGCCACCATGCCACCGGCGATCCGCGAGCTCACCAAGCAGATCCTGCATGATCCGGTGGAGATCACCATCGCCTTGAGCAAGCCCGCCGAAGGCGTGGACCAGCAGGCCTACGTGGTGTTCGATATGCAGAAGGCCAATGCGCTGGAACATATCCTCAACACCAACGAGGCCACCAGCATCGTGATCTTCGCTGGTCGCAAGATCGAGGTGAAGAACCTGGCCAGGCATCTCCAGAAGAAAGGCTTCAACGCTGCGGGCATGCACAGTGATCTGGAGCAGACGGAGCGAGAACAGGTCATGCTGGATTTCCGCAACCGGAAGCTGCGGGTGCTGGTAGCCACCGATGTGGTGAGCCGTGGTATCGATATCGACGACATCGACCTGGTGATCAATTACGATGTGCCCAATGATCCGGAGGACTACGTTCATCGTGTGGGGCGCACCGCGCGTGCCGCCCGCAAGGGAACGGCTATCACGTTCGTGAACGAGAAGCAGATGCGCGAATTCGGCCGCATCGAAGCCCTGATCGGCTACGAAGTGAAGAAGATGCCGTTGCCCGAGGGTACTCAAGGGCCCGTCTACGACCCTAAGGCCCGAACGAAAGGCGGTGGCCCGGGGGGCAACCGATCCGGTGGTGGTCGCCGGCGCCCAGGCGGAGGCCGCGGCGGCGGAAGGCGCAATTGACCTGGACCAAAAAGCAGAACGGCGGATCCACATGGACCCGCCGTTCGCATTCGGTATGTCTGGATCAGCGACGGCTCGGGCCGAACTTCGCTTTGTTCTCTTCCAGCACTTTCATGGCATCCCACGCTTTGGCGGCCTTGCCAACGCGCTCGATCGTGACGGTCTCCATCACATCGTTCTGCGCGATGGCGTTCACTACCTCCTGGCCGCTCACCACGTAGCCGAACACCGCGTGCTTGCCGTCCAACCAGGGGGTCTCCTTGTGGGTGATGAAGAATTGGCTGCCGTTGGTGGCGGGCCCTGCATTGGCCATGCTCAACGTACCGGCGCGGGTATGCTTCAGTTCAGGGTGGATCTCATCGGCGAAAGCGTATCCGGGGCCGCCCATACCGGTGCCCGTAGGGTCGCCACCTTGGATCATGAAGTCGGCGATAACGCGGTGGAACTTGATGCCATCGTAGTACGGCTGGCCCTCGCCTTTCGCCGTGTTCTTCATCTTGCCTTCGGCCAGGGCCACGAAGTTGGCCACGGTCATCGGCGCCTTCTCGAACTCGAGTTGGATACGGATGGTTCCCTTGTTGGTCTTGATGTTGGCGAAAAGGCCGTCTGTTGTGTTCTCCACGGGTTCTGGGGTGGGTTGGGTTTCGGTCGGTCGTGCAGCCGATGCCACACCTTCCGCACCTTCGGGTGCGGAGCTGCAGGCGGCGAGCGAGAGGCTGAGCAAGGCGGGAAGTGCGAATGAGAACAGCATGGTCATGACTTGTTTTTTCTTGAGGGGGCGAAGTTAGTTCTTCGGATTTTCCACGAGAGCAGTGGTGGCGTTCAGTCCAGGAGCACCTCTTCGATGCTCTCCAGCTTCTCCTCCGTGAAGGCTCCTTGCTCCCGGTGCACGATACGGCCTTCCGCATCCAGCACGAAGAAGTACGGGATGTCCTTGTCGTTCAACCCGAGCGAGGCTTTCAATGGGTCGATGTCGGCTTTGGAGAACAGTACGTGATCCACGATCTCGGGGTCAGCGCTCTTGCGGAATTTGTTCAGGCTGCCTTCGTATGCCGCTTTGTTCACCCCCACGAACAGGGGTACGAAGAATACGTCCGCTTCATACGATCCCGCCAACAACCCGTGCTTTGCAATGAAACGCAGGTATGCCGGTTCGTACCACTCCTCCAAGAGCGGGCTGGCTTTCTGACTGTAGGCCAGGCCGATCACGGTCCACGGCTTTCCTTTCGTGGGCAGGGTGATGGTGGTACCGGCCGCAGTTTCTCCGCTCAGGGTCGGGAAGGTGTTCTGGGCTTGGAGGGTGAAGGCCACGGCGAGCGCCGCAACAGTGATCAGGCTACGCATGGGATCGCTCTTCGCAATGTTCGTACCAACTAGCGTACGCCATCCTCTGGATTCCGGCCCTTGTGCGGCCTGAACCAGTCCTTCATCCGCACGATATCGGCCTCCGGGTCGTTGGTCAACGGGAAAGGCGCGCTGAGGATGACGAGCTTTTGCGGATAGTCGAAGGTGACCAGGATGATCGGTACATCGGCCCCTTTCGCGATGCGGTGGAATCCGGTCTTCCAGTCGGGTTGGTACTTCCGTGTGCCTTCCGGTGTTAGGGCGATGCTCTTGATCTCGCCCCGA
>JAEUTC010000012.1 GCA_016787985.1 Flavobacteriales bacterium | reverse complement strand
CACACCGAAAGGCCTGGATGCCATCCTACTCTCGGGCAGTTCCCCGGACATGGAAAGCACCGACAAGAAGAGCAAGAAGGACAAGATAGCCGCACCGAGCGAGGCCGGTGTGCTGAAAGCCACCACACTCGATCCACGTGGCACGGTGGTGGCGCACGGCACCGCATTGATCCATCCGGACGGGTACATCCCCTGCCCTAAAGGAGCGGTCGCTGGCACTTCAGGCAAGTTCGTGGTGAAGACCTTCGATCGGAAGAACAGCTATTCGTTCGCGCTCATCGACGCGCTGGCCGTCGGCAAGTAGGCTGCGCTACACGGCTTTCGTTGTTGATCACTTTGGCGTACTGCGTCATGGCTGGCTTCGTTGCGCCTCTATTTTTGGCGCGACCTAATGGAAGAACAGAACTATCGCACCCTCCCGCTCAGGGTCCAGAAGTATGTCTGGAGCCGGTTGGAAAGCCTGCGCCAGTTCGTGTGGAACAGCCAAGCGAAGAACTTCGTACTCCTGGCGCTGCCCTACCAGATCAGCGCCATCCTTACCGCCTTGATCGCGGTCGGCTACACCAAGCTCTTCCAGAAAGCCCACCAGTGGAACCACGAGCTGCTCGTTGATCGACCGGAATGGATCCTGTTCACCGCGCCACTTGGGTTCATCACGAGCTGGGGATTGGTGCGCTTCTTCAGCCCTATGAGCGGCGGCAGTGGCATACCACAACTGATGGCCGCTGTGGAAGTGGCCAAGGACGAGGAGAAGAACGACGGTAGTTGGCGCTTCCTCAACGTACGCATCATCATCGTGAAGATCTTCTCCTCCATCGCCCTGGCTTTAGGCGGCGGTGCGATCGGCCGTGAAGGTCCGACACTGCAGCTCGCAGGCAGCGTGTACCGCACCGTGCACAAGTTGCTTCCGCCCTTCTGGCCCAAGGTGAGCCGTAAAGTGATGATGATCACCGGTGGTGCGGCAGGGCTCAGTGCTGCGTTCAATACACCGCTCGGTGGTATCGTCTTCGCCATCGAGGAACTCACGCGCACGCACATCGCCAAGTTCCGTACGGCGGTGTTGAGCTCGGTGATCCTCAGTGGTATGACGGCCCAATGGCTCTTGGGGCCCTATCTGCTCTACGGCTACCCCAAAGTGGCCACCGTAGGGCCCTCATTCATGTACAAGCTGCTTGCCATCAGTGCCGTGTGCGGTGTGCTCGGTGCGGCTTCGTGCAAGGTGCTCCTCCTGTTGGACAAGATCCGCCGATCCATCAAGAGCTGGCTGCCGCAACTGCTGTTCGTGCTCGCCTTGGCCTTCACCTTCGCCTTGTTGGTGCTCACCTTCGGGCAGGTGACCTTGGGCAGTGGTGAGGGGTTATTGGATCACTACCTCTTCGCCAAGGAACCCACAACACATTGGAAGGACGCCCTCGGCCGGATCCTGGGCTCCATCGTTTCCATGGGTGCAGGTGGCGCAGGTGGTGTCTTCGCTCCGGCCCTTTCCTCAGGTGCGGCCATCGGCGGCCTCTTCGGCAGTTGGTTCGGCGAGGATCGCGGTGAATTGAACATGATGATCCTCGGCGGCATGTGTGCCTTCCTCACCGGCGTCACACGCTCCCCCTTCACCAGTGCCATCCTCGTGTTGGAGATGACCGATCGCCATAGTGTGATCTTCCAATTGATGTACGCCAGCATGATCGCTTCCGTAGTGGCGCATACCGTGGATACGAAGTCGTACTACGAACGCATGAAGAACCGCTTGCTCGATTCCATCCCCGGACTCGATAGATCCAAGACTGAAGAGACTCTAGAATGATATAGAACTAAACGTCCTTCCTCAAAATAAGACTTCGCATTTGGTACATGTCCAGGCAATGATTAGCTTCACCGCCGAGGCTAGCTTTGATCATAACACGACGAAAAACATGAACATCACCCTGAAAAATCACAAAATCGCTGGAGTCATCATTATGAGTCAACTCCTTGTGATGTTCTCGATTAATCCTTGTTGGAGCCAAAACCTAATTGTTAACCCCGACTTTGAATTAGGTGCAATTCCAACCGGTCCTAACCAAGTAAATCTCGCGACAGGTTGGTCCAATGGATGCGGTCGTCACGTTGCCACTTTTCCTGTTGGCACGACAAATCCCGGCACACCTGATCTTTTTGACAAAAGGTCGACTGATTGCACTATTGACATCCCATCCAATAAATGGTCTACGGCTACTGATGACTATTTGGGAACGGGAAATCGCTATGTCGGATTTTCCGGGGGGTACATTGCACATACCAATGGAACAAGCGGAGGCCCATTTTATGGAGAAACTATCTTGGCCACTCTGACCGAACCACTGACTTATACAAGTTGTCAGTATTCCATTCAAGGCGTCGCTGCACTAGCAATGGGCCGAAGGGTCGGCGGTTGTGGAAATCTGGACCCCGAACTGCCTGGTTCATATAATCGAATTCAAGTTGTCTTACGGAAAGATAACAACTGTACTCTAGAAAAGGTCGTATTTACCACGCAGAATTTTACTGCAACAAGTTGGACCCCATTCACAGGTAGCTTCGCTCTTACGCCTTCGGAAGTAGGGATTGGATACAATCGTATTGAGTTCCGCCTTACCCCAACTCCAAGCAACACGACTGAAGTCGGACGCAGTCGTAGCGTTTTCTTAGGAAACGTCTCTCTTACGAAAGGTCCAAGTAACCATCTCAGTTCTGACTTCACCCTTACTGCCACTAATCCAACCGGGAGTTTGACCCATTACTTAGTGACTGCAACTGTAGCAAGTGTTCCTCCTGAGACAGGCTTTGATTGGGAAGTGTGCGAAGTCAACCCAACAACGAACGCAGTAATTCCCGGGACCTGCCTGAATAACCCAACTAGCTGGTGGGCCCCATCACTTTCATTGAACAACACTTTCCCGGGTTATTGCTGTAGTTCAAGCACTACAACAGGGAACGGTCTTTTTTTATTAGGCAAGAAGTATCGGGTTACAAGAGGTACTGCTGGGCCTTGTAATCCAAGAACAACAACAACGAAGTACGTCTTCATGTCCAATTCGGGGATGGTTGTTAGCCCAGATGACGAACCTACTTTTGACGAACCGCTCAAGAGTCACTTTGCCATAGTAGTACCCTCACCGGCAAATGAATCTATGAGGGTTGAGAGCAATCTAGAAGGACAGGTTCAAGGAGAGATTTACACGAGTGCCGGTATTCTGTGTAAAAAGCTCGACACCCGATTCACATCTGGTCCAGTTGACATTTCAGAACTCGGCCCGGGCATCTACTTCCTGAGCCTGAGGAGCGAAACGGGCTTGGTTTCAACACGATTTGTCATAGACCGTTGACGCTAGTAGCCCTGAACGATAGCCGACTAGGACTCTGTTCAGGAACCAGTATGTGCATGCGGCAAGCTTCAAAGGTTGTCGATTGCAAATGCGGAATATGTTGCTGAGCGAACAACGGCTTCAATGGGTTTTCCCCGGAGCCTTAGTACTGATCGCGCTTGGTGTATACTTCAACTCCCTGAGTTGTGGGTTGTTCCCATGGGACGATCAGGAGTACATTCAGGCTGCAGCCGATGCGATCTGGGCTCCTCGGAAAGCATCTTTCTTCGTAATGGGGAATTTCCATCCGCTGTCGCTTCTTACCCTATCCCTGGACTTTTGGATCGGAGAGGGCAGCGCCCCATACTTCCACCTCACGAACACAGTATTACATGGAATTAATGCTGCTCTTGTCTATCAGCTTTGTTCAAAGCTTCGACTCGCGCGACACAATGCATCTATAGTGTCCCTGATCTTCGTCATTCATCCAATCCACGTCGAAAGTGTGGCATGGATATCTGAGCGGAAGAATGTGCTTTATGTGTTCTTTTATCTGGCGGCTTGTTTGCGCTATTGGAACCATCTAAAAAACCCGAGTCGTTGGATTATCCTCCAAGTACTGATTCTTTACACTGCCGCCCTGCTTTCAAAAGCTCAGGCCGTCACATTCCCCGTAGCTTGCTTTGGACTTGTCCTACTCCATGAGGGTTTGGCGAACTGGCGTCAGCGCTTGAAACAGCTACTGCCCTTGATGACTATCGCTGTAATTATCGGAATTACCGCGGTCGTTGCACAAGAGGCTGGAGGATACCTGCATTGGGACCGTTCTACAATTAAAGGATCGAACTTCCTGCTCCCGCCGATCGTGTTCATGACCCTAGTGCGCCGGATCATACTCCCCTATGACCTTTCGGTGATCCATCCACTACTAGCCATTGACCCTGTGGTTCTCGTCATCAGCGCGGTGTTGTCTGTCATATTGTTGCTCGCTACCATTTCTATGATCCGGAAAAAGCAATACACCATTCCAGCGGTGATCGTGTTCTACACGGCCGCCGTTCTTCCGATCCTCCAGATCGTACCGATAGGTTCCATGATCACCGCCGATCGATACGCCTATCTCGCCTCCGTGCCAGTTATCGCGCTTTGTGTGGAAGGAGTTACCAAATTGGGCTTGCAGCAGAAGTACACATTTGCGTTCTGGCTCCCCATCATCACGGTTCTCTCTATGATGACTTGGAATAGAACGAAGGACTGGTGCATTCCACAGGTTCTTTTCGAGCAAGCGGTGGACTTGTACCCGAATAGTGGTATCGCACACATGAACCTAGCGGGAGAACTTATCCGGACCAACCAACTGAACAAAGCCAAAGCGCACCTGGAAGCGGCTCTTTCCAGCGACCCTGACCTCATTGAAGCCTTGATCACTGCATCGCAACTCGACCTTCGAACTGGGAATTCAGCACAAGCGAAGGAGAGAGCAATGCGTGCCATCACGCTGGCTCCGGACTTCCATTCTATTCACCTGGCCTACCTCACCTTGGCCAGATTGGAGAAAGCTGCCGGCAAGAATGAGAAAGCGCTTCAGCACCTAGCAATCGGTATTCAACACAACCCGTCCTACAGTGAACTCTATCATGAGCAGGGCATTTGTCATGCCACACTTGGAGATCATCGATCTGCCATTGTAAGCTACTCCATGGCTGTCGCGCTCGGAAATAGCGACCCTCAGCTCTTTCTGAATCTTGCGATCAGTCAAGGTTGGCTGGGAGACAATGAATCAGCACTACACTCCTTGGATAAGGCACTATCGATAGCACCACTTTCACAGGAAGGATGGTTCTTGAAAGGCGTAGCCCTGAATCGGACTGGTCGATCGGGATGCAGGGAACTAGTGAAAGCGAAAAGTCTAGGCCACCCGCGAGCGCAAGAGGCCTTGTTGAAGCTCTGTAAGTAATCCGTTCATCAAGTATTACCTGGGGTTGGAATGCAGCTTCCGCTATCCACAGCCGTTAGCAACTCCACCTATCCTGCGCCTGCTGGTGGCGCTACCTTCGCTGCCGCTAGACCGATGAAACAATACCACGACCTGCTGCGGCACATCCTTGAGAACGGCGTTCAGAAACACGACCGCACCGGCACCGGCACCATCAGTTGCTTCGGCTACCAGATGCGTTTCGATCTCGCGGATGGCTTCCCAGTCCTCACCACCAAGAAGCTCCACCTCAAGAGCATCATCCACGAGTTGCTGTGGTTCCTGAAGGGTGATACGAACATCAAGTATCTGCAGGAAAATGGCGTGAAGATCTGGGATGAATGGGCGGATGCGGATGGCAACTTAGGCCCGGTGTATGGCTACCAATGGCGCAGTTGGGCCACACCCGACGGGCGCACGATCGACCAGATCAGCGACCTGGTGTCCATGATCAAGAAGAACCCGGATAGCCGCCGCATGATCGTGAGCGCGTGGAACCCCGCCGATGTGCCCAACATGGCGCTACCGCCCTGCCACTGCCTCTTCCAGTTCTATGTGGCCGACGGTAAACTGAGTTGCCAGCTCTATCAACGCAGTGCCGATACCTTCCTCGGGGTGCCCTTCAACATCGCGAGCTACGCCCTGCTCACCCTGATGATCGCGCAGGTGTGTGGGTTGAAGCCGGGCGAGTTCGTCCACACCTTCGGCGATGTGCACCTGTACAACGATCACATCGAACAAGCGAAACTGCAACTGACCCGAGAGCCACGCCCGCTACCCACCATGGAGATCGACCCGAGCGTGACCGACCTCTTCGCGTTCCGGTTCGAGCACTTCACCTTGAAGGGCTACGATCCGCACCCACACATCAAAGCCGCCGTCTCGGTATGATCGTCTCGGCCATCGCCGCCGTGGCGGAGAACGGTGTGATCGGTCGGAATGGTGACCTGCCCTGGCACCTGCCGGACGATCTGAAGTATTTCCAGCGCATCACGAAAGGACATCACGTGATCACCGGACGCAAGAACTACGAGAGTATCCCCCCGAAGTACCGTCCGTTAAAGGACCGCGTGAACATCGTGGTCTCGCGCAATGCAGCGTATGAGGCACCCGGGGCATTGGTGGTTGATGCGCTTGCCGCCGGATTGGAGATCGCTCAACGCGCCAATGAAACGGAAGCCTTCATCATCGGTGGCGGACAGATCTACCGCGAGGCGCTCACCATGCGCTTGGTGGATCGCCTTTACCTCACCATCGTCCATAGCGCTGTGGAGGGCGACACCCACTTCCCACCGCTGGATCCCGGGGAATGGAGGGAGGTGGATCGCACGCGTCATGAAGCAGATGACCGGCACGCGTTCGCTTTCAGCTTCGTGGTCATGGACCGTATCGGCTGAACCGCGAAGGCGGTTCCGATCAAACCTTGGCATGCGGATCGCATCCAATAGAGCATAGAACCCAACCCATGAAAGCCAGTACGATCTCCCTGCTCGCCCTCATGCTAGTGCTCCTCTCATCCTGTAGGAAGGACAAGGAGGAAGAACCGACCATCGACCTGGACTATACCAGCGCCAGTGACAATGCACGTGCAGAGGACGTTTTCAGCGACATGATCGCGCAAGTGGACAAGGCTGTGGATGCGAATGGACTGCGTGACCTCTGCGACCCTACCGTGACCTTCGACACCACGAGCACGCCGCGCACCATCACCTTGGATTTCGGTACGGTGAATTGCACGGCCGTCAATGGACGTTTGCGCCGCGGCCGGATCCTGGTGAGCTATACCGGCCGGTACCGCGATGTCGGAACCGTGATCACCATCACGCCCGAGAACTACCATGTGAACGACAACCTCGTCCAAGGCACGAAGACCGTGACGAATCTTGGACCGAACGGCGAAGGGCAACTCCAATTCAGTGTGAGCGTGAGTGGTTCACTGACGGCGGCCGACGGCTCCTGGACCGCCACCCATGTAGCCAACCGCACACGCACCTGGATAGCAGGACAAGGAACACCAGCGCTGTCCGATGATGTTTACCTGATCACAGGCGGTGGAAGCGGAGTCAACCGCAACGGTCAAGCGTACACGGTCAGTATCACCAACGCACTGCGTGTCGCGCTGGATTGCCCGACCATCACCCAAGGCACGGTGCAAGTGACCCCGAGCGGCAGACCGGTGCGCATCATCGACTATGGCAATGGCACCTGCGACAGCAGCTTCACGGTGACGGTGAACGGGCAGACCTTCTCCGTGGTGATCGGCTAGCCCTGCTTTTCACCATCCGAAGCCATCGGCCTCATGCCGGTGGCTTCGCCGTTCATGCCAGCCGCTCTTCACAGCGATCACAGCCAATGCGGCTTACCCGCGAGCGTCGGAAAGCCCGCCATGGCTGGCTTTCTTGGGCTGGAACAGACCAACCGTTCATCCCACCCCTTGCCGTCCATCACCAACCCGTTGGTCGCCGCCAAGGAGTGGTCCTAGTTTCGTCATGCTTCACCGATGGACCGGTCGCAACACCGGTGGACCGAGAAGTAACGGACGGCCTCGCTACCCTTTCGCATCGGGTGCGGGGCCGTTCAACGAAGAGCGATGAACTACTTCCAGCGCGTCCCCATCCGGTACC
>JAEUTC010000260.1 GCA_016787985.1 Flavobacteriales bacterium | reverse complement strand
GTGACCTCCTCGGGCTCGCAGATCAGTGTAGGACCAGTGATCGCGCCGGGCTGTGCCATGGTGCCGGCGCCAGCCTGCGTGATGTTGAAGGTGGCCACCTGTTGGTCGAATTGGTTCATCACAGCGATATAGCAGCTGCGACTTGAACAGCCAGTGTTGGGTGAACGGAAGAAGGTGACGGTGCCTGTAGGTCCACTTACAACATCGCCCAACCAAAAGAAGCAGTTCTGTGGGATAGCGTAGTAGAAGCAACCCTGCGGTACGGTCACCTGAAAACTAGAAACTCCACTTGTTGCCGGATATGTACCGGATGATGGGGATAGGGAATAACCAGAGTTGCATTGACCACGAAGATGGGACGGGAGGACTAGCGCCCCCAAAAGCATCAGTATCGCAGCTGATCCGCTATGAACGGAATGTGCAATGAACATACGCGATAGGCTTGTAGAGATCGGGTTCATAATAGGTTGTTTTCCGAAGAGCTACGAATATAGGGTGCCATTGCTCATTCCGATGAGCCGTATGGGTAGATGACATTCGTTGCTTCCTCGTATTTTTCCGGAAGACACCACCCCATGAGGAACATCTACACCTGCTTAGTCTTGCTTTGTGGAACCACCCTCCAGGCCCAGACCGTGCTATTCACCGAAGGATTCAGCACGGGCACATCGGCTTTTGCATTGAACACGACGGATGTGAGCTCTTCGGTCGGCGGCGCGAACACCTGGCTGATCAATGATGCGTACAGTGGCGGCTCGGGCGAGATCGAGTGTCTCGGCTTTCCGTTCGGTTTCACAGTTCCCACTACGGCCACACAACCGGCCGGTATCTCGGATCCCAACGGCGAGTACTTACACATCACTAGCGCGGCCGCCATCAATAGCGGCGTGGAGAATTGTTGTTTCGCGGCGGCGGATGGACTCTGTACACCGGCTAGCAACCACTTCGCTGGCATGAATACCGACGTGGTCACTACCGGGCAGGGGGATATCACCCTTTCCTTCTGGTGGCTCTGCGGTGGAGGTGCCAACAACTACGGAGAGGTGTACTACAGCACCGATGGTGGGGCCGCATGGACATTGATCACCGCGCCCATCGCGCAGTACCGCAACCAACCCGGATGGGTGGAACAGACCATCACCCTTCCGGCCTTCAATGAACAAGCCTCGTTGCGTTTCGGGTTCCGTTTCGTGAATGGGACCTCCCTGAGTGCTTCCGATCCGGGTTTCGGCGTGGATGATGTGGTGATCAGTGCGGCCGCTGCAAGCAGTTCGATCACCACCGGCACCATCGCACCGCTGATGTTTTGCCAGGGTGCAGCAGTCAATGTGCCGTTCACCGTCGCGGGGGAATTCGCACCCACCAATGTCTTCACCGCGCAGCTGTCCGACCCGAGCGGGTCCTTTTCCGCAGCGGTAGCTCTCGGTACGCTCCCAGGCTCCACGGCTGGCGTCATCAATGCGGTACTACCTGCCAACACTCCAGCTGGCGCTGGCTACCGGATCCGGGTGGTGGGCAGTGATCCTGCGATCGAAGGAAGTGCGAACACCGCGAACATCACCGTGGTGGCCTCGCCCGAAGCGGGGAACGACGTACTGCTCACACTTTGCACCGATGCCACCGTTCCGGACCTTCACACCTATGTGGATGGTGGCGCACTGAACGGTGAGTTCTACTACCAAGGCCTTCAACTCCTGCCCGATCTGGACGTGCCCGGTGCATATGACGTGCTTTACGTGGTGGAAGGACTTGCTGATTGTCCCAATGACACCGCTCTTTTCGATATCACCGTGGCGGCGGCTCCGGATGCCGGTACCGGTGTGTCGACCACCATCTGCACCTACGATCCTGCGCTTGCGCTGTTCTCCTTATTGACCGGTTCACCTGATGGGAGCGGGATATGGCTGGACCCGGAAGGAGCGCAGCATCCTGGGGTGTTCGATCCTGCCGTGGACGCTCCAGGTCTATACACCTACGAGGTGGAGGGCCTTGCACCGTGCGAGACCGACCAAGCTTTCATCGCCATCGCCGTTGATCCCTGCGTGGGCATCGAAGAGATCGAGAGGAACACGGTCCGTTGGTTGGGGCAGGAGGGGAGTGAGCATGTGTTCTCCTTGTCCTCGACCTTCGCTGTCGTTGGGATCAGGGCTTTTGATGCGACCGGTCGTGCCATCGAGTTGCACGAGCGCACGCATCGCACTGGTGAGCTGCTTCGGATCGAGTTCCATGGCATGCCTACGGGTCTTTACTTCGTGCATCTCGAAGGGGCCGAAGTCTTCCGTTTCGTGCACACTACCCGGTGAAGCCGATCCTGTAAGGTCCCCTTACTCCAAGATGAAGCGTTCCGTTCGCTGTGTGATCCCATCGGCGACCACGAGCGTGTACATGCCAGCTGCCCACGCCGAAGTGTCCAGTGTCCGCTGCCCGTTCATGCGCACCCGATCCACACGACCACCACGTGCATCAATGATCTCCAGGACCCCATCTACCGCAGTGTTCAGCAGTACGGGCTGACCACGTGTGACAAGGGAATTGACGATAAGTCGGGTGTCGCGATCCTCCTTCGTGTCGTTCACGTCCACGTTCAGGTCCATCAAGGAACTTGCGAACGAACAGAGGTCGTTCAATTCACCCTGAGGTGATGCGGTCCATTCGATCGTGACCGGCTCAGCTGAATAGAACGCCGATACATCGATGGACGCTGCAGTGGACAGGTAAGTGGTGGTCATGACAGGATCGATCGGCACCGGAATGTGGGCGTACGTGGTATCCTCCATCAGGCATGGTGCGATCGCATCCGTTGCGAACGAGGCCAAGGCCTCATACCGTGTAGTGTAGCCGAGGTCCACATGCTCGTGGTTCAACAATCCGGCGAAAGCGATACGATCGCCGCTCACCGCTAAGCGCTGCGGATGGATGGAGATGTTCTCGGGCTGTACTACTACATCGTTCCGACGCAGGTATCGCGATGGGTTGCCCAATGTGTCGGCGATAAGTATCCCATGCTTCCCAGCGTCGAATGGCGGCTGGCCAAGGACCAGTTGGTAACGCCGACCTTGGTCATCTATGCCCAGTCTGCTATGAAGTATCAGCGATGGGGCGCGATAGATGTCGGCCCGGTGGAGCTGACCTTGGCTGCCGACCTTCAACAGGATGTGGAATTTTCCAACGTTGGAGGTCAAGGATCCTGCGGCGTGCGCGTTGCCGTCGCCATCAACGGCGATGTCCTCGAAGAACGCTTGCTCACCGGCGTTACCATACGTATACCGATTCATCCAAAGCAGCTCCCCATTCAGGTCGAGGCCTGCCAAAAGGAGCTGTTCGTTCGCCCCGAGTTCGCCTTCCATGTAGTAGATGATACCATCCGGTGCGACCGCGACCGAGCTTCGATGTGGTAAATTGGAATAGGTGAACGTTGGGCGGTCCTCGTCCAGTGCTATCATCGAATTCCCGACACATCGACTCCAAAGAAGCCCACCATTGGCATCCAGCTTGACCAGGTCGGTGGAGGGGATCTCATCGCTGGTCACCGCGCACAGGAGGACACCTCCATCGGGTGTTGCGGCCAGATCGAAGCCGATCAAGAACCCGCTCATGGATCCCTGGGATGCCTTGTGGTGCTTGGTCAGCCGTGTCGCGTTCACCATTTCACCCGCCCCGTTGGTACGCCAGATATCGAAGTGCTGCACCACGGAATCCATCCAATTGCTTGGTTCCATGATCGACACGTCGAAATGTTCCACTTTCACCAACCTGGCCGACCAGGTTCCGCCGGCACCATCTGCGACCATCATGAATGACCTTTCGTCATATAGTGTGGGGTAGTCATATCCTTCGGTGCTTCTGCTCCACATCAGATCACCTGCTTCATCATACTTGCGAAAGATGTGTGCGCCGTCCAACGCATGATGAGTGACCAAGCTCCCATCTGAGAGTATCACCGGTATGTACTGTGGCGTACTCGTGGTGTTCGCCGTACTGTGCACCACTTGGAATTGTCCATGGGCGACGGTGGCTACCACGCAAAGGGCGATGCAGGCCAGGACGATCTTGCGATGGATCATGACGTAGTATTTAGGGTGAAGATACGTTCGAACAGAGGCCACTGATATATCTCTAACCGGACCGTGAGGTTGAGCGGCGAGATCACCGCTTCCCATCAGCCGCCCAAGCGTCGTGGGAACGCACATTCGGCGGTTGAAGGTCCACACACCACCTTTGCACCATGTTGAAGCATCGTGCGCTCGTAATTCTTGCCGTCTCTTCTTTCGGTGCTACCAGCCTTTTCGCCCAAACGTTCGAGTGGGCGGTGGTACCCAGGGGAGCTTTGACCCGGGGCTTCGCCTGCGCTACCGATGCCTCCGGCAATGTGTACATGGGCGGCCATGTGAACGGACCAACCGACATGGACCCCGGTCCAGGTGAGGCCTTCACCACTGGCGAGTCGCTGAACGCGAACATCTTCCTGGTGAAGTACGGACCGAGCGGCAACTACATCTGGCATGTGGAGATACCCGGTACCACCGTGGAGATGCCCAGTGACCTTTGCTTGGATGGTCAAGGAGGCATTCTCATGACCGGTTTCTTGAGCGGAATAACGGAGTGGGGCCATGGACCCAACGTGATCACCATAGTGGCGAGCGGGTACAACGATGGTTTCGTGGCCAAGTTCGATACCACGGGTGCCTTCCAATGGGTGCGCCAGTTGGGTGCTGGTCTAGTGGACGAGGCTACCGGCGTAGCAGTGGATGAGGCGGACAACGTCTACGTGACCGGTTATTTCGGAAGCACCGTCGATTTCGATCCGGGGCCTGGAGTCGCCAGCGTGGAGTTCCAGGGTGGCGTGCAGGATGCTTACCTGGCCAAGTACAGCCCAAGTGGTGATCTCTTCTGGGTGCGTGGCCTGCAGGGAGTCGGGGCTCAGACCGCACAAGGCGTTGCATGTGATGAAGCAGGTGCCGTGTACGTCGCCGGGCAGTTCGCCGGAGCCACGGCTTTAGGTCCTGGTGCGAGCGGAGTGGTCTCCGGTGCGGGAGGTGAAGGCTTCCTCTGCAAGTACTCCGTCGATGGCGACTTCGTGTGGGCCAAGTCATTCGGCGGCCCGTTGAACGAGAAGACCGATGTGGTGATCGCCGATGGGCAAGGGCACCTGTACCTCTTTGGCCGCTTCGGAAGCACCGCCGACCTTGATCCTGGGCCGGCCATAAGCTCCCATACGTCCGTTGGTGTGGAGTACGCTGCCTTCTACACCAAGCTCGATACCAGCGGCCAGGGGCTTTGGGTGCGCACCTTACAAGCCAACACGCTCGAGGCCGGTTCGGGAGATATCGCCGTAGATGGTGATGGGAACGTCTACCTCACCGGCAACTTCAACACCCAGATGGACCTCGACCCCGGGACAGGAGCGTTCCTGGTGAACGCGCCCTTCCCGAACGATCATTTCCTGGTGAAGCTCGACAGCACGGGCACCTTCCGCTGGGGACAGACGATCATCACCAGCGATGTGTTCGATACCGCCGACGCGCTGTGCACCGATAGCGAGGGCAATGTGTTCGTATCCGGTTCATTCTCCGACTCCATCGCGTTCGATGCTTCTGGTGTGGAAGGGAGCTACGTTACGGATATCGTTCGCGGGGGCTACCTGGCCAAATACGGTGGGGACCTGATCACAGAAGTACCAACGCCGGAGGATCCAGGATCTCCAATGCGGGTGTTCCCCAATCCGGCGACCGATGTCCTCACGGTGCTCCTCCCGGCCGATCGCCGTGCGGATCGCCTGGAGATCCTCGATGCCAACGGACGTTTGATCTGGCTCTCCACAGCAACCGTGGCGACCACCGTACCGGTACACCTCTTCCCACCCGGCACTTACACGGTGGCGGTGCGCGCTGGCGGCCATTGGGCACACTCCCCGTTCGTGGTGGAGCGGTGAACGCTCTTCTGCGCTGAGCCTTAGTAGAGGAGTGGCGGTCCATGCGCTGGCGCGCTTCGTTCACGCGCTCGGTCATGTCCCACACTGGATCAATGGCGCAGTACACCTGCAGCCCCTCGACGTACTTTCGTCCTCTTCTCAACACACGCCATGCATCGGAACCTCCTTACGCTCGCTGCCCTCATCACCACCGCATCGCTCACGGCACAGACGGTCTACGACTACACCATCCCCACGCAGTACAACAGCGTGAACAGTACGGTGCAATTCGCCTTTCCGGCGCCACTGCAGACCACGGGCGGTGCCACGGTGAGCTTGCAATGGGCGGCTTGCTATTCTGGTGGCTTTGGCCCCAGCTCCATCAACGTGCAGATCAGTACCAGCACTGGCTGGATCGATATCATCGACGAGAACGACAACACACAGTCCTGTGTGTTCGTGAATGAAACGGCCTTCATCCCCGCCGGTGTGTTCGCCGATGCCATCGCGGTCGGTGCTGGTTCGCTTCAGTGCCGCATGACCGCCGATGACGGCTGCCAACCCGGCGTGGGCTGTAGCTTCCTCAACGACCCCGTGGTGCGTAACCTCCGCCTCCAGTACGTCGTTAGCTCCGCCGACTTCAGCATCGCCGATGCCACCATCTGCCCCGGCGGAACCGTGGCCTTCACCGATGAGAGCATCAACAACCCCAGCACCTACCTCTGGCAGTTCGAAGGCGGCCAACCCGCCACCAGTACCGTACAGGATCCCGTGGTGCAGTACGCCGCACCAGGTACCTATGATGTCACCCTCATCATCGAGACCGAAGACGGCCCCGATACCTTGGTCCGTGCCAACGCCGTAACGGTCTACACACTGCCCCTGGTGAACGCCGGTGCCGATGAGGTGTTGTGCCCGGGCGAAAGCGCGCAGCTACAAGCGCTCGGTGGTGTGGAGTACCAATGGGTGCCGGCCACCTTCTTAGACGACCCCACCATCGCCGATCCGGTGACCACACCAACGAGCAATATCAACTATACCGTACTGGTCACCGATGCGAATGGCTGCCAGGGAAGCGATGCGGTCTCCATCG
>JAEUTC010000066.1 GCA_016787985.1 Flavobacteriales bacterium | reverse complement strand
TCTTCTGGTGATCACCTCGTTGGTCGGTTGTTTCGCGCGGCCTGGGGAGGACATCATCGCAAGTGATGTGGCTGCATCACCGGCGATCCAGGAGGTGGATCCACCCAGCGAATTGGCGCTCATGATGCGGCACATGGCCGCACACGCGGACAGCGTGAAGGCTGCCATCAATCGCGGTGGTGATCTGCCGCCCTTCCCGAAGGACTTCAAAGGACTGCTCAAGGCCGAGCCCACCGCGGGCATGCACATCGATCCGATCACCTTCCCCACGTTCGGCAAGGACTACCAGAACAAACTGGCCAACCTCTACAAGGTGAAGCCTGCGGAGCGCACTCAGGCTTACAACGCGCTTGTACAGAGCTGTGCCAACTGCCACGGCACCCATTGCCCAGGTCCGCTGATCCGGATCAAGAAGATGTACGTGGCCATGGAGTGATCATCCGTTCCATCCCGGGTAAATCCCGGTTCATCGGAATACCTTCACCGCGCAGGCTGTCGCAAGCCACGTTGCCCGCCCTCGAAGCGTCCTGTGCACATGGAACGATCCACGACCGCCACCGCGTCCTACCCTCACGGTGAGCAGGATGATCTTCGATCACTCCAGCGCACCGTGTTGAACGTGTTGGCCTACTTCGATGTGTTCTCGCATCCCATGAAGGTGGAGGAGATCGCTCGCTTCGCTGTTGGCACCCACGCCTCAACCGAACGGATACTTCAAGCCTTGACCGGGCTTGAGAAGAACGGGCACGTGCACCGATCGGGTCCGTATTGGGGACTTCTCCAGGTGGAGAAGAATGCCCATGAGCGGTTGGCGGCCGAAAGCAGAGCGCGGACACGCATGCCGAAGGCGGAGGTCATGGCCCGGCGTATCGCGAAGTTCCCGTTCGTACGGGCCGTGTTCATCAGCGGCAGCATGAGCAAGGGTTGCATCGCCACGGACGGTGATATCGACTTCTTCGTGGTGACCGCACCGGGCAGGTTGTGGGTGGCCCGCACGCTGTTGGTGTTGTACAAGAAGATCTTCCTCCTGAACAGCCGCAGGGATTTCTGCGTGAACTACTTCTTGGACACGGAGCACCTCGCCGTGGAAGACCGCAATCTTTTCACCGCCACGGAAGTGGTCACCTTGATGCCGATGTACGGGAATGGTACCACCGAGGCGTTCTTCTCCCGGAATGCCTGGGCTTTCAAGATGCTACCAGGTGCGCCTACCCCGAAGAGCCGCGAACTCGCAATCGGCAGCGCGCGGAGCAAGGGCTTGGGCGAACGCCTGCTCCATGGAAGCCTCGGTGATACATTGGACAATTGGTGCATGCAGCTCACATGGCATTATTGGAAACGGAAATTCAGTGAGCTCGATCCGCAAGCGTTCGAACTGGCCTTGCGCACGCGCACCTACGTGAGCAAACATCATCCGCGCAACTTCCAGGCGCGTGTGCTGGATGGACTTGGTCAACGCCTGCGCACCTTGGAAAAGCGCACGGGTGTTCCCCTTTCCTGAGCCATGGCACGCACGCTGGTCACCCACGGTTATTTCTACCGCCTCGATCCCAAGCAGTGGGCGGATGCCAGACCCTACCCACCCCTTGGGACCATGCTGGCAGCGGCCGTCCTGCGCGAAGCGGGCCATGAGGTGAGCGTGTTCGACACCGGTCTTTTGCATGGACCCGAAGCGATCAGCGCGCCCATCGATCGGCAGCGGCCCGATGTGGTGGTGGTGTATGACGACGGGTTCAACTACCTCACCAAGATGTGCCTCACGGTGATGCGCGAGGCGGCCTTGCGCATGATAACCATCGCGAAGGCCGCTGGTTGCAAGGTGGCCGTGAACAGCTCCGATGCCTCCGACCATCCGGATATCTACCTCAATGCCGGTGCCGATGTGGTGTTGCTCGGCGAGGGTGAGCCGGCCTTGGTGGATGTGGTGGCGCGGTGGTCGAATGGGAGTGGCATCGGCGATGTCGCCGGGATCGTGTTCAACGAAGGTGAAAGCTTGCGGACCACGCCTAAGCGGCCGGTGATGCGTGATCTTGATACGCTGCCCCTGCCGGCATGGGACCTGATCGATGTGGAACCCTATCGGGCCATCTGGAAGTCGTCCCAAGGTTTCTTCTCCCTGAATATGGCCACCACCCGTGGTTGCCCTTTCAAATGCAACTGGTGCGCGAAACCGATCTACGGCAACCGCTACAACAGCCGATCGCCGGAGCACGTGGTGCGCGAGCTGGAGCTGCTGCAGCGCTACAAGCCGGACCACATCTGGTTCGCCGATGACATCTTCGGTCTGAAACCCGGGTGGGTGCAACGCTTCCGTGATCTGCTGGCCGCGCAGGGGTTGCGGATCCGGTACAAGATCCAAAGCCGCGTGGACCTGCTGCTGGAAAGTGATACCATCGACGCGCTCGTGGCCAGTGGGCTCGAAGAAGTGTGGGTGGGTGCCGAAAGCGGAAGTCAGCGTATACTCGATGCCATGGACAAAGGCACCACCGTGGAGCAGATCGCGGAGGCCACACGGTTGCTGCGCTCCAAGGGTGTGCGGGTCTGTTTCTTCCTTCAGTTCGGCTACTTGGGCGAGACCGAAGCCGATGTGGAGAAGACCATCCGCATGGTGGAAGACCTGATGCCAGATGACATCGGTGTTTCGGTGTCCTATCCGTTGCCCGGCACCTTGTTCTACGAGAAGGTGAAGGATGATCTGGGTGCGAAGGCGAACTGGACCGATAGCGATGACCTCGCGATGATGTTCCGCAACCGGCAACGCCCGCTCTACTACAAACGGTTGCACCGCTATGTACACAAGCGCTATCGTCGGAAACAAGCGCTCCAAGCCGTACATCAAGCGCTCGAGCGGAACACCTTCGCCCCGCGAAAGATCCTTTCCGCGCTGTACTACGTGCCTGCGACGATGGTCGAACGAATGCGTCTTTCGCGCCTCGCGCGCGCGTGATCCGAATGCCATGGCCCACGGAACAGCCACCGCAGCTTTCTCCGCACAGGCCGGCGTGTTCGATGCCATCGATGGTGCGAATCCGTTGATCGGCTGGGTTCGTGATCGCGTGCGTGAGCAGGCTCTGGCCACGATGAAGCCGGGTGATACCGTCCTTGAACTCAACGCCGGCACTGGCATCGATAGCGTGTATTTCGCCGAGAAGGGCATGCGGGTCTGCGCCACTGATGGGGCGCCGGGCATGGTGGATCAGCTGCGGTCGAAACAAGTACGAGTTCCGCACGTGGATCTCGAAGTGACAGCATGCTCCTTCCTTGAACTGGAGCGACTCGGAGACCGACGCTTCCAACACGTGTTCAGCAACTTCGGTGGATTGAACTGCACGGATCGCCTGGACCTCGTTCTGATGGGGCTCGACCGTTTGCTTCTGCTAGGTGGCACGTGCACACTCGTGATCATGCCACGGTTCACACCTTGGGAGTTGCTCAGTGCGTTGACCGGCAATTTCAGCCTCGCTGCTCGCCGTTGGCGCACCGCAGGCGCTGAGGCCAAGGTTGAAGGTGTTCCCTTCCAATGCCACTACTACGCGCCGCGTTATGTGCGGCGGCACCTCGGACCAGGTTATACCGTGGAAGCCCAACGTGCACTGTCGTTCTTTGTTCCGCCGCCCTACAAAGAAGGCTTCATGGACCGCTGGCCTATCACCTTCAAGCTACTGGAACGGATCGAGGACCATCTGGCAAGCTGGCCGCTGATCCGAGGCGGTGGTGATCATTTCGTGATCACCTTGCGCAAACTCCGATGAACGATCCGATGCTCGCCGCGTGGCTGAACGACTTTCCGGTCGTCGATGGGGTACGCATCGTTGCTCCGCCATCCGCTTTCGAGACGAATTATCGCCGTGTGCGAACGCTGGAAAGGCGCATCCTGACCGATGAGCAAGTACGCCAGCTGCCCAACGGCGAAGGCCTCTGGAATGCCGAAGAATGGCGGATCCGCGAACGCGGCGCTGTGCGGCTCACGAACGCACTGGACAAGGTCGGCCAAGGGCTGCGTGTGCTCGAAGTGGGCTGCGGCAACGGCTGGCTCAGTGAATGGATCCATCAGGCAGGCCACGTGGTCATGGGCGTCGATGCCTTCACCGAAGAGCTTGTGCAAGCCGCCCGCGTTTTCAAGGGGCCCAGCTTCGTGCGTGCCGACGTGCTCTCCTCCCCTCTTCCATCCGCACTCTTCGATGTGGTGGTCTTCGCAGCGAGTTTCCAGTACTTCCCGGATCCTGGGCTCACGATCGCGCGATGCTTCGATCTACTGAAGCCCGAGGGTGAGGTGCACATCATCGACACGATCCTCTACCGTAGTACCGCTGAGGCCCACGCTGCCACGCAACGCAGCAAGCACTACTACGACAGGATCGGATGTCCAGAGATGGCGGCCCATTACCACGCCCATCGACTTTCGACGGTACAGGCTCTGGGCAAAGTGCGCATCCTCTCTACCCCGAACGGAATGGAGCGCACTCTGAAGCGCTTCGGGCGACCTTCATCGCCTTTCACGCACGCGATCATCCAGCGTCAGTAGCTGGCGGCGGCGGCGAGTTTACCTCCAGGAGTCCGTTGACCGCCCGGATAGAACGCACCCACCTTCACCTTCGCTTCCAGCAGGAATTGGGTCATGTCGAAGGATGGTCGCTGGTCCAAGGCGCGCAGGACCAACTCGGCGGTGGCTTCGGCATCGTTGCCCGCGCGGTGGTGCTTGAAGCGGATGCCATGCAGGTCGCACATGGGTTTGAGCCCGTACGACGGATGCCCTGGCCACACCTTGCGGCACATGCTGATGCTGCAGAAGTACTGGAAGGTGGGATGTTGCAGTCCATGGCTGGCCAGCGTGGTCCGCAGCACGGACATATCGAAGGCCGCGTTGTGCGCCACGATCGTCTGTTGATGCAGTACCTCCGCCACTTCGTCCCAGATCCCCTCCCAACGCGGTGCGCCGGCCACATCTTCCGGCTTGATGCCATGAACGGCCACGTTCCACGGACTGAAATGCGGCCAGTAACGCGGTTTGATCAACCAGTTGCGCACCTCGCGCACCACACCACCGCGTACCACAGCGATGCCCAACTCGCAAGGACTATCCAACTGAGGAGTAGCCGTCTCGAAGTCCAGAGCGAGGAAATCCATGGCGGTCGGATCAGAGCTTCACCACCTCCGCGTCGGCAAGCGCTTGGTAGAGCTTCTTCTCCGTGGCCTCGCTGATGTTCACCAAGGGCAAGCGCATGTGATCACCACAGATGCCCAAGGCGTTCAGCACGTACTTAATGCCACCTGGATTGCCTTCCGCGAAGAGCAGGTTGATGATCTCGATCAACCGGAGATGTTCCTTGCGCGCAGTTGACAGGTCACCTTTCAGGGCTGCGTGTACCAAGGCGCTGGTCTCGGCTGGCAAGGCATTGCCGACCACACTGATCACACCGACACCGCCGATGGCGATGGCCGGTAGGGTCAACGTGTCGTCACCACTGATCAACATGAAGTCCGCAGGCTTATGCTTCAGGATCATGCTCATCTGGTCCAGGTTGCC
>JAEUTC010000055.1 GCA_016787985.1 Flavobacteriales bacterium | reverse complement strand
AAGCTGAACACGGGGATGAGCGCGGCCAGTTTGCCACTGCCCACTATGTACTTGCCTGTGGGATCCACGTCGCAACCATGCGGGCTCTTGGGGCACGGCATGAAATAGACCAGGCCCGGGTGATCTTTGGGATCGAGCTGTAACACGTCCTCGTACACGGTTGTTTCTGCGCTGTGTGTCTCCTCGTTCCACCAATTGCTGTAGTGCTTACCGGGTACCTTGTTCCCCTTGCCCTCTTTGGCGAGTTGCTCGGCGAGTTTCCAGTTCACGGCCATGATGAAATCCTTGTCGCGCTGGCTGGCGTTCACTTCCATCAAGCTGTACGCCTGCTCGGTGTTGTAGCAACTGAAGAAGAACCAGCCCTCACTGGGACCCTTGCCTGCATGGCTCAGGTCGAAGTTCACCCCTGGGGTGGCGATCTGGAAGGCGATGCTCATCCTACCGGTCTCAGGATCGGGATGAATGAAACTCACGTTGCCCTTGAAGTTCTCTTTGTAGCTCTTGATGGGCACATCGCGGGAAGCGTCGTCACCCATTGGCACGCTGAAGCGCGTGCCAGCTACCACGTATTCGCTGTTGCCCGTGGTAAAGGGGGAGCTGTGGTTGCCAGCACTGTTCGGTATCTCGATGATGCTCTTGGTACGGAAGGTCCCAAGGTCCACCAAGGCGATCCGCGGAGTGTTGTTCCCATTGATGAAGCACCACTTCCCATCCGGCACTCCGCCGCTTTGCGAAAGCTCGGGATGGTGGCTATCGTCCCAGGGAATGAAACCATAGGTGGTCATCAACATGCCCTTGGTCTCCTCGCTGTAGCCGTATCCGCTCTCGGGATCGACGCTGAACACGGGGATCTCGCGGAATAGGCGGCCGCTTGGGAGGCCATACACGGCAAGCTGTCCGCTGAAGCCACCGCTCACGAAATTGTAGAACTCGTCGTGGGTGCCGGGCTTCACATAGACTTTGGTGGCGGCATCACCGGTCACGGCCGCTTTCGTGGTGGTCGGCCTACAGCCAGGGAGGCTGTTCAGCACTAGGAACACACCGGCGGCCAGCGCTACCGAAGTGCCAGAATACAACAGTGTTCGGTTCATCTTCTTAGGAGGGATTAGGGTGGTTCGGTCGGAGTTACAGCGTGCGCATGAATTCAAGGACCTCCCGGGCCTCGTCCTTGCTCAGGTTCTGATTGGGCATGCGTACAAGACACTCTTCAAGGAGCTTCTGAGCTTCCGGATCGCTTTCGAGCATGACATCGATGTTCATGATCATGTTCATGATCCAAGCGGGTTCTCGTTTGGTGGCCAGACCCTTCCATCCAGGTCCGACGACCCGGTTGGCACCAGTACTATGGCAGGCTTGACACTTCACATCGTAGGTGATCTTACCCTTCTCGGCCATGGCGGCATCCACCTCACCGAGTTGGAGGTCCGCTGCGGTGATTAGGCCCTTCGCTTTGGGGCTTTGTTCAGAAGTTCCGGTCTCTGTAGACTGTGCGCTGGCGCCGGGGGGCTGCGTCGGTTTTTCACCACCGCCGCATGCAAAGAGGCTTCCGATAAGAACGATCGCTAATGAGGTTTTCCAGATGGTGGTCATGGCAGTAGGTGTTTCGTTGCTTCGGTGACAAATGTCAACGGACCATTTTATCCGTATACTGACGACCGTCAGCCCAAAGGATGACAGTGCTCCAGATCCTTGCAGCGCCATGCACACCACACCGAGCATCACCCTTCGACGCTGGTACTTCGTAGCGCTTGGCAACCTATTGACCGCAGCCTTGCTTGGCTGTGTGCTCAGGGCCAT
>JAEUTC010000175.1 GCA_016787985.1 Flavobacteriales bacterium | reverse complement strand
CTGAGGCTTTCGCTCCCCGGGCTGGACTTGAACCAGCGACCCCATGATTAACAGTCATGTGCTCTAACCAGCTGAGCTACCAGGGAAGGTTCCCCGTTAAGGGACGGCAAAAGTAGGATGATCGTGGATAACTGCCAAATGCAAGGTTTAGGTCACCTACACACTTCGGATACAAGGTCCAACTCGCCATCCACGTATACTTAACGTACTGGACAATGCTGTTGGGCCGAAACCTCTCTTGGTGAACTCTGCGATCGAGCCGATGGATGGCATGAAAAAGTCCAATGAGGTGGTCGGTATGGTCCAGCCTGTGCGGGACACAAGCACTCCTTTCATCAACGCTAGTTCAGGGGGTCCTAGTAGCCGAGAACAAAAAAACGATGTTCGTCCTCTTTGCATCCGGAACTTGAGGAGCTCCCGGTCCAGTCGGGATGGGGTAGGCTATTCTGAGCATCCATCCGATATTGGTGTTCGTTCCGCTTGCCCGGGTGGTCTTGCCCGCTGTTCATGAGGCCTAGGAAGAACATTAGCCCGGGTGAGCGGAAGACGGCATTTGATCAGCGCCACAACTTGCGGATGCAGCGCGTGGCAGATACCTGAGGCCCCCTCTACGAACCAATTTGACTAATTGAAAGCGCCACAGTTCGACCACCTTTCGATTACATTCGTTGAAACTCCACGGGAAATGTGGCGGTCTAGTGCATGGTTGCTGCTCATTGTGTCTGTATGCTCGCAGGCAAAGGCACAGACCGTCATTCACCGGCCTTTGAGCAATGACTCCACAGGCACTGGGACTCCAACGACAGGGCTCCACATGGATTCGGGCAATCTAACGCTTGCCGCACTCTTCGGCAACCAGGTGAACAGTTGGCCAGGGAGCAAGCTGAATGGCAGGTTGGATGGTGACCTGAAGTTCTCGGCTTGGGGCCTTCCCATCAACGTTATCGCTGTGGCCTCAACACTTGTCCCGCTATACGGAAGGCAGGCATCGATTCGGATCAGGCTCGATACAGACCGCCTACGCGCAATAGACCAGGAAGCGCAACAGAGGAAGCTTTCCTCGCTTGACCACCACATCGACTCTTTGGAACGAGAACGGGAAACGCTTGTGCGCGTGCAACTGGGTCGGGTTAGACGTGAAGGGCTTCTATCCGAACAGGTGGACCTACCACCGTTGTCGGTGACCCGTCCTGTTGACACGGGATCCATGTCAACAGCCGATCAGATCTCGTTCAACCCTCCTGATATTGGTGCACTGGGACATGATGGACTAGACACCAGTGCGACTAAGCAACCTCCTGTGGCCCACGAAACCACAACATTTAATGGACAAGGTATCGCCACCTCCCTCCAAATGGACTCAACCGAGCGAGAACTGGAGGCACTTAGCGCGAGGATCCAACGTCTAAAGGAGGAGCGCGAGCAGGTCGCTGCAATTACAAACGTTAGTACACCATCTCCGTTCTCCAAACGCAGCTTCTTGAACGTCAAGAAACTGGAGTTGGGCGATTGTACACCCAACCCATCCGCATTCTTGGTGAATGGTCTTTCGTTCAACGGTGTATCCACGGTGGTCGGTGGAGCCACTTGGTCGGTCGGAGTGGACCATGGAAGATCGTTTGATGATGAGTGGCGGAGGGAGCGTGTTGAACAGGACAGGAGCAGGGCGTTGCAACGCATCTTCTTCTTCGAGCAACGGCCGGAAGAAGCTCCACGTCGGCTTACTTCAATTACCACGCGCGCTGAGTTGGCGCCTGGGCTGTGGGTCGGGCTGGGAACTCTTTTTGGGACTAAAGCAGATGTGCCGCCCGGGGCACCCCCATTGAATGATGACCCTCCACAGCTTCATAACCATGTTCTGGAAGTTTCAGTGAACGGGACGATCTCCTCCGATCATCAGCTCTCATTGAGCATCGGTAGATCGGCGGATCTTCGACCGGACGCTTCGGCTCCAGCTGGTGACGATGGTTGGTCACAACTGACCAACGGCAGGTCTGACAATTGGGCGACCCGGTTCGAATGGTCCTCGGCATTCCCTACCCGGAAGGCACGGGTCACCGGCACTGCGAGCATCATTGGCGATGGCTTCAACAGCCTGGGCATGGCTTTCTTCAGAGCAGGTTCAAGGGCGGGCGGTTTGGGGGTCGAAAAGGGGGTCGGCAAAAACCTAAGGGTGCAGCTAAATGGAGTGCATGAAGAGCGAAGCACGAGTTCATCGGGCTCCATGAATATCTCACGCCTTCGCAGCATGGTAAGCTATCGTGTTAGCAGATCGCTCCGACTTAAAGCGAGTCATATGCCACAGCGCACGGTACTGCGCACGGAGGGTGCCGACATAAGCCGTGGTCTTCATGAGATGATATCGGCAGGTGGTGATGCCGACCTCAGGTATGGAAAGAACACAGTACGTTGGGATGCTGAGGGCGTTAGGTACCGAACGAACACGACCAGCGCAACCAACAGCACGGTCGTACTCCGCACTGGTATCACCCTAATGCGTCGCAACGGAGATGTTCTTGGGATCCGCTGTTACGCCATACACGCCCCCGATACGACACTAACCATCGATATGGCCAGCAATGCATCATTCCACGTTGGGCCTAAGGTGCAGGGTGAATTATCGGGAACATTGCCACTTGCCGACCGTGCCTTAGCATCGTGGTCCATTGGTGCACGACGAGAACTCACAGCACATTGGTCCATTGGATTTTCCTTGTCTCGGATCGGACGCCGCGATATTTTTTTCACCGAGGAAGTGTTGATGGATCAGAATAGCACTTATACTTGTGATGGTCGCGTTTGTTACACCTGGTAGATCAGTACTATGGGGTTGTCGAGGCGTTCGATCATATCGGCCGGTGCATGTCTCCTTGCGCTACAAGCCTGGCCACAAACGCAGATAACCTCTGCTCTTGTGGATGGCGTGATCTTCGCCCCGACTACATTCCTTACAGTATCCGTATTTCATGATGGCCCAGGTGAGCGGGCATCTTTCTCCGGATCGGTCTCAACAAGGGAGGGTGCCACCATCGTGCGTTTCAGGACAGGTGAGGTAGTCTTGCGCACTGGAGACAACGTCCTGGCGGCCGTGGATCTTGCCCTGCGCGAGTTCTCTTGGGGAAGTGGCGCACTGGCACTGGCCGCTCAACGTGAACATCGACTTGCGGGAGGTGAGTATAAGGTGTGCATAGACGGCGTGCTTGGGGGAGAGTCGTTAACCCCATATTGCGAACCGTTCGATGTGGAGGAAGTGTTGTTCCTTGACCTCACCGAACCATGGGATCGAGATACGATCGATGAGGTCCGTCCAGCTCTGTATTGGACTTTGACGGGCTCTTCCGCTCCGAAGACCGACCTTGACCTTCTCCTCACGCTGGCACCTTTGAATGAGGAAAAGAGCGCTCAAAGGGCCGTAGGTTCTTCCGTGCCCGTTTTCCGCTTGCCTGACCCTTCCTACCCTCTTGTGCCTTACCCTTCAGGTGTCCCCTCTTTAGAACCTGGTCGTTGTTATGCTTGGCAAGTCAGTGCGCTGCGCCGCGGCATCATCCGTGAACGTAGTGAGGCGTGGTCGTTCTGTGTACGTAAGCGGCCCACTCCAGTTGACGACCGTTACATACTCCTACGGGATAATTCCGACGCCACCATCCACCGCGTTCTGAACGAACGCATCCACTTCAGATTCGATGAGCCATACTCCGTTGGGGTCATCCACTGTGACGTCCTGAACGCGGAACATACCATCATCTCTCCGGACGCCTCGCTCATCGTCGGGCAGGAACGAACGGTCACGCCGAATTTGCGGAACATCGGGGTCAATCTCTACGAGTTCGACCTCTCCTCCTATCATCTCTCCACGGGTCGTTACGAACTCCGTGTAAAGGATGGCAAAGACCGTGAACGCTCGATCCTGTTCTCCATTGAAGTGCCTTGAGACCATAGCGCATCGGCCTGTTGTACTGGCATCCTTCGTGCTCGGCATGGCCGCGTGTACTGACCAAAGCACCGCGAGGACCAACACTATAGCTGATCCGAGACAATACCCCGTTGAGGGCTCCGCGCTAGCTGAAAACTACATCCCTGTCGTCGACTGCAAGCAGCTCGAGGTTCATTTGAAAGCCATCACCAAAGGACTTCGGTCAGATGCGGATGTACTCGGCCACACGTGGCAGTTGAGACTTCGTACGGCCGAGGAGATCCTCTGCGGGGAGTTGGAGGCAGGCATCACGCCGGCCGGGGATGAAGCACTGGTAAGGTTGACCGAATTGCGGTCATTGGATCAGTTCATCATCACCTTTTCGAATGAGGAGGGAGATGCCGTTGCCTCCGCGCTCTCTTCAACCGTTCCGGACGAATCCCACTTCAAGCAGATCGTGGGTGAGGACACCCTTGCCTGCCGCTTCGCCCACTTGGAGTCGTTGGGAAAAGGCCCTTGGCCAGGCAAGCTGCTGCTGGCCTTCGACCAGGAACCTAGCGCCATTGAGCGGCACATTCTCATCACCGAGGTGCCCGGGGTCCGCGAGCTGCGGGTCGACCTAGTCCTGCGAACACCGGCTATCATCGCACATCACGTTGCCACGAAGGATTTCCTTAAACGCCCGATCGGGACCTGAATGCGGCACAGACGGATCATCGCATGGGTACTGCTCACCATCATGGTGGGCGATATCACTTGGCCAACGGCCTCGTTCGCTCTCACTTCCGGGCCCACACAGCCCGAGGTGCAGAGCTTCAAACCGGTCTCCGCATCGGACATGGTGGACCTCTTCACCGGCGACTTCTCTTACAACATCCCCTTGCTCGATGTGGAAGGTTATCCCGTGAACCTCTTCTACCAAGGGGGCATCACCATGGATCAGGAGGCCTCGTGGGTGGGCTTGGGCTGGAACCTCAACCCGGGCGCGGTCAACAGGAACCTGCGCGGTTTGCCGGATGATTTTAACGGGGATGAGCTGCGGCGCGACATGCACATGCGACCCAATCGGTCGTTCGGTGTTACGGCTGGTGCCGGAGTGGATCTTGCTAGTTATCCTCTCGGGGTCGGCGGCACCGCATCCATGACCTTCAACAATTACAACGGAGTCTCCTTTGAGACAGGCCTGAGCGCCAACCTCAGTCTGCCTATTAAGGGAGGTTCAAGAACCGCTTTCACGGCTGGACTCGGCCTCTCCTCTGGTTCGCATTCAGGCTTACGCATGCAACCCCAGATCGGTATTGATGCGTGGAAGAGCAAGGATGGAGGCAAGGTCTCATTGGGTGTTGGACTAACGCTTGATTCGCGCCGCGGACTTACTCAGGTCACTTTGGACGCTTCTGCCACTTCTAAATCAGAGTTCTGCCATCCAACGAATTCCAAGTATGATAGTGAAAAGACTCAAAAGGTGGGAGTGAGTTCATCCTTCAATATCGGCATGCCCACGTATACTCCTCAGTTGGATATGTCTATGGATGACCTATCCCTCACCTTCAACCTGAGCAACGGTGTCACCATCTTCACCTTGGATGGAAACTACCGTGTGGGCGCGTTCTTCTCTGTTCAACGGCTTCGGGATCGGACAACACGCACGCCGGCATATGGATATCTCTATCTCCAGAATGCTCAAGATGGAGGCTCCGTGGCCCTTGATTTCAACCGCGAGAAAGGCGGGCCTTACTCCCCGGATCAAGCAGCGCTCGGCATTTCAGCACTGACACCTGACATTTTCAGTGTAACTGGTCAAGGTGTCTCAGGGAGCTACCGTCCCTTCCGGAACGAGGTGGGCCATGTGTTCGACCCATTCACTTCAAGTGGAGGTAGTGGTGGTTCATTGGGGCTAGAACTCAGCGCCGGTAACCTTATCCATGGTGGTGCTGACGTGAAGGTGAATTCCGTGACCTCTTGGTCCGGTCGTTGGAACCTCTTCAATCAGCTTTTGGGACGCGCACGCTTCATCCAGAACGGAAGCTCCCCTTTGCAAGAGAACGTAACCTTTCGAAACGCCAGCGAGCCCGTGGTAGAAGCAGATGGACACCTGTTCGAGGCTTTCGGTGGTGCGGATCAATATAGACCAGCGTTGGAGCGCGTAGGCAGCAGCGAGGCCACCATCCTGGCCCGGATCGAGAACAGTCAAGGCAACAACTACATACCCATTGGGGCGAACAATACTCGAACGGCCCGCGAGCACCGAGCGCAAGTGTTCCACTACCTTACCCATCAAGAGGTGGCGAACGGTATGGGTCTGGATGAGGCGGTACCGCACATCGGACTTACGCCGCGCGCTGCGCATCTTTCCGAGATCTCCATCCTGGGCCAACAAGGAGAGCGTTACGTGTATGGACTACCGGTCTATAATGCGGTCCAAGAGGATGTCACCTTCTCGGTGAGTGAAGGTGTTGACGCTACCGAGCAAGAGGAGCTTGTGGGTTACTCATCCACTGACGACGGTTTCGATAACCGCAGCGGGATCGATCAGTACTATTCCAGATCGACCGTGCCTTCCTATCCGCATGCTTGGCTACTCACGGCCGTCGTGAGTAGCGACTATTCCGACGTGGATAACGTTCGAGGACCATCGGATGGTGATCTAGGGACCTTCACGCGGTTCACTTATACGCAGAACACCTACGGCGAAGGTGCTGGCAACGCCTTTTATCCGTGGCGCACCCCTATTGGTGCCGGTGGCTCACAGAAGGCCCGCCTGGAGCGCGGTCTTGGAGCTACCGCTCAGGATGATAGGGGCAGCTATGTGTACGGGGAAAAGGAAATGCGGTACCTCGAGACCATTGAGTCGGCGAACCGCATCGCCGTTTTCGAGTTGAACGATCCGACCCTTGAAGACGACCCCCAGGATCCACAAGGAGGCCGACGGTTGGATGGCCTTGGCGTTGGGCGGAACGGCGAGGTGCTTGCTTCGCGCTATCAACGCTACCTCACGCGCATCTCACTCTATGACAAACGTTCTTATCAAATGTATCAAGCAGCTCGTGCGGAAGCCATCGCCAACAACCAGGATCCGGATGATGTCCCTTTGCCGGAGGTGATCAAACGAGTACACTTCAAATACGACTACTCGCTCTGCCCCAATACCCCAAACACCGTTGGGGGAAACAAGGGCAAGCTCACCTTGCGCAAGGTCTGGTTCACCTACGGAAGGTCAGAGGCCGGTGTTCTAGCGCCGTACGTCTTCGACTACGGTGAGACGAATGACCCCATCCAGAACCCACCTTACGACATGGGTGATCAGGATCGATGGGGCCAGTACAAGCCTGACTATGATCCGTTGGATCCGCTTTCGATGGCAGCTATCCTTTCACAGGCATCGGGTGGATTCTATTTCAACACGCCCAATAACTTCTATCCCTACACGGAACAGTTCGATCTGGCAGCGGACGCCTTTGCCCATGCGTGGAAGCTGCGTACAGTTCGTCTACCCTCGGGTGCACTCATGGGCATGGAGTACGAAAGTGATGACTACGCCCATGTACAGAATAAGCCAGCTATGCGCATGTTCAAGATCAGCCATGTGGCCGAGGTAGGTGAAACACCCACAAGCATTGATGGTAACTCAGAAGTTCAAACACTCAAAAAGAAGCGTGTCATCTATTTCAGACTCCCCCCCGAAGTCACCGATCCACTACCAATATCGGAAAGAGATGCTGCCGCCAACGCATATGTGAGGGAGGCCGCTCGTGATATCGGCCTGCTCTACTTCCGGACCAGGATGATCTACCGGTGGGCATCAGGAGGTGTGCCTATGGGTGCGGATCACGTTTCCGGGTACGCTGAGTTGGAACCACTCGATGGGAACAGCGTCAATTTTGACGAGATCGGAGGCATTTACTACGGCCGGCTCCCCTTAAAGGCCGTGGACATCGATGAGAATTGCAGTGTTTGTCTCGAAGGAACTAGTCCGCTTTATCGTGCTGCCTTGGAGCATGCCCGATTGAACTATCCCAAACAGCTCTATACTCCACCTGGTATGGATGACGAGCTTTCCGCTTCGGAGCTTATTGAGTGGATCCCCGCACAGTTGTCAGCGATAACCGGATTCATCACCGGGCTCTCCGAGTTCTTCATGGGGCCTAATGCAGCACTTGTGCAAGGCGCGAACATCAAGCTGGATGGAGTAAACCCATTAGGCATGCGTATGGGTCATTCCTGGATAAAACTCCGTGAGCCGGATCAACGGAAAAAAGGTGGGGGTTACCGCGTGCGGACTATCGGCGTGTATGATGGCTGGGGAGAAATGCAAGGTCAAGCACCTTCGGCGACTTACGCACAGCAATACGCCTACGGCGATGCGAGCCGGTCTTGGGGGGTCGCCGCCTATGAACCGATGATCGGTGCGGATGAGAATCCGTTCAGAAGGCCGATTTACAACAACATCGAACGCGTGATGTCGGCCGATGAACGTTTCTTCCAGGAGGAGCCTTTCGGGGAGTCGTTGTTCCCAGCTCCGGTCGTCGGGTACTCCAAAGTGGAGGTGAAGGATGTGAGCAACGGAGGGTCCACCGAGCAGCGCGGCACCGGCAAAGTGGTTCATGAGTTCTTCACTGCCTTTGATTTCCCCACGATGACGAAACGGACCTCAATCCACCCGGTGCACCATCCAAGCCCTGGGGTTTCGGGCCTCTTGGGCATAAAGGCGATGGACCACATGCACGTGAGCCAGGGCTTCGTGATCGAGAACAACGACATGCACGGCAAACCACGCTCGGTGACCGTGTACGCGGAACCTGCGGAGGCTTCACAGGATGCAGAACAGATCATTTCCTCAGTAGCCTATCACTACCGCAGGACCTCGGGCGGTGCCTTGGACAACCGGGCTATGACCATCCAGCCCGATGGAAGCATCAGCGAGCAAACCATAGGTCGCAACTACGAGTTTCTTTTTGACATGCGGGAATATGGAAGTATCGCATCCTCAACCGGTGCGATGGTCAATCTGGAGATCTTCATGTTGGGCATCATTCCCATCACCTTTCCTCCCATAATACCGCAGTACTCATACGAGAGCACGCGCTTCAGGAGTGCCGTTCTCGTGAAACAGGTCGACCGGTTCGGGCTCCTTGAAAAGATCGTGAAGACCGACCATGGTTCAGTGGTCAGCACGGAGAACATAGCCCATGATGCGATCACGGGCAAGGTGTTGCTCACCCGATCGAATAACCAGTACCGTGACCCGGTCTATTCCTTTGAGCAGCCGGCATACTGGTACTATGACGGTATGGGCCCGGCTTACCGCAACCTTGGCGCAACGGCCCGCCTCACGCTGAACGCCCAAGGTGTCGCTGTGTTCCCCAATGCGCGAACGGTTTTCGTGCCCGGTGATGAGGTTTCCATGCGTACCGTGACGATCCCACCCGCTTTGCCGGTATGGCACAAGGGCTGGGTCACGAAGGTGGATGATGGATCGCTCAGGATCGTTGATCGGGATGGCCAACCCATAGTTCCAGCGGGCGATCATTTCATCAAGGTCATCCGGTCCGGTAGGCGCAACATGCAAGCTGTCCCTATGGCCGCCGTCACCGCATTGAAGGACCCGCTGTACACCCTGCCCGCGAATTCGGTGCAAAAAGTCTTGAAAGCAACTGCGGTTGAATTCAAGGACGAGTGGCGTAAGGATTGTGCTTGTTCTCCATCAACCGATACAGGCGAAGGAAATCCTTATGCTGACAATCGGAAAGGTGTTTGGCGCCAATTCCGAGAGAGGACTTGGCTTACCGATCGGGTGCGTACCCTGGTGAACGACAATACGGACATTCGACACGATGGCATCTACTCGTCGTTCGACCCGTTCTTCAAGGTGAACAATGGTTCTTGGTCCATCGACCCGACCGGATGGACCGTGGTACGCGAAGTCATCGATTATAGCGCGAGGTCACAAGCACTGGAAGAAAAGGACGCGCTTGGACTTTACTCTTCGGCCACCTTCGCACATGCCGGTCTGCTTCCGAACACGGTGGCGGCAAACGCTCGCCATCAAGAAGTCGGCTTCGAGAGCTTTGAATCCCCTGCCAATTGTGCAGATGAGCATTTCCGGTTCGACGACGGCGAGGGCGCTATCGTTGATTCCCGCGCGCACTCTGGCAGGCACAGCATTCGGGTGCCCAACGGACAGCGCGCGCGCTTCGTGGCAGTACTGCGCGGATGCGAAGAAGTAGAATGTCCAGTGGTACAGTCCTATCGACTGAATGCCGGCATGCACGAGGTCACGGTCACAGGAGGTTCACCGCCCTATGATGCGAGCGGAACGATCGTCCTCGCCGGGAATCCGACCGTTGGTCTTATAGCGAACGGAGTTGGCGTGACCGGCACCGGTACATGGTCCGTCAAGGTCGTGATCCGCGATGCCGCTGGATGTGAACGCAGCATGGTGGTACCTCCTCAGCAGTAAACCGAATCAGAGCCTCATGCGCACATCCGCTCGCCTCCTGCTTTGGACTCTGGGTCTGCTCTCTGCCATCTCAGCTCGTGCACAGCAACACATCGATCTAGTTCCTGGCCAACACAGCAACTGCAACACGGCCGTGCTTGCCAGTGAGGCATGGATCACGGTCGACCGTGTGATCCCGCAGGCCGGTGCAGCGGAAAACCGCGCTGCGACATCCGGGTGCATGTGGATCGAATTGTGTTTGCACCCACCCCCGCAGACCAAGGTCTTCATTTCGA
Source organism: Flavobacteriales bacterium (assembly GCA_016787985.1). GTDB lineage: Bacteria > Bacteroidota > Bacteroidia > Flavobacteriales_F > PHOS-HE28 > PHOS-HE28. Next base: position 32,523 of record JAEUTC010000175.1, on the reverse strand, counting down.
TCACGAATACGACACCGAATGGTGACCTCGATGATGTCTTTGGATACCTACTTGACCCCTCCTTCTGTGGCGCACCACGCTGTCCGATGTTCGTACCCGGCCCGCCCCCTCCAGAGGCTATTCTCATCGATGATTCTAGCCAGCCAACGATAACCCTAACGCCAGGTACGTACTACCTCTATGTGGAGTACGATCCCGCAGTCACCTCGTTCGAGATCACCTATTCCAATTACCTCGTTGATTGTGAACCGGTCCCACTGGACTGTCCGGATTGCCTCTCAACCTTCTCGCCAATTCCTGGTGAACGGTATCGCGTGAGCGCTTGGGTAAGTAAAGATGGGCTCGCTCCTTTGGCCACGACCATATTCCAAGGCGGGTCGCCCTTCGTCCAGGTCGAGTGCCCCCCTGGCACCAACCTCGTAGAGGGTCTGGCTGCGGTAAGCCCCATCATCGATGGATGGCAGTTGATCGAGGGATCGTTCACCATGCCACCGCCGGACCCTGAGGGAGACCCGCTCAGTCTCTTTGTGAACCTAGGAGCCACCAGCGGTGTGAGCTACTTCGACGATGTACGCATCTATCCGGACGATGCATCCATGAAGTCGTACGTGTACGACCCCATCAACCTGCGTTTCGTAGCGGAGCTGGACGAACGACACTTCACCACATTCTATGAGTATGACCCCGAGGGGCGGTTGGTTCGTGTGAAGAAGGAGACCGAGCGGGGGGTGATGACCATCAAAGAAACACGGCAGAACACGGCGAAACAGACGGCTCCATGATCAACGGGCGCTCCATATGCATGGCATTCTTCGGTATGTGCGCTGCCCTCGCCATGGGACAATGGCAACCTGCGACAGGGGCTGAACTTAGCCGTGCCATCGAGACGAACCACAAGAACTATGGAACGCTGACGGATTTCTCCTTGCGGTATGAGATGCTGCACTATGAGGACCAAGGTCTACCCAACCCTTCGGAAAGGCATGCCATGCACATCGACCGTCGAGGTGATAGTTACCGCGCTGAACAACTAGGCATCTTGACCATCCAAGATAACACCATCCGCGTTTCTGTAGACTCGACCGGAGCGATCGTAATGCTCGCTGCACCGTCCGCCATGGAATCGGAACAAGTGAACACGTGGAAGGAGCGGATCATCCCACTGGCCACATCGATCGGCAAACAAATGACGCCAGGTGGAACCCGCTACAGGCTGATGTTACCAGCCAGCACCGGGTTCGACGCCGTTGAGATCGCCTTCGATGGAGCGGGTTGGCTGCAGGAGCTCGTGGTGTTGTACGCGCATTCGCCCCAAAGCCAGCATTTGTTCACACCCGCGCTGCTACGCCCGAAAGTGGTGACACGCTTCGAGCGGCCTATCGCCTTGAAGGCCGATACCAAGATTGACATGGACCCCAGCAAGATCGTGGATCTCTCCGGGGACACACCAGCCCTTCGGTCGAAGTGGAAGTCCTATCAACTCATCGACACCCGATACCGATGAACGAGTTATTGCGCACACCGGCAGACATGGTGTTGCAACCGTTGCGGAACATGTTCCGTTGGGTCGTGATGCTCGTGATACTCATCGCCTTGGACGCTTCGGCGCAGGTGAAGCGCAATACGTGGTCGCAAACATGGTCCAAGGAGCATACCGGTCAGGACCTTGACCGCACGACCATCGCTCTCGGTTGGAGGCCTCCGGTAGCTGGCACCTACACGACAACGGACTTGGCCTCGTCCATCACATTGACCATCGATCCAATTCGCAGTTTGCTCTGGCGACCCGCCGACTTGACTGTTTCCCTAAGGGTCACTGCCCAGAAGAACCCCGATCCGGACAAGTACCGCAAAGCAGCGGACCGCGATTCGATCTTTGAGATCACGCTCGCCATTGGACACCGGTGGTCCAGGGACACCAGCACGACCCTTGACCCCACCCTGGACCGCCGTTCCACGGACCGGTTCGAGTTCCATGGTTCCCACTCCTTTTCCGTTGAGGTGGTATCCATCACGGTGAACACGGGCGATGGTCAGGAGAGGTTGCGTGGTCTTCCTGAAAGTGTGTCACTGGACCTCGAGCTGTCCCATTCTTTCCGTGAGTTGTTCGATGCTGGGACCATTCCAGAATTCACTTCCCGCAACCCACTCGATTGTGGAGGAGAAACCCATGAGCTGCAGCTTTCCTGGTTGGATATCGGAGGAGCCACGGAATACCAGCTCGAGTGGACGTTCGTGGATGACATCGCCGGTCCACTTCCGCAAGCTCCGTTGGACCCGAACGAGCTGATGGTGGACTTGCGCAGGGACGCCACTCGAGTATCCATCAAAGCAGGGCAGAGTCTGCCCACCTACCGCATTCCGTTGATTTACGATAGGGGCTGGTTGGTCTACCGGGTCCGGGCGTTGGCGCATCAAGGGAACGGGGAGATCATCACCGGTCAGTGGACGAATCCTTCGTTGACATTCCCCACCTCGGTGGTATCGTTCGGTGCGGACCGATTCCAGACCCAAGCGCATCAGCCGCTCAAGAACTGGCAGCTTAGCAGTGTATTCGCTGAAGAAGGCAAGCACAAGGAGGTCATCACTTACGCCGACGGTTCCCTCCGATCCAGGCAATCGGTCACACGCGCGAGCTCCTTGGATATCCCGGTAGTGGCCGAAACCGTCTATGATGTGTTCGGTAGACCCGCAGCCGAGGTGATGCCGGTGCCGATGATCGTTGATCAGGGTTGCGAGGAAGTGGATGGGCATCGCTTCGCCCCGATCGACTTCTATCCGGAGTTCAACGTGGTCGATGCGAACGGCTCATTGGAAGCATTCAATGGTACTCACCTGTCCGCGCAAGAGGTTGGATGCGGTATGGCTGGCCCCCCGTTGGACCCAAGCAGTGGCGCATCACTGTACTATAGCCCCGAACAGTACGACCTGGGTACGGATCGCTTGATCGGAGACCATCCCTACATACCGCAGGCCTTCAACTATCCCTATGCACAGACGGAGTACACGCCGGATAACACGGGCCGCGTGAAACGCAAGGGAGGCGTGGGGCCGGTATTCCAACTCGGCAACGGTCACGAAACGTCCATCACCTATGGCATGGCGGACCAGCTCCAACTGGACCGGTTATTCGGCGTGGAGGCTGGCTTCGACTCGTACTACCAGCGCACGGTGACGGTGGACGCCAATGGCCAGTCCAGTGTGACCTATACGGACCGTGCGGGAAGGACGGTAGCGACCGCGTTGGTCGGTACACCGCCCACCACACTCGAGCAGTTGGACACTTACACGGACCAAACGCCACAGTCCTTCACCTCCGTCGGTTTCTGCCCCCCTCTTCCAAGCAACACGTGCGAGTCCAATACCTATGACCCCGCTTTGCGGCAATGGACATATGCCGAAACGTTCACGGTGGAGGCCGAAGCACAATTCACCTTCAACCACAGCATTACGTTACCGACCATCACCTTCTCGTGTCCACAGGACTTCTGCGTTGCCTGTGCATACCGGCTCGAACTGATCCTCACGGACGAATGTGGTGAGGTCAAGAATGAATACTCCGGTCAGGTCGGTCATTTCGATGGCAACGGTGAATGGCTGGTATATGCCTCACCAGCACTGGTCGCTGGCGCGCCACAACCACAACCCGTTATCCGTGAGGTAACGCTGCCGCCCGGCTCCTATACGTTCACGCGGAAACTCACCGTCCATGAAGAGGCTCGTGCAACCTATGCACAAGCGTATCAGGATGCAGCTCTGACCAACTGTCAATATCTGGATCAGGAAGAACTGGAAGTCGCCCAGCTCGAACTAGCCGAACCGGATGGCTGTGTCAGCTGTACTTCCTGTATGGCGCAACTGGCAGCTTCGGGCGGTTTGGATGGATTCCTATTGACTGGAGGAACCGTGGAGGAATACGAGCTATTGGAGCAGCAGTGCGAGGAGCTGTGTGCCGAGCCCTCTTGGTGTGATGTCGCCTATAAGAGCATGCTCCAAGACCTATCGCCGGGGGGCCAATACGCAAAGTATTCTCGGCTGAACGGTGTGGTAGAGGCATCAGACCCCACCTCTATCTTCCGTAGTGCCGGGGACTGCATCCTGGCCCGGCGCTTCGTTCCATCCGACGGTTGGTATGGTGCTGAATACAACCAGCGGCCCGTGTGGCAACATCCCAGGCTCTATCAAGCGGATGGCTCATATCTCGAGCGGTACATCGATGATAACGGGCACCGTCTGCGCATTCCTGTGTTCCAACTCGAGGACGGCTCCTTCATCCCCGCATTGGTTGATGATCCAGAACTTGAGGTCGAGGGGGAACAGTTGTTCTCATTCCCCGAGTTCCTTGTCGATGAGGCATTGTTCATGGATTCATGGCAAACAGGCTGGGCCCGCTCCTTACTCTACCTGCATCCCGAATATCCCTATTACCTGGATTGCCGCGCATACCAGGACCAGCAAGCCGGATATGGGCAGACAAGCGACGAATTCGATGCTTGGTTCAGAGGGCTTGAGTACGGTGTCCCGAACGATGAGGACGTGATCAATGCCATCATCGCGGATGTCACGGTGCTCTTCCAAGCCCCGGGTTCTCCTCAAGAGCACTATCACGATCCCTTCTTCGCGAGCACCGCCGGTTACGACCCTCAACAGGGCGGGCCGCTCGATCCGGTGTACGGCGATCAGGTGCGCGCTTTCTGGGATCGGTTCACGAATTACGCAGTGGTGGATGGCGTGACCTTGAACATGCTCGAAGTGCTTCTCGCCGCTGGTCGTTGTGGTAGTGCATTCATTACTCCTCCATGCTACGCTCCGCCATACTTATCGGGGAACACAGATATCGACGCCGCACTTTGGCAGCGCTTCAGGGCTACATACCTGGCCGAGAAATATCGGTACCAAAAACGCAGAGGTGATATGCGGGCCAGAGGCTTGGACTGCAACCCTGGTCTTGGTGTTTCCGGATTGAACTTTTGCATAGGACAGGATGCAGATGATTTTATGGACTGGCAACCTCGCATGATGGAAAACGATCCATCCTGGCTTCCTCCATGGGCCCAATGGTGTCAACCCTGCATGCACTGGTCGCATGCCTATTACCACGGAAAGGTGCAACGTGTCCAAGACCCCGAGCAGGTTCCAGGCGCCGGTGAGGATCCTGTGCAGATCGCCTATCAACAATACCTCGTGACCGGGGTCTGCCCTGCAACACTTGCCTGGCAGAACTTCTTCAATGGTACGGCCATACAGGATCAGTTGACCATCACTCATTCTGTACAGGCGAACCCTTACTTCCAAGCTGTTGAACTGGCGAGACAGAACATGGTGCTCCAACAGCCCCTGGGGGAGGCAACGTGGACTCCACAACTCAGTCCCGATCAACTACACTTGGATGTGACACTCGATGTGGATGGGGTTGTCTGCAATATTGACCTCTACGTTCCTGTGGACGCGGTCGATTTCGATTGGGCAGAGATCGTACGCGTACCTCTATTGAGCCCCTCATCAGATGGCACCTTCGAGCTCACGGTGGAGTATATGGATGATGCGCTACCTAATGAGACGCTTCAGACCACGGTTCTGCAAGGTGAGATGTGCTCGCGCTATCTGTTGGACCCTTGCAACTTCCCTCCTGTTTGTGAGCCCAACTCATTGGGCACGGAGCTAGGCTCACTCCTCGGGCTTCTTGTTCACCCTGATAGTGGTGAAGACCTGGTGATCAACCAGAACTCGACCACCCAGCTTCCCGTAGACGTGGCGGAAAACCTCGGGAGCGAGTTGCGAATGGTCATCGAGGCCGTAACGCAGACATGGTTCTGGGGGCCGACCGACTTGGATGCCACTTGGCTGTTCGACCCCGTGGGCCCTGGCTTCCGATTGTTCTGCCCCGACGTGCAGAATGGACCCTATGTACAGATCGATATCGAAAGCCAGGCCTTCCCTGATTTCGGAAGTTTAGAAGCGGCTTTGGCCTCCGCTTCCGGGATCTCGAATTTCGGCCCACTACCCGGCGACCGGTTCATGTGCTGGTTCGTTAATGAAGATGGGGAAATGCTCGCATCCATCGAAGGGCGCGCGTACCTGACCGACCCGGAAGAGGAGGCCCAGGAGGTGCTTTCCTTGGGAACCTGTGCACCTGCTCCTCCTCTGGCCTGTGCAGGAAGCAATGAGGAGGTGCTCAATGGGCTCTTCGCGGTGGTGGCGGAGCGATTACTGCACAGTCGCGATGGCAATAACATGCTGCCCGCCGGTACAGGTCTTGATCTCTTCGAAAGCCCGCTCATGAACGGAGAGATCATGACTCTCCTCTCCGATGAATACTGCAACCCACAAAACCCGCTGAATCTCTATGGCCCCTGCCGCACCACTGGGCTGGTGAGCAACAATGACGATGGTACCCTCACGGTCACATTCTTGGAAGACCCTTGCCTCCGAATCGAGATGCCGAATGTCGGCTTTACTGATCTGATACAGCCCGAACCCTATGGAGACGCCGACGAGTTGGGTGTGTACCGCGCCTTCTCTGCCACCATGATGAAGGATGATCTCGTGGTCGGCAATATGGTGGTACACCACACATGCATCGACCTTTCCGTTTGTGCCGATTGCTGTGACGACGCCCTTCTCCAAGACCTGTTCAAGCTGGTCGAGGACCTCGCACTATGGTCTAACCACCTTAACCCGGCGGAAATGGAGATGTTCAGCAACCCGCTCATGACCCCCGAGTTGCTCGAAATACTAGGCCCGATCTTGGATCCTGAGGAAAGTGGGCAATGTAAAATGGTGGGCCAGTTCTCCTCCGCTTCAGGTGTTTCCGGATCCGTGTTGAATTACGGAAAGGACGGTTGCTTCAAGATCCACACGCCAAAATTCGTGTATGGCTACGCTCAGGATCTAGTGATTGGTGAGTGGGAGGCCATAGAGGGTGTGCAGGAAGATGGATTCATCCATGCTTACCGGCTTCCGATCTCCTATGATACAGAGCACGGCTCCGGCGAGGCCCATATCGTACTGGACATCCCTTGCGTCAGCCTTCAGTCTTGCAACGTGCCATTGGCGGAACCGGCCTGCGCAGAACCGGAGGACACCCGATTGCTGGGTCAACTAGCCCGTGTCATCGCTGAACGCCTTTACAACAACCTACAGGCGGCACAGCCAGCTCCAGGAGACCCCCCCTCAGTGTGGCTCTCGCCTTCGATCGATCTACAGTCGAGCCCTCTCCTGGCCCAGTATCCAGAGATTGCGGCAATACTTGACGCCACTTGGGGAACCTCAACGACCAGCCTCTTTAACTCTGAATCGGGCACCCTATTGGTTGAAGGTTGCCTTGAGATCGTCCCGCATGTTCCGATCTACACATGGACGAACCTTGCTAACCTGTTGGATTGGTCCATTGTATCCATTGAGCCAACCGTACCGCTGTCGAATTCCATTACCGTTCATATCGGCGAAGATTATGGCGAATACCTTGGCTTCGATATCAGGCCGCTTGATGTGTGCTTGGGCCTTGACGTCTGCGGCCTTTGGAGTCCCGCATTCCTTGCGCACCTCTACCCTCCACCGCCCCAAAGCGTTCAAGTACCACAACATGCCTATATAAGCCGGGCTCCGGAACCCGAGCCCTGTAACCCTGCGGTAGCCCTTCCAGATTGCAATGGGACCCCGCCACCAGATTGCTCCGAAGCCTACCAACAACTGGCTGAAGTAATTGATGACTACAACGACATGCACGGTGGTTCATACGCGGACCTCTCACTCGATGCCGCACTCTGCTATTTCGTCAATGGCTACCTGTGCCCTTGTGTAGAAGGATACACGGCGCTGATCACGAGCGCCATGCTTGATGGAGTGATCTCAGCAAAGGAAGCGAACAACCCGCAACTGACCTGCATCTTCAACTACTGCCAACTACCTGACCCTTGCAGCCCCCCACCCCAGATCGAGCTACCCGGCCTTCCCAATGTCCCACCCCCAGACTCGTGCGACAATACGATCGCGGTGATCGCACAAATGAACTCCGTGACGCTCTACGAGCAGCAATTGGTGGACATTTCGGAGGACTTCCACCAGACCTACGACGCTGGCTGCCAGAACGTGCTGGAAACGCTCTCGCGCACGCACACGGGCAGAGACGAGCACCACTTCACCCTCTACTACTACGACCAAGCAGGCAACTTGATCCGCACCGTTCCACCCGAGGGTGTGGAACAGGCCGCTTTCTCCAGCTCGAACTCTGCGGAGGCCCTGCGCATCGCCAACGACCGGGCCAGTGATACCCGGACCGTGTTCACGACCCATCGCCTTGCATCAGACTATGTGTTCAACAGTTTGGAGCAGCCCGTACGGCAAAAAATGCCCGACCAGGACGCCATGGCGCTGTGGGAATCCGCGATACCGATAGGCATTCCGTCAGATGTACAAGTAACGAGTTCCCATATTCTACCTGGTGGTATCGGTTTTCTCACGGCAAATCGGGTTCACTCCATCCCCTTCCTACCGAACACACTGCTTCGGGGGATGCTGTTCAAGACAGTGGATGGCGGCAAGTCATGGTCCAGGAGCACGAATACGGTGGGCTCCGACCTAAGGTCTGTGGCAGCAGTACAAGGCTCACCCACCGCACTCGACCTGAACACCGTTTTCGCTATCGGGAAAGATGGTGCGGTTCTCCGATCGCTCGACGCAGGCACCTCCTGGGATCTGGTCACGGGCACCTTAGGGACCCACAGCCAAGGCTTCCGGGACGTGGTCGTTTACAGACAGTCTTCCTCTGTGCCGCTTCGTGGAATGGCCGTTGGCGATAATGGAGCCCTTCAGCGGATGACCTCCGGAACAGTGTTCAACGGGAATCCGGCACCACAGGCCATCGTCACGAACAACGCCTCGCACTTGACATCGGTCAACGTGGTGCCCAACATGCAGCGTCTCTACATCGGTGGGCGGTCCTCGGACGGCAAGAACGGGGTTTTCTTCATTACAGGATACGACGGTAGCTCATTCGTTGACAACAGCCCACACCTGACCGCCGAGATCGCTGCCGCACTGGAATGCGGTTCCATGTACTCCGCCGATGGCGGGTACCTGGCTGGGCTTTTCGGCACCTTGCTCCATACCTCTACAGGCAGTTCGCCCACCGGTGGTTGGACCACGGTTCATACGCATACGAGCGCACATTTCCGGGACATCTATTTCCTGAACGCCTTGGAGGGGGTGGCGATCCTCGTGAGCGCGACGGGAGAGGATCCGAACGGGGTACTGCATGCCACGAGCGATGGCGGAGTCACATGGAGCGTCTTCGGGGATCCTGCTGATGACTGGAAAGACCTGAACCCTTACTTCGGAACGACGGACCAAGCGAAGTTGATCGCAGTGGGAGAACAAGGTCGGTTGGTCCGCATCTTGATGCAGGCGGGGGCGTCACCTACGCTGCACGAACGACCAAGCGTGCCAGGCGCACCGGACCTCACTGCCAGTTGGGCTTTGATGGAGGGCAATGAGCCGATCAGCCTTCGGTGCATCGTCGGGGATGCCACTGGGACCTTGCGGATGACCGAGGATCTTCTCCAAGAGGATGTCATCTGGAGTAGCGTGATCGATCCGGACCCCGGATCGACGGATCCCATCCATCGCCTCTTGGGCCATTGGGTTGGCTCGAACGCCTTCAACGTCGCCCTCGTTACCAGGAACACGGGCACGCAGTCCGGCAAGGCCATTCGCGGTTCGCGTGACTGGGTCACTGACCAGTGGGTTTGGTCTTGGACCCAAGAGACCGGTACCACGTATGCCGATATGGCACCTATCCCTGGACCTAAAGCGCGGTACTACAACACGAATGCCGACCGCCTTGAGGACTTGGACATGTCCGTGGCACCCATGTCCGCACCCGTTGCCGTTAGCAACGCAACAGCGACCGATGTACCAACGGCCATTCGGATACTCCTCGCCACCGGGGCATCGCAGCAGAATACCGTGCTCGGCGGGTCGTCAGGGGTCCTCTTCCATGGCAACGCTCCGAGCAACAACACCTGGACATCCCGGAGCCGTAGCATCAAGCCGCTTTCCCCATTGCATATGGTGAATGACCAACCCAGGGCCGTGGGCGAAAAGGGCACCTTGTTCGAGTGCATCGGCACAGGACCGGCGACTTACTGGAAGGCCCGACCCACGGCGATCGCTTCCGACCTCACCGGCGCGGCCGTGTATAGTGGCAACACCAAGCTCATCACCGTGGGTGCCGCAGGGGAGGTGAACCTCATGGACTGGACTGGCACGCAACCCACAGCCACCTTGTCCGTGGGACCGGTCGACTTGGATGACGTGGTTCTGAAGCCGAGTGGCGGAACATGGGAAGCCACCATCGCTGGGGACGATGGTTACCTGTTCCATTGTGGTGATGTGCAAGCGCCTTCTCCCGTATTCACCCAGATGCCCTTCAATGGAGCGGATCTCCACGGTTTGACCCTGCTTTCGAATGGCGAGATCGTGGCCGTCGGCGACCAGGCATCCATCCACAAAGCGAGCGGGACCATGCGCATGGCCGTGAACGAGGTCTACCTCTCAGGCATGAACGATGTCCACTTCCACGATGCCGACCACGGCTACGCGGTGGGTGACCACATGGTGGTGCGCTACACGAACAACGGGGGCCAGACATGGCAGCCGGTTCCGTCCAACGAGACCGTGGCCAGTACGGTCACCCAACGCAATTTGAACGCGGTATATGCTTCGTCGCCCACGCAAGGGATAACGGTCGGCCAGTACGGGAAACGCAAGACCTTGAACGGAACATCCATGGCTACATTGGACCAGCCGGTGGTATCCTCAGGTGCAGCCTTGCATTGGAATGATGTGACCGTATCCGCAGCCGGGGCCGTCCTTATCGTCGGGGAGTTGAGCGGCGCCGGCAGGCATGTGACGAAACTGCCATCTTCGAGTTCCTACTCCGCACTGGTCTCTTCCACTGTGCCATTGAAGAAGATCTGGCACTGGCAACCCTTCCCGATCAATGGCACTATGCAGGAAGAGTATCTGGTGGGTAACCTGAACGGGAATCTGCGGTTGGTCAAACGCCAGCCAACACCCTCTGCGCCTTTCGACGCGACCCAGATAACAGGAGCTCAGCCCGCATCCCTTCTTTCAGGTGCGATCACCGCCATGTGGTTCCACGACAGGTCCACCGGCTTCGCGGCCACCACACCGGGCCGGTTCTACAGGCTCAACTACGCAGAACCCGACCACCACAACGGCACGGTGGTGATGACGCCTAGCGCCACCGACTTGGGCGTGGCCGGATCCGGGATATGGCCCGATGACCTCGATGGTCAGACGGTGCCGAACAATATCCGCATCAACACCATCCAATTCGCCGACCGACACCTCGGCTTCCTCGGAGGCGCATACACAGGCACCCCAGTCCGTTACGCCCGCACCATCCGCGACGAAGTGGGCCTCTACAGCCAACGCTTCTGGTACGACAAGCTCGGCCGTTTGGTCCTCAGCCAGAACACCAAACAGTTCAATTACAGTCCCAAGAAACGCTACAGCTACAGCCGCTACGATAAGCTTGGGCGCGTGTTCGAGAGCGGTGAGGTGGAAGAAGGCGCCTTCTTGTTCAAAGACATCTTCGGCAGCGATGTGGAAGGTGAATTCCAGAACACCGCCATCGAGCAGGAGAACCTGGAATCCTTCCTGCACGCCGGGCACCGCTTCGAGGTTACCCGGACGCATTACGACGAACCCTTCTACAACCCCACCAGCAGCGACATCGACGACCAGTTCCTCGCGGGTGAACAACAGAACCTGCGCTTGCGCGTGGCCAGCACCACCTACGAAGAGCAGTACGACGAAGACCTGCTGACCAACGAGGTGGACGGCGACCCGCTCACCTACGAGCACGCCACACACTACAGCTACGACATCCACGGCAACGTGAAGGAGCTCGTGCAGGAAAGCGAAGCGATGCGCCAGGATGCACCCGGCGCCGGCCAGGCCTTCAAGCACATCGCCTATACCTACGATCTGGTGAGCGGCAACGTACACCAGGTGGATTACCAGGACAACAAGCCCGACCAGTTCCACCACCGCTACACCTACGACGCCGACAACCGCATCACCAAGGTGGAGACCAACCGTGCGGATAAGGAGGACGAAGCCTCCTGGCGTGAGGATGGGGCCTACTTCTATTACCCCCACGGCCCCCTATTACGCACCGAACTGGGCGAGAACAAAGTGCAGGGCATGGACTACGCCTACACGCTCCAAGGCTGGTTGAAGGCCATCAACAGCAATGGCCTGCAGCAAAACCAGGACATGGGGCACGACAGCGACCCCGACCTGGTGGACAACCCCCACGCGGCTGTAGCGCGCGACGCCTTCGGCCTCAGCCTGCACTACTTCGATCCCGGCGGTGGCGATGCGGACAAAGACTACTACCCCATCTCCGACGCGGTGTGGAACAACAGCAATGGCCAACGCTTCATCGCCAAAGGCCCGATCTCCGAAACCGGGCGCGACCTCTACAACGGCAACATCAGCGCCATGGTGCGCAGCCTACCGCCCGTGGACAACTGGTATGCGGTTAGCGGTACAGAAGGCACACCGCAGATCCTCGGCTGGCGCTTCAAGTACGACCAGCTGAACCGCCTGCGGGAGGCCAACACCCGTAAGGGCTTGAACGCCGCCAACGACTGGACGGACGTGGGCGTGGTGGACGCCTTGCACAAGAGCCAATACACCTACGACGCGAACGGCAACATCCTCACCGCACAGCGTTGGGACCAGAACGGCGACCTGTTCGACGACCTCGCCTACCGGTACAGCCGAAGCGAACCGAACGGCAACCCCACTGGAAAGCTGTGGCGCAACCGCCTATACCATTTGAAGGATGCCGGCCTGGACAACCTCGTGACCCAAGCGGACGACGGCACCGAGGACCTGCTCTTCAAGGACTCGGAAATGGCCGATGTGGTGACCGACCCGTGGGACGAGAACGCCTCAGGTTCTGACAACCACTACCGATACGATGACCTCGGCAACCTGATCCGCGACCAGCGCGAAGGCCTGGCCAATATCGATTGGACGGCTACCGGCAAGGTGCGCGCCGTGGAACAGGCGGCATTGAGCGGTGAACGTTACCACCTCGGATTCGGCTATGGCGTGGGCAACCACCGCATCAACAAGACCGTGACCAACGGCTTGGGCATACCGGGTGCTGAACTACAGCTCCAACACCGCGAGCACTACGTACACGATGCGCAGGGCAACGTGATGGCAATTTACCGCTACACACCCGCCCCCGACCAGAACTCACCGTTGCGCTTCGAAGTGACCCAACGCCCGATCTATGGCAGTAGCCGATTGGGCTTGGATGACTGGGACCAAGAAGCCCATGACCCCACCTACGACGAGAACCAGGCCACGGGCGCTGGCAAGGTGCGCTACGAGCTGACCGACCACCTGGGGAACGTGTGCGCCGTGGTGACCGACGAGGCCGAAGGCTACAACACCGACGCCGACCCAGAGGCGGAGGAATGGCATGCTGGCTTGTTGAGCGTACAGGAGTACGAGCCATTTGGTTCACTGTTGCCCGGAAGGAATTTCTATGCCCAGACCTATCGCTACGGATTTAACGGGAAAGAAAATGACAACGAGATTCAGGGCACGCCAAGTACCGCTGTCGATTTCGGAAGTAGGTCGTACGGCAGTCGCGAGGGAAGGTGGTTCACACTAGATCCCCTGGCACCCAAGTACGCAGGCCTTTCACCATACCAGTTCGGTGCGAACAATCCTGCCTTCTACATTGACCCTGACGGAGCGGACATTTTTGGTTATCTCGCACTCCTTCGTACCCCTGGGATTTACTCCACCGCGTTGAGGATTGCGAATGCCTCTCCTACGTTCTTGAAACTACTTACCAAGTTTCAGAACATCAGTAATGGTGATGTAGTGGACCCCAGATCGAATGTGCGTGTCGGTCCACTGGCTGCAATCCCGGTCACCTTCGCAACGCTTCCTACAGTAATTATGGATGGCACTCGTGCATTACGGGGGGCCACGAGTATTTCCCTACCCGAGGTTCCCACAGATGGCTCGCAGCCGGCAATATCCCAATTCATGCTTAATATAACCCTGAGCACAGCTATTGGAAATCCCGCCGAGGCTTCGATTGTCTTAGGGCATGAGGCCGTCTTGCATTTGTCCACACTTACAGCCCTTATCGAGCGCTATCAAGAGAACTTAGGCAATGGCTCTTATCCGTATTCACAGTTGGTTGCAGACGTCCAGGCAAGCGAAGCACACGATCATTACTCGATTAAGGCTTGGGGCGGCAATGAAACCTATCGATCCTATCTTGCAGAGGCCGAAACCTACATCAGTGACAACATCGTGGGCTGGCGCAACGGGATTAATTCTGGACTTCCAACCTTAACTGGTAATCGTTTCGGCACTTGGCTTCTGTCAAGCCCGGCAAACCTAAATGCATATGGGGCACTACACGCTCAGTATCAAAGCATCGGAATATCGCTGTTCGATGACAAGATCTTCGAGCCGTGGTCCCACCTTCCAAACAACACCCCAAATGCAGGTCAAGTAATTGGTATTGGCCGAGTTTCGTTCATTAATGGATGGAAATACGAAAAAGCCCTGCACGACAGAATGTACTCGAATGAGACCCCTACTATTATTCAGAGTCTGCGGAAACCATGAGAGTGGCGCTTCCGTTGTTCGGCCTCATGCTGCTCGCGGCATGTAGCGATGTCCGAGTATTTAGCTACTCCCGCGTTGTCGCCACTGCAGATGATACCAAGACTTATCCAGACTGGATGCGCCTTTATCTGCAAGGGGATACGTTTTATTGGGCATGCATGAATAACTATAGCCTTGACTCCTTTGAATATGCGCTCGGCTCAGATTCAATCGAGATACCAATTGGAGTAAAAAGTATCCCTGATACAATCTACCAGCAATCCATTTATGGGCCGTACGTGACGAGAAATGAGAATGGTGTTGCAAAGATCTCATTCCATTTGGGTGGCGTTTCCCGTGACTTATTCACGTATGATTTTCGTTTGCAGGAACTACAACGGATAGAATATCAGACTTCGTGGCCGGGTAAGCATCAGGTGAGTGGTCCTCCATTTCTAGTTCAGCCTTCCGCCAAAGATGTTCCTACTCAGTACCCGCATCGGGTCGCTCCGACATTTAAGTATTGTCGGTTCCTAGAAGATAGCACAAGCACTTGCGTTGTATGGGATAGAAGGACCGCTCTCCCAATCGATGAGATAAAGACTAATCCATATACGCACACATTCGAAAGGTTAAGCCTTATCTCCATTGTCCGACTTCGCAACAACCCTGAACTGAGGTTGCATAAGGAGCAGTGCATTGGATGGCCCGGGGTTAAGTTTCCTTGGGCGAGATGACCCTCGGCATGGGGTCGTCCGTAGGTTCCCCCCTCTGAGCATGGCGTCCGCGAAGGCAACAAGATCTGAGCGTAGGCTGCGCCTATGCTCAACACGAAATGGGTACGGTAGCCTGTGGCTACCCTTGGGAGCTTCCCGCCTTGGTCGCGTCACTACTCCCCCACATCATACATGAACCGGTACCCCGGCACACCCCGCTGTCCCGCCAGTTCTTCGGCGGTTCCATCCCGGTAGCGCACCCGTGCAGGTGTGATGCCTTAACCCTGCGCAGGGTGTCCTCCGCGAGCGCCACCCACCTCGGCAAACCTCCGCCGGGTCTAAGCCTTGGCAGATTCTGTGTTACGTTGGGTTGCTTTAGTTTTGGTTTCGGATTCATTCCGAGAGCGGCTTCAAGCCAGCTCGTTCAGGGCAGCCTCTAGGGGCTGCCCTTTTTCTTGGGCCCCTGTGCAGGTGTGGTACTGCGGATCGTATGGGGTATTGTTCTTCCAAAGGGTGTAGGCAAGAAGGAGCGTTTTGCGCTGGACAGCGGCGAGGGCTTTCATCTTCACGCCGTGCTTGGAGACCAACCGCTTGAAGAATACCTTGCTGCTGGCTTCGCTGCGGATGCGCGAGAGCGCAGGCATATACAGGGCTTTGCGGATGTGTCGATTGCCTTTCTTGGACAGTCTTCCGGGTTTATGCACAGAGGTGCCCGAGTCCTGTTTCTCCACATCAAGCCCGGCGTACTTGGTCAGTTGGCGTTGGTTCCGCACATGGTGGAAGCCGTTGGTTTCAGCCAAGAGGACCGCCATCGTGAGCCAACCGATGCCCGGAGCGGTGCATACCCTGTCGATCCGCTCCTTCACGTCCTTTTCCGTCTTGATCAGCGAGCGCAGGTCGGTCTCCACTGCTAGGATCTGTTTCTCCAGGAAGCGGATCCGGCTCTTGAGCCGCTTAACCGTGCCGGGGTTGGTGAAGGCTCCGGCTTCTTCCGCATGCAGCTGGTTCTTCGTGGAGGAAAGGGATTGCTGGATGTCCTCCCGTTCGCGCGTGAGGTGCTTCATCCGGCTGTAGAGTTCACGGGGCTTCTCCCAAGGATCGAGCTTGCGCTCCATGCCCATCAAGGCAAGGGTACGTGCCGATGAACCATCATCCACCGAGCGAAGATTGATGGACCTGGTGAACGCCTTGGCCTTGTTGGGCAACACCACGTGTACTTGATGCCCGCCATCGTACAGCGCGCATGCGAGCTGCTCGTGATAGACACCCGTGGCCTCCATCACCATGGGTAAGGCAAGCCCTTCTTCGCCCAGCTTGCCTTGCCAGCTTATGAACCGGGCAATGCCTTGCTTGCTGTTCTTGAATGCAAGAGTCTGCTTGCATTCACTCCCCCGCAGTTCACTCGAGCAGCAGTAGGCTGCCACGAACTCGTCCTTGGCACAATCAATGCCTATGGATTGGCGTACGGTCCCTGTCGTCATCGTTGATGGGTTCTTTTCACGTGCACCTAGGCCGGTAACCTGAAGGAATTGCTCTCCGTCGCACTTTTCTCATGCTTGGTATTCGAGCTGCTGGCAACATCAGACCAACGCTCTACATTCTGTTCTGGCTCTGAAGAGCAAGGAGAGGCATGAGGTACTCTCTGCGGATCAGCATGTTCCTCGAACTGCTTAGGGTGTCCACTAACTCTCATGCCCCTTCCTTACAGGTGCCTGCTCATTGGTTCACGGGGCGAACATATGAGGGTGTCCTCCGCGATCGCCACCCCTAGGCAAACCTCCGCAGCGGTCTCCCGAAGGGGACCCTGCGGCCTCAACGCCGCGATCGTTACCTTGTGGTGATGTCCACCCGTAAGCTGCGCCAGAAAGATGGTGCCGTATACTTCGCCACCTTCAGTTGCCACGAATGGGTGCCGCTGTTCACTGAATTGCAGGCCTACGACATCGTGTACAATTGGATGCGCATCGCACACGGCATGGGGTATCGCTTCTTCGGCTATGCCATCATGCCCAACCACGCACATTTCATCATTCGCGTGCCGGACGGAGGTGCCATCAACACGGTCTTGGGCAACGGTAAACGGTTCATGGCTTACGAACTCATCCAACGGCTCAACACTGCAGGCAGACAAGATCTCCTGCACCGCCTGCAAGCAGGGATTCGTCCATCGGATGCTGCACGTGGACAGAAGCACCGCGTGTTCCAGCCCTCCACGGATCTGGTGGAACTCTTCAGCGGAAAAATGATCGAACAGAAGCTGCAGTACATCCATGCGAACCCCGTGAGTAAAAAGTGGCGGTTGGCCGATGACGCGGTGGAGTACCCCTACTCCAGCTTTGCCTTCTATGTGCGGGGCGAGGCTCGTGGGGTACCGCTATCGTCCTACCAGGAGTTCGGGTTCCTGGATGGCAAAGGGGCACCGTGGTGATAGGGCGGATATGTAATTTGTGGACGCAATGGGGATGACCTCGGATACGGGTGGGTGTGCGCGGCTACGAGGCCGCAGGGTCCCTCGTTCCTCGGGAGACCCTGCGGAGGTTTAGGTCCCCTCGTTCCTCGGGAGACCCTGCGGAGGTTTAAGAGTTCGGATTCCTGGATGGCAAAGGCGCACCGTGGTGATAGGATGGATGTGTAATTTGTGGTCGCAATGGGGATGACGTCGGATAGGGGTGGATGTACGCGGCTACGAGGCCGCAGGGTCCCCTCGTTCCTCGGGAGACCCTGCGGAGGTTTAAACGCCTTACCAAGAGTTCGGTTTCCTGGATGGCAAAGGCGCACCGTAGTGATAGGATGGATGTGTAATTTGTGGGCGCAATGGGGATGACGTCGGGCAGGGGTGGATGTACGCGGCTACGAGGCCGCAGGGTCCCCTCGTTCCTCGGGAGACCCTGCGGAGGTTTAAAGTTGCAATACATCCACGCCAACCCGGTGAGCAAGAAGTGGCGGCTGGCCGATGATGCGGTGGAGTACCCGCACTCCAGCTTCGCTTTCTATGTGCGTGGAGAGGATCGCGGAGCACCGCTAACACCATACCAAGAGTTCGGTTTCCTGGATGGCAAAGGGGCGCCGTGGTGATAAGACGGATGTGTAATTTGTGGGCGCAATGGGGATGACGTCAGATAGGGGTGGATGTACGCGGCTACGAGGCCGCAGGCCTGTCTGCCGGAGGCAGGGTCCCCTCGTTCCTCGGGAGACCCTGCGGAGGTTTAAGAGTCGTAGACCAACGCGTGAAGAAGGTCCAGCGAAAATTCCAACTCGAAGTACAGATTTGCCAATTGAGCTACCGGCTCGGGAACCAGAAAGGCGATAACGTCCATGTATCGCTTTAATACCAATATAGCTCAGGTTTACTGGATTTCATTGACTTGCCTCACCATTGGTTCTTGTGAGCCCAGAAGTGATAATTCCGCTTCTGCCGATAGCGCTAAGGTTGAGACCTTGGAAGCCAATATGCAGCCTGTTAGATATAATATCCGTGATTTGCTAAGAGGGATTCTTACACAGTCTGTACATCCCTCATCTAATATTATGATTCAAAAAATATTGCAGTGCGACTCGCTATATTATTATGTAGCGCAATCTTCTTTTGATGCTGAAGTAGCTGATGGTAACGCCGTTCGAATTTTCGATCTAGAAAAGGCGTTCGACTCAAAGAAGCCATGCTTAGTCGTGTTGTCTATACTGGACGAATCCGTAAGCACCTATACTTTAAAAATTGTTCTGCCGGACTATGTTAGTCCAAATAATTTTATAAAAGGAGGAATCGGCTGGCATGTCGTCACAAATAAAGATTTGATTGTAAATAAGGTTACAGAGATTGAAATATGATTAGCGTCCGCGCCTACTACCATTCACTCGCTGCCGCAGATCTGTGATCGTGGCCTTTCAACTCTCAACTGCCGTACGCCTGCCGTGTCCTATAATCGCGCAGGAGCGCGGCCACAACCTTAAACCTGCGCAGGGTGTCCGCCGCGATCGCCACCCTTAGGCAAACCTCCGCCGGGTCTGTCCCGCACGGCGGTGAGCCGCTGCGGGACGACCCTGCGGCCCCGAAGCCGCGATCTTTACCTTGTGGTGATGTCCACCCGTAAGCTGCGCCAGAAAGATGGTGCCGTGTACTTCGCCACCTTCAGTTGCCATGAATGGGTGCCCACGACTGCGCGAAGCGTGTGCGGCGACTTCTGAGCGTCGGCTTTGCCTACGCTCGACAGAACAAGGGCCACGGTAGCCTGTGGCAACCCCAAGCCATGCTTGGGTATCCTCCGCCATCGGTACCCCGACCCGTCCTGCTGCGCCGTTCATACACGCTCAAGGCCTTCGCCGCCCACCTGTTCCGCTGGCTGGTTCGAGCGCGGTATGCCGTTCGGCCCTATTTTCGCTTCCCACTCTCCATGAAGGCTACTCGTACGCTCCTGCTTTTCCTGCTGTTCCTCGTCGTCCCAAGCGCGTTCGCCCAAGGGGGCAAGGCGTTCCTGAAGGAAGGTGACCAGTTCCGCAAAGAGGGTCAGCTGGAACAGGCCTTGGAGAAGTACGGGTTGGCCATTTCCGTGGATCCGAAACTGGTGAAAGCCTACCAGGCACGCTCCGAGGTGAACGAGTTGCTGGGGCACAAGTTGGCCGTGGCCCAGGACCGGAAGCGCATCGCCGAACTGGTGCCCGAAGAAGCCGCCTTCGGTGCCGCCGCCGCCATGGCCTACCTCGAGCTGGACAGCGCGGCACAGGCCATGCGCTTGGCCGAGGAAGCGCTCAAGCGCGATGAGAAGAACATGCAGGCCCTGCAGGCCAAGGTGCGAGCGGCCCTCAAGCTGGGCGACCTGGACCGCGCCACCGCCGCATCCGACGCCGCCGTGGCGTTGAAGGGCACCACCGACACCTATTACCTGCGTGGCTTGGTGCGCACCGCCACCCGAGACTACCAGACCGCCGAAGCCGACTTCGACCGCGTGATCGAATGGAACCACCTGTACGAGCCCGCCTACGTAGCCCAGGCCGAGGTGCAACTCGCCCTGTACGAACGCTACACCGGGCCTACCATGCAGATGCGCACCTTGGAGAAGGCCATCGAGAAGTGCAGGTTGGCCTTGGAGTTGAACCCCCAAAGCACCGATGCGTTGTTCTGGCGTAGCAAGGCCTACGCTGCCCAGAAGGAGTACGCCAAGGCCATCGACGACATCAGCCGTTGTGTGGCCCTGGGCCGCGTGGATCGAGCGGTGTACCTGCAACGTGCGCGCTACTACCACGGTTATGGTCAGCACCAGAACGCGGTGAACGACCTCAACAAGATCCTGCTCGATGATCCGAAGGACGTGGAGGTGATGCTGCTGCGCGCGGAATGCAAGGAGGCCAACCTCGATATGGAAGGCGCCTTGAAGGACTTGGAGAACGCCCAGAAGGAGATGCAGGGCAGCACCACCTATGGCGCCGATGCGCGCAAACGGATCGATGATGCCCGCCTGCGCATCAAGCAACAGGTGTTCGAGATGAACCGCGAGAGCGATCCGCCGCGCCTCACCGTGGTGGAGCCGTACAGCAAGGACAGTGTGGCGCAGGTCTCTGCGTCGCTCGCGCAGCTGAAGGTGAGCGGCCACATCCTCGATCGCAGCCTGCTGAAAGCCATCACCGTGAACGGCACCATGGCCGAGTACGACAAGGAGGAAAAGGATCCCCAGTTCTTCGCGGTGATCCCCTGGGGTTCGGCGGATAAGGAGATCGTGGTGCAGGCCATCGATGTCTACGACAACCTCACCTCGGTCGCACTGAAGGTGGAGCGAAGCGAGGGCATCGCGCCGGATATCATGCTCACCGCGCCGGTGGCTTCTGCTGATCGTGTCATCACCATCGAGAGCGGCAAGGAAAGCGTATTCGTGGAAGGCAAGGTCAGTGATGCTTCGCCCATCCGCTTGATCGCGGTGAACGGGGTGAACGCGAGCTACGCCCCCGATCAGATGAACCCCGAGTTCTCCATCAAGGTGGATGTGAAGGACAAGGACCGCTTCACCGTACGGGCTGAGGACCAGTTCGGCAACGCCAACGACCAGGTATACGCCGTGGTGCGCAAAGCCGCGCCAGCACCCACACCCGTGGTGACCAAGCCCACGGAACCCGCGGCCACGGCCAGCACTCCAGCCCCCGCCAGCCGAACCGGCAACACCTGGGTGATCCACATCGAGAACAGCAACTACCGCAATTTCCCCGCTGTGCAGAGCAGCAGTGCCGATGCCAGCAAGATGCAGAAGGCTTTTGCCAACTACAGCATCAGCCGCACCATCAACAAGAAGAACCTCACCAAGGAGCAGCTGGACCGCTTCTTCAACATCGAATTGCGCGACCTGGTGCGCACCAACAAGGTGAGCACCATCCTGGTATGGTACAGCGGACATGGCAAGTCCGTGGGTGGCAAAGCCTACTGGGTGCCTGTTGATGCCCGCAAGGACGATATCTACAGCTACTTCAACTACGGCTCGCTGAAGGCACAGATGCAGAACTACAGCGAGAGCGTGGACAAGACCGTGGTGGTGTCCGATGCCGCCGGCAGCGACGCTTCCTTCTACGAACTGACCCGTTAGACATTCCGATGCCCACTTCGTTCCGCAGTCGCGCGTGCTCGATCTCCTTTCTCCGCAGGATGCGCGCGTGCCTTTTCGTCGTCTTGCTGGGCGCCTCCTTCGCGGTCCACGCCCAGCGCTATTTCTTCGAGAATGTCGGTGTGCAGCAAAGTCTGCCCGCGTCCAAGGTCTACGCCGCCGTTCAGGATGGTTTCGGTCTGGTCTGGATCGGTACGGAGGCGGGGCTGGCGAGCTATGATGGCAACAAGGTGACCAACCATGGCACCCAGGAGGGTGTGGCGCCCAACGGTGCGCGTGCGCTCCTGTTGGACAAGGACGGGCGCTTATGGGCCGGTCACCTCGATGGCGGCATCACCGTGTACGACGGCAGCAAGTTCACGGCCTACACCTTGGGCAAGGACATGAACAGCGCCATCACCGCGATGGTGGGTGCGGAGGATGGTACCATCTGGATCACCACGGCAGGGCATGGTGCGTTCCGGACCAACGGCCTTCCGACCGAAGGCGATGTGATCACAGCGGATCGATTCGCAGAGGAGAAAGGCCTCCAGCCCGTCTTGCTCACCGCCACCGGGCTCAAGGATGGGCGCATCGCCTTCATCGAGGACCGCGGCACCATCCGCTCCATCGCCAAAGGTGCCGACCGTGCGGAGGAGATGAAGATCCCCGGGTGGCAAGGGCTCTTCGAATGCAACACCGTGTTCGAGGACAGCCGTGGTGCGTTGTGGTTGGGGACACGGGGTGGGGGCGCCTTCAAGTTCGAGCAGGGCAAGGCCACGCAGTATTCCCCCGCCAACGGTCTCACCAGTGGCACGGTCATCAGTTTCGGAGAGGACAATGATGGCGGCATCTGGGTGGGCACCTTCGATGGCGGTGCATCGTTGATCGGTCCCAAGGGGATCCGCAGCTTCAGCAAGGCCAACGGCTTGCACAGCACCTTCATCCGCTCGATCACCCGCGACCGCGAAGGCAACTTGCTGATCGGTACGAACGACGGTGGATTGGACATCTTCAAGGGTGATCGCTTCGTCTGTTTCAGCGCGGCCGATGGCCTGATGGATCCCCAGGTATGGGCGGTGACCGAGGATGACCAAGGGCGCGCCTGGTTCGGCACCAACGGTGGCATCGTGATCCTCAGCAACCGCGAAGGAGGCGGCATCGCGCGCACCATCACCGTGCAACAAGGCCTGCTGCCGACGAATTTCATCCGTTGCCTGCGCGAGGATGACAAGGGCTACATGTGGATCGGTACCGACAACGGTGGTTTGTTGCGCTACGATCCGCGCACCGATCGGATCACGGACGAAGTGGAGATCTCAGGCGGCTTGGGCGAAGGCAAGGTCACCGCCCTCGAAGTCGGTCAGCCCGGTGAGCTTTGGGTGGGTGGCTTGAACGGCATCCGGCGCTACATCCCCGGCTCGGGTTCGCCGCCCACGTTCTACACCGAAGAGGATGGATTGGCGTCCAACAGCGTGGTTTCCATCTACCGCGACAAGGCGGGCACCATCTGGGTCGGGAGTACGGTGAAAGGGGTCACCCGCATCGACAACGGCATCGCCAAACCGGTGGACCTAGGACGTTCCTTCACCGCCACAGCGTTCGTGCAAGATGATCAAGGTCGCATCTGGGTCGGTACGGAAGGGCAGGGCATCATCGTCCTCGAGAATGGCAAGGAGGTGCAACGCTTCACCGAAACGGAAGGCCTGCTGAGCAACAGCATCAAGGCGCTCGGTCGCGACCAGAACGGTCACGTGTGGATCGGCACCAACAAGGGCCTCAACAAGTGGCGTCCCAAGAAAGGCGGCTTCATCGCATTCACCGAGCGCGCGGGCTTCACCGGTATCGAGGTGAAACCCAATGCCGTGTGGACCACCAAGAGCGGCGACCTCTGGTTTGGCACGGTGAACGGGGCCACCCGTGTGGGTAGCGAGAAAGGGGCAGAACGCTCCGTGCCACCCATCGTGGCCATCCGCGGCTGGAAGGTGAATCTGGAAGACCGCTTGATGTCCGAAGATCAGTTGGACCACGATGAACGCAACGTGCGCATCGCCTACAGCAGCGTTTCGCTCAGCGATCCCAATGCGGTGCGATACATGTACCGGTTGAGCGGACTGGATGAGGATTGGCAACCCATCACCGCGGAGACCGATGCCTACTATCCGGCCCTGCCGCCGGGCAGCTACACCTTCGAGGTGAAGGCCATGGACCGCAGCGGGCTCTGGAGCGATCCGCCGGCCATCCTGGAATTCACCGTCCTGCCACCGTGGTACCGCAGCTGGTGGTTCTACACGGCGGTGGCGGCCTTGCTCAGCATCGTGCTCTTCAGCTACATCAAGGTGCGCGAACGGCAACTGCGGATGCGCAACATCATTCTGGAGCGCAAGGTGGAGGAACGTACTGCAGAGGTGGTTGCTCAGAGCAAGGAGATCGAAGGACAGAAGGTGCGCATCGAAGACCTGCTGCTCAACATCCTGCCCAAAGAGATCAGCGAGGAACTGAAGGAGAACGGCAAGGCCACGGCGCGCCGCCACGATGGCGTCACCGTGATGTTCACGGACATGAAGGGCTTCACGCAAGTGGCCGAGAAGATGACGCCGGAAGAGTTGGTGAGCGAGCTGGACGATTGTTTCATCCGCTTCGATGAGATCATCGGGCGCTATGGCATCGAGAAGATCAAAACGATCGGCGATAGTTACATGAGCGCTTGTGGGGTGCCAAAGTCCGATCCCAACCATGCGGTGAAGGCCGTGGCTGCCGCGGTGGAGGTGCGTGAACTCATGCACCAATGGCACCGCGAGCACGCCGCTGCCGGTAAACAACCGTGGTCACTCCGTATTGGCCTACACAGCGGCCCCGTGGTAGCGGGCGTGGTGGGCAAGCGCAAGTTCGCCTACGACATCTGGGGCGATGCCGTGAACACCGCCAGCCGCATGGAAAGCAGCGGCGAACCCGGCGAGGTGAACATCAGCGGCGCCACCTACGAACTGGTGAAGGACTATTTCGAGTGCGAGCACCGCGGCCAGATCGAGGCCAAGAATAAGGGCCGCATCGACATGTATTTCGTGCGGCGCTTGAAGCCGGCTTACAGCGGCAACAAGCAAGGCACCACGCCGAACGATGCCCTGTCAGCCAAGCTCGGGATCGCGCAGGAGCAGTTCGCGTAGCTCGGCGATCATCATGGCGGTGGCGCCCCATACCACTTCGCCCGCGAGGTCGAAGTAGGGGATCTCCACGCTGCGCCCCATGATCTGGATGAATTGCTCGCGGCGCTTGAGAATGTCCTCGCGAAGGACCTGTTCCAGCGGTACTTCCAGGAGCCTCGCCACCTCGTTCGCATCAGGCTGCCAGGGCCCGATGCGCTCCGCGAAGCCCACATACGGGGTCACGAGCATGCGGCTGGGAGGGATGTACACGCTGCTCAATTCACCGAGCACGTTCACCTGGCGCGGATCGGCACCGGTCTCTTCGCCGAATTCACGCAGGGCCGTCTGGGCAAGGTCCACATCGCTGGGTTCACGCTTACCACCGGGGAAGGAGACTTGCCCGCTGTGGACCCCGTCGTAGGTCGGCCGCACCATCAAGAGCAAATGGAGTACGGAGTCCTTCGGATAGATCAGCGCGAGCACCGCGCTCTCACGGGGTGGCGGGTCCAGCTGGCGCGCACGTTCCAGGTCGGGTCGTTTGTAGCCGCTCAGTTCCAGGAAGGCGTCGTGGCCGGGTAAAGGCCCGGACAGCCGTCGCTGTAAGCGTGCGACAACATCCATCGTTACGAGGCCTTGGCGGGAAGACGCTTCAGGAGCTTCTTCGCCTCACTCCGGTATGTGTGTGCGGAGCCATCAGCGATGCGCTGTGCGCCACCGCGTGCGCGTTCCAATTGCCCACCACACACCCAGCACACCACTCGATACCATTCGATCTGGTCGTCGTAGTGCAACAGGTTGGCACGCCCCAAGTGGTCCAGTTGAAGTTCGGCCTTGTCCGGATCGCCCATGGCGAGGTACGCACTCGCCAGGTAGATATAGCCAGTGAGGTCGGCCCGCTGGATCTTCAGGAACTTGGTCAGGCTGTCGCGCGCAGCTTCATAGTCGCCTGCAGCGTAGCGGGCCATACCATCCACATAAGTGGCGTTCAGTGGGGTCTTGGTCCGGTCCGAGATCATGTCCGGATAAGGCTCGAAGAACTCCGTACACAACTCCTCTTGCGCACTTCCTCCGCAACCGGCTAGCGCCATCGAAACCGCCGAAACAAGCACCCATCGCACCATGGTACAAATCTACCGCCTACAGCGGCGACCAGTCCCGGCCGCTGCGTGATCCATCCACGCCTTTGCCCCAAAGCAGAAGTCCTGCGCGTCCGGTGATATGATCGGCGGGAACGAAACCCCAATAGCGGGAATCGGCGCTGTGGTGCCTGCTATCACCGAGCACGAAGTAGTAGTCCTGTTCCACCACGTAGTCGGTTAGGGGAGTTCCGTCCAGCGTGAGCCGGTCCTTGTCCACCCCGAGCTTGTGGCCTTCGTAATGGCTGATCAGGCGGTCGTACAGGGGGAGGTTGTCCACCGTGATGTGCAGGGTGTCACCCTTCTTCGGAACGGTCACCGGCCCGAAGTCATCGCCGTTCCAAGGGTACCGCGGACTGAACGGGAAGATGTGCCGCTGAGGCCCGCGTGCCAACCCGAGGGCATCCGCGCTGATGACGTAGGAGAGCTGCGCGATGCGCTCGGCCAGCTCTTCGTTCAACGGCAACTCCACGAACGCACGCCCCGCTCGATGCAGTTGTTGGGGAAGGCCGAGTTCCAACAAGAGACTGTCCGCGAAACGTTCGTTGCGAAGGCGTACCAGGTAGGCTCGTGTGGTGTGCGCTTCGTTCGTTCGCACCTTGTTGTTCACCACGAGTTCGCCGCGTTCGATGGATACCCGGTCACCGGGCATGCCTGCGATGCGCTTCACCAGCAGTGGACGCCGTACCATGGCCACATCGTCTTTCAGCGGATCGCGGAACACCACCACATCGCCGCGCTCTAGACCGGTCCAGAGCGGCCAGCGTTGCACCAGCACGAGGTCGCCCGGCTTCAAGGTGGCGAACATGCTCGTGCTCTCCACGATCACCCAACGCACCACGAAGGCATGCAGGAAAAGCAGCAGCACCACGGCCAGCATGAAGGCTCTCAACCATTCGTTCTGCAGCAGCCGAGAAGACCAAGGCCGGATGCGCGAAGCCTCCGTACGCTCAGCCGTGTTGCCCTGTTCTTCTTCCATGGGACAACGAGGAGCAGCTACTACTTCACCACGGTGAACAGGCGCTTCCAGCGAATGCCCGTGTACGGATCCTTGGTGAACCATACCAGCACCGCCTTGCCCACCACGTGGTCGTGCGGCACGAAGCCCCAGAAGCGTGAATCCTGCGAGCGGTGGCGGTTATCGCCCATCAGCCAGTAGTAGTCCTGCTTGAAGGTGTAGCTCAACGCAGGCTGGCCGTTGATGAGGATCTCTCCGCCGCGCACCTCGAGGTCGTTGTGCTCGTACACGCGGATCACGCGTTCGTACAAGGGCAGCACGCGCTCGTTCAATTGCACGGTGGTACCTTTCTTGGGGATGTAGATCGGGCCGAAGTTGTCCTCGGTCCAGTCATAGTCCGGGTGGTTCGGGAAGTAGGGCAGCTTGGCGTAATCGTTCGAATAACCGCGCGGGTGGTCCTGGCGCGTCATGCTGATCACGTTGTCGAAGCCTTTAAGCTTCGCAGCGGCATCGGCGGTCAAGGGAATGGACGTGCCGCCGTTCTCGCTGGGGCCGATGTCGTCCGGACTGATGTCCAAGAGGTCTTTCAACCGGTTCTCGTTGAACTTGGACCGGAGGATGAATTCGTAGGCCAATTGGCCACCCGTGGGAAGGGGTTGTTCCTTCCCGTTCACGTACACCGTACCGTGGCGCACCTCCAACGAATCACCGGCGATGGCCACGCACCGTTTGATGTAGTTCTCCTTCTTGTCCAAAGGCCGAACGAGGATGCCCCCCGTGGGTACTTGTCGCACCTGGCCGTCCACCATGTTGAGCATGCGGAAGTTGGGGTCGTGGATCTTCTTGCGCCCGTAGTTGCGCACCAGCTGGTAGTAGCTCTGGTTCTGGAAATTCGCCACCACCGTGTCTCCTTCGGGGAAGTTGAACACGACCGCATCGCCACGCTCAGGTGATCCGAAACCGGGCAATCGGCGGTAGGGCTGGCTGAACCAGTTCACGAACGACGGTGTGCTCGCGGTGAACGGCATGGTGTGGTGCGTGAAGGGGAAGGTCACCGGCGTCATGGGCATGCGCGGGCCGTAGCTCAGTTTGCTCACGAAGAGGTAGTCGCCCACCAGCAAGCTTTTCTCCATGGAAGGCGTGGGGATGGTGAACGCCTCGAAGGTGAACGTGCGGAAGACCGTGGCCACGATCACCGCGAAGAGGATGGCGTCGCCCCATTGGCCCAAGAGGCCACGTTTGCGCTCCGCCACCGGGATCGGCCCTACATAGGTGGTGCTGCCGAAGATGGTCTGCGGCAATATCACCCAGGGCAGAAAGGTCATGATCACATGGTCCTTGAACTCGCGCTGGCCCAGAATGATGCTGGTGTTCACGTTCATGATGATGAACATGAGCAAGTTGACCCCCGGCACCAGGAAGAGGAAGATCCACCACCAGGGCTTCCCACTGATCTTCAACCACACCAGGATGTTGTACCCCGGAACGAAACCGGCCCAAGCCGGTTGACCGGCCTTTTGGAAGAGTTTCCAAAGGCTGGCGAAGAGCACGGCGATGTAGGCGAAAAGGAAGAGGTACGGGATCATGGGCAAGGGGCGCGTTCCAACGGACGGACAGCGAAGGTGCGAACTAGTGCCGACTTGGAACGCCTGCTGATCGTGAAATGCTGTGAACGGCTGTACCAGTGGCGGTTAGGCGGGATGATAGGGGCCATGCCTTCGCCAAGGCTTCGGCAGGCGAGGCAATAGGCAGGAGCAGGAGCAGGTGCAGGAACAAGGGCAGGGGCAGGAGCAGGAACAGGGGCAGGAGCAGGGGCAGGAACAGGGGCAGGAGCAGGAGCAGGGGCAGGAGCAGGAACAGGAGCAGCACAAGGCGCTGAGCCAGGTTCACAAGGAATCCAGTACGTCGTCCATCGTGAAGAGGCCGTTGCGTCCCTTGAGCCACTCCGCTGCCACCACCGCGCCTGTCGCGAAGCCGGTGCGGTCGAAGGCTTCGTGGGTGATCACAAGGCGGTCGTTGGCGCTGGTCCAGGTGACCGAGTGTTTCCCGGTGACCTCGCCGATCCGCTCGCTGATGATGGGGATCGGGGTAGGTCCAGGAGCAGCGGCAGGAACAGGAACAGGAACAGGGGCAGGAGCAAGCCCAAGAGCAGGCGCAGGTGCTGCTTCGGACTTCGTCGAGGGCACGGGTTCTTTCAGTGCGAAGCCAGTATAACGTTGGGTTTTCAGATCGATGTCCCGGGCCAGGGTGATGGCCGTGCCGCTGGGGGCGTCCAGTTTGTGGATGTGGTGGATCTCGTCGATGTGGACGCGGTAGTCCGGCTGACGGTCCATCAGCCCCGCGAGCATGCGGTTCACCCGGAAGAACAGATTCACCCCGATGCTGAAGTTGCTGGCCCAAAGCAGGGAGCCTTTGCTCGCACTTACCAAAGCCTTTACATCGTTCAGCTGGTCATACCAACCCGTGGTGCCCACCACCACCGGTACACCATGGGCCAGGCAAAGGCGCATGTTGGCCAACGCGTGTTCGGGTCTGCTGAATTCGATGGCCACATCGCAACCTGTTGGAGCCGTGCCCGCGTTGCGCGAATCCACCACCAAGTCGATCGTATGTCCGCGTTGTGTGGCGATGGCGGCGATGGCTTTGCCCATCCGGCCTGATCCGTAGAGTGCGATGCGCATGTGCTGTCCGTTCCGTTCGAGCGCAAAGTAACTTTTGTTCTTGCCGTCTGTACCTCACGTCGCAGTAGCTGCTTGCTTCATCCGACCCATACGTAACGTTAGTTCCACGTTCCCGGTGCTTGCGTGCGGATAGGTTTGAACAAAACCAACTCGCAACCCATGCTTAGATCTACTCTGTTGTTGATCGGTGTTCCATTCATCGGCAACATCGTTTTTTCCCAGCCCGGAGCACCGGACTTGGGTTTCGCCGGTGATGGAACCGTTGTTTTCGGTAATGGCGATGACTACCTCTACTCCAGTGATCTCTTGGTGCGTCCCAACGGTAATATCCTGATCCTAGGAAGCCGTGTGGAACTGGAGCCGACGGTCAATACCATGGCCTATTGTGAGTACGATACTGATGGAGACCTTGTGGACCAAGGGTTCTTCGGTGCACCAGGTCGGGAGCATTTCGCAAAAGCGGCAGCGCTCCAAGCGGATGGAAAACTCATTCTCGCGGGTTACTCGTTTCCCTCAGGCGATGATACCGATGTGAGCATCGAGCTCATGCGTGTTGATGCCACTGGCGTGTTGGACGCGAGCTTTGGCGATAACGGTGTGGTGCTCACCGATATCCCGAATGGAAGTGAAGGAGCGTTCGATGTGAGTGTCCTGCCCAACGGGAAGATCCTCGTCGCAGGTCGTTTCAACGATGAAGGGACCAGCGAGCTCGTGCTGGCACAATACCTCGCCGGCGGTGCCCTGGATGTGGCCGGTTTCAGCTCCGATGGTCTCGCGTTCAGCGAACTGGGCTCGTTCACCTACGTGGACCAGATGGTGGTCACCTCAAGCGGCAACATCCTGGTCTCGGGCATGACCTTCACCGATACCGATGCACCGTACATCATGGGCTTCCTTCCGAACGGGAACATCAACACGGCATTCGGGGATCAAGGCCTTGTGATCGCCACTCCCGAAGCGGGTTACGCCTATTCCACGTCCATCGCTTTGGAAGCGACTGGTACCGTCCTGCTCGGCGTGAATACCGACCCGTACGAGATCCATCGCTTCACCAGCACCGGACAGCCAGGCACTGGTCTGGGCGCCAGTGGCAGTATGGTCAGCGGCGACTTCATCGATCCCGATCATGTGATCCGCATGCTCGCGCAACCCGATGGTCGCATCCTGGTGGGCTACACCACCAACGATGCACTGTGGCATGTGGAGCGCCGGCTTGCGAACGGTCAGGCCGACGGCGCGTTCCAATCCTTCACGAGCCCCATTGGTCCGGTGTTCTTCACGGGGTTGGCCTTGCAGCCCGATGGGAAGGTCCTGGTCGGCGGCGACGGATCGGTCAATTCGGTCAGCGCGTTCGCGGTCACGCGTTTGCTGAACGAACTGACCGTAGGCTTGGAAGACCTGGAACAGGATGATCTGAACACGCTGGTCTACCCTAACCCGCTAGCCGATGAGGCTCGTTTCTCCTTTGCCGTGCCGCAACCCGCAGTGGTTTCGCTCTTCTTGACGGATGTACGTGGGAACCTCGTGCGCACATTCGTATCGAACAGCATGCTTCCAGCAGGAGCACACAGTCGGGTACTTGACCTTCACGGGCTTGCCAGTGGCGTATACGATGTGGTGTTAACGCAAGGAACAATGCGTACCACCGTTCAGGTCATGAAGCACTGAACACGCGTATTTTCACAACGAACGATCACAACAAGAGGCGCTGGTGGGGCTAGTTCGCACCAGCGCTTCGTCGTTCCATCCTTAATGGACCGAAAGGCTCAACGATAAGCCAAGTGCTCCGCGGGAAGCCAACTCCAGTGAGGGCGAAGCGTTCAGCGTCAGATCGCGGCTCACATCGAACCGCACGAAGTTGGCGTCAACGCTGGCATCCACGATGTTGAGCACATACACCAGACCCACGGCGATGTAGCTCATGTCGCGCCACTTGCGGTAGGTGTCCGTGACCTCCAGCAACTGTGAGGCGCTTACGCGACCTTCGAACTCGTCAGACGTGGTGGGGTCGCCATCGGTTACTGCGATATACGCATCCTTGTACCGCCGGAACTCCTTGCCATTGCGCTGCACGAAATACAGGCTGGTGCCTAGTGCTCCCCATACAAGAGGTGCTTTCCAGTATTTCCGGTTGTAGAGCTGCCCCGCACCGGGTAGCACCGCACTGAAGAGCGTAGCACGCCCGGGTGAATGCCGCTGGCGCCAGTCCAAACTATCCTTGGGTGCGGTATTGGCCGCTGTTGCCAGGATCGGTTCAGCACCGGAAATGATCAGCGGATCACCCACCGCGGCACTGTCCACGACAGGCGTGGATGGCACTAACACTTCTTGGGCCGTACAGGCCACGCCTAACGCGATCAGAAGAGCCGTGAATGCTGCCCGCATGGGCACAAAGATGGCAAGCTTCGGGCCGCGAGAACTCCGAACAGATCCCGAACGTGACGTCGAAAGCACAGAAGCTCCGGCTCAGTCCCGGATCACGGCCAGGATCTTCCGCAATTCATCCTCGCTCTTGAACGGGATCTCGATGCGGCCTTTGCCTTCCGTGTTCTGTTTCACCACCACGCGGGTGCCGAAATGCTGGGCGAGCAATTTGCTCAGGTCCTTGTTGGGGCGTACCGGACTTCCGGTAGAAGCACCA